>JALGVU010000145.1 GCA_025774545.1 bacterium | reverse complement strand
CGGCCCTGATCGCGACTCCGGCGCTTGCCAGGCGCGGCGGGGGCAGGGGAGGTCGGGGCATGGGTGGTGGGTTCGGACCGGAGTTCACGACCGGGCAGACGGAGCAGATCGAGAAGATCAGGGAGCGTCTCGAGGATGAGAGGGTCGAGCTCACGAACCGCGTGCACGCCATGGCCCTCGAGGTTCACGACGTCCTCGAGGCCGACGAGCCCGACTTCGGGGCGCTCGAGCGGAAGATCGAGGAGATGTCCGAGGTTCGCGTCGAGCTCATGAAGCTCAAGCTCAAGCAGCATAAGGAGATCCGGGCGCTCCTCGACGACGACCAGCGAACTCTCTTCGACCGCGGCTTTGCGGAGAGATTCGGGAACGGTCTCATGATGGGTGGTCATGGTATGGGCGGTCGAGGCATGTGCGGCCCGATGGCTCACGGCGGCCGGACGGGACGCGGTGCCGGTCCGATGGGTCGCGGGATGGGCGGCCACATGGGGCGCCACCCGATGATGCAGGGCGGTACCGGCATGGGGTACCCGGGGATGGGTGTCTGTCCCTGGACCGCGCCGGATGACGGCCCGCCTCCGGCACCCGGAGACGGCTCCGAGTAGCACGATTCCCCCCCCAGGGATGCGGGCGGCCCGCGGAACGGATCCGGGTCGCCCGCGTCCACTTCGCCGCGACCGAACGAGGCAAACGCAACAGGAGGCCATCCATGAGAGGGCGATCCCGCCTTCCTCGAGTCGGTGCAGTTGTGGTTCTCGTGTGTGCCGTCGCGCTCGCTGGATGTTCGTCCGGGAGCCAGCCGGCGCCGAGCCGCGGGCGGCCCGCGGGACCTCGTGGGCCGAGCGCGGAGGAGATCGTGGCTGAGCTCGCCCTCACCGAGGAGCAGGTCCCGGTCGTGACCGAGATCCTCGACGAGGCAGAGGCCGAGCGGCAGGCGCTCTTCTCGAATTCGGACGATCCGCCGAGCCGCGACACGATGGGCGCCGTGCGCGTCAAGATCGGGGAGCACAGGGCCAGAACCGAGGAGCGGCTCGCCGAGATCCTGACGGACGATCAGATGAAGGCGTATCGCACGTCTCTCGCGGAGCGCCGGCAGCACATGCGCCCCGGCGGGAAGCGGGGAGGTGGCCGCGGGTCCGGCCGAGGGTTCTAGCACCGCGCGGGATTCGGCTTTCGCGCTGCCTCCCGTGCTGTTAGATTGGAGGGACGTGAAGTGACGACCGCCGGATGGGATTCGAGAGGCTCATGACATGAAGAGATTCGTCGTATCTGCAATCATCGTTGTTGCCGCGATCCTCGTCGTGTGGTCCATCCGCGCGAGAACAGGCGAGGCGGCGGATGACCGTTACGAGTTCGCCGAGATCACGCGCGGCGACCTCGAGAACGTGATCTCCACGACCGGCACGCTGAGCGCCGTGGGCACCGTCGACGTTGGGACGCAGGTGTCGGGCACGATGGCGCGCGTCTACGCGGACTACAACGACGACGTGCGGCGCTCGCAGGTGCTGGCGGTTCTCGACACGACGCTCCTCGCGGCCTCGGTCAGGGACGGGCGCGCGAACCTGCTCAGGGCCGAGGCCCAGTACAGGAAGGCGGAGCTCGATCACGAGAGGGCACAGGAGCTCTACGAGAAGGACCTCATCAGCGAATCGGAGATCGAGGAGTCCCGGGCGAACAGAATGTCGTACGAGGCCTCGCTTCTTTCGGCGCAGGCCAGCCTCGATCGCACGAGGGCGAATCTTGACTACGCCGTCATTCGGTCGCCGATCGACGGGAAGGTGATCGCCCGGAACGTCGAGCCCGGCCAGACGGTCGCGGCCAGCTTCTCGACGCCGACGCTCTTCGTGATCGCCGAGGATCTTGCGGAGATGGAGATCCTCGCGTACGTCGACGAGGGCGACATCGGGCAGATCACCGATGGGCAGACCGTCCGCTTCACCGTCGAGGCATACTTCGAGCAGGACTTCCACGGAACCGTGCGTGAGGTCCGGCTCCAGCCCCAGACCGTCCAGAACGTCGTGAACTACACGGTGGTCGTCGACGCGGCGAACGACGAGGGGCTCCTGTTCCCCGGGATGACGGCGACGACCGACTTCCTGATCGAGGAGCGGGAGAACGTCCTGCTCATTCCCAATGCCGCGCTCCGCTTGAAGCCCTCGATGAGCATGATGATGGAGATGAGGGACGCGATGCGGGAACGCGTGGAGGCCATGCCCGACTCGGTCCGCGAGCAGATGCGTGCTGGGCGAGAGAAGGACGGCGAGGGCGGGCGCGCCTCCTCCGGGGGGCGGGGTCACGGCGGAGGATCTCCCGGAGGCTTCGGTTTCGGGATGGAGCTTCCCGACAACGTGGGGCGAGTGTTCTACCTCGACGAGAACGGCCGCCTCGACGTGACCCAGATCGTGAAGGGCGCGACCGACGGCCGCTCGACCGAGATCGTGAGCGGCGACGCCGTCGAGGAGGGGATGCGCGTGATCACGGACGTCGCGGAGGAAGAGGAGGAGGCATCGGGCTCGAGGAACCCGCTCGCCACCTCGATGGGCAGAGGGAGACGGAGGACGAAGAAATAGCATGCGCCCTGTGATCGAGACCAAGAGCCTCACGAAGGACTACGTGATGGGCGAGTTGATCGTCCGCGCGCTCCGCGGCGTCGACTTCAAGGTCGCGGCGGGCGAGTTCGTCTCCATCATGGGAGCGTCGGGTTCGGGGAAGTCGACGCTCATGAACGTGCTCGGATGCCTCGACGAGCCGACGTCCGGGGACTACTACCTGGACGGCGCCGACGTCAGCGGGCTCACCCGCGATCAGTACGCCGAGATCCGCAACCAGCGACTCGGGTTCGTCTTTCAGACGTACAACCTCCTGGCGCGCACGTCGGCGCTCGACAACGTTGAGCTTCCTCTCTTTTACGACCACTCGTCACGCATCGATGATCCCCGGGCGAGCGCCATCGAGGCGCTCGAGCGCGTCGGCCTCGCCGACCGCCTCGATCACGAGCCGAACGAGCTGTCGGGAGGGCAGCAGCAGCGCGTCGCGATCGCGCGCGCCCTCGTGAACCGACCGTCGATCATCCTGGCCGACGAGCCGACCGGCAACCTCGACAGTCGAACGTCGGTCGACGTGATGTCGGTCTTCCAGGACCTGAACGATCAGGGGATCACGATTCTCCTGGTGACGCACGAGCCGGACATCGCGGAGTACACGAAGCGGATCATCGTCATGCGGGACGGCCGCATCGTCGGCGATCGTCCCGTGTGGGATCGGAGGAGC
The DNA here is from genome assembly GCA_025774545.1 of bacterium. Lineage (GTDB taxonomy): Bacteria > Joyebacterota > Joyebacteria > Joyebacterales > Joyebacteraceae > JALGVU01. The sequence goes on along the minus strand of JALGVU010000145.1, from coordinate 3,494 downwards.
GCGACGAAGGACCTCGATGCCATGCCGGCCGCGGACGACCTCTACCTGAGCGATGATCCCACGCGCGAAGGGCTGGTGAGGACATGAAGCGGTTCCGCCGACTCCTTCGCGTTGCTTCTAGGAGCATCCTCAAGAACAGGATGCGCAGCCTCCTCACGTCGCTCGGCGTCATCATCGGCGTCGCGGCCGTGATCGTCATGGTCGGGATCGGCGCGGGCGCGCAGGCAGACGTCGAGGCGCAGATCTCCTCGCTCGGCGTGAACAGCATCATCATCTTCCCCGAGCGCGGCCACTCCGGGAACGTGAGCCTGGGCGCCGGGACCAAGAACAAGCTCACGCTCGAGGACGCGCAGCGGATCGAAGAGGAGGCGACGCTCCTCGCGGGCGTCTCGCCCATCGTGCGGACCGGCGCTCAGATCATTGGGGGCAGCGGCAACTGGAGCACGAGCGTCTACGGCGTCTCGCCCGCGTACCTCGACATCCGGGCGTGGAAGCTCGAGTCGGGCGAGATGTTCACGGATCGGGACGTCCGGGTGAAGGCGAAGGTGGCGCTTCTGGGGAAGACGATCATCGACGAGCTCTTCGACGGGAATGACCCGATCGGCGAGCAGATCCGCGTCAGGAACACGCCATTCAAGGTGATCGGCACGCTGGGCGAGAAGGGGCAATCACCCTGGGGCTCGGACTACGACGACGTGGTCCTCGTCCCGGTCACGACGGGGCTCTACCGTCTGGCCGGCGGCCGCTACATCAGCATGATCAATGTGAGCGCGGCGTCCCTCGAGGAGAGCGACGCCGCGATCGATGAGGTCACCGAGATCCTCAGGAACTCCCACCGGCTGCGGCCCGACGAGGAGGACGGCTTCCGGATCTACAGCCAGGCCGATCTGATGGAGACGGCGACGGAGACGCAGCGGGTGATGACGCTCCTTCTTGGCGCCGTGGCGGCGGTCTCGCTCGTCGTGGGCGGCATCGGGATCATGAACATCATGCTCGTGTCGGTCACGGAGCGGACGCGCGAGATCGGCATCCGCCTCGCGGTGGGAGCGAGGAGCGCAGACGTGCTCGCGCAGTTCCTGACCGAATCGGTCGTCCTGAGTCTCGTCGGCGGCGCGATCGGGACGGCGCTTGCCTACTCGGTCACGCACGTGCTCAACAACGTCGTCGGGATGACGACCGTCGTGAGGCCGGCCGTGGTGTTCCTCGCGTTCGGCTTCGCCGCGGTGATCGGCGTCTTCTTCGGCTACTACCCGGCCCGCAAAGCAGCCATGCTGAACCCAATCGACGCGCTCCGATACGAGTAGCCCTCTCGTTCCTCTTCACGGGGAGGAGCCATGCTGGAGCGGCTCTTCAAGCTCATGGAGAACGGAACGACCGTCCGCACCGAGTTCCTGGCCGGCGCGACGACCTTCATGGCGATGGCCTACATCATCTTCGTGAACCCGGCGCTTCTCTCGGATCCCGGTGGCGCCGCGATGGACTTCCGCGCCGTCATGGCGGCGACCTGCATCGCCTCCGCGGTCGCCACGCTCCTCATGGCGTTTCTCGCGAACTACCCGATCGCGCTCGCGCCGGGCATGGGCCTGAACGCGTACTTCAGCTTCACGATCTGCGGACAGATGGGAGTCCCGTGGGACATCGCGCTCGGGATCGTCTTCATCTCGGGTCTTGTCTTCACGGTCCTTACCGTGGCGCGCGTGCGCGAGCTCATCGTGACGGCGATCCCGGCCCCGCTCAAGTTCGCGACCGCGGCCGGCATCGGCGTCTTCATCGCGTTCTTAGGTCTCAAGGACTCCGGGATCATCCAGGCGCACCCCGCGTCGCTTCTGACGCTCGGGCCGCTCAAGGAGCCGCCGGTCCTGCTCGCGCTCTTCGGCCTCGCCGTGACGTCTGTCCTCATGGCGGCCAAGGTCCGGGGAGGCATCTTCTGGGGCATCCTCGTGACGGGTCTCGTAGGACTCGCGACGGGGGTCGTCCGGTTCAGCGGTGTCTTCGCGCTCCCGACGCTCGAACCGACTTTCATGAAGATGAGGCCCGGCGCGGCGCTCCGACTCGAGTACCTCGCTCCTATCTTCGTCCTGCTCTTCTTCGACATGTTCGATACGGTCGGAACGCTGATCGGCGTCGGTGAGCGCGCGGGCTTCATGAAGGACGGCACGATGCCGCGCGTCAACCAGGCCCTCGTCACCGACTCGATCGGAACGATGGTCGGGGCCGCGGTCGGCACGTCGACGACGACGAGCTACGTCGAGAGCGTCGCCGGCGTCTCCGCGGGCGGCCGGACGGGCCTCGCGAACGTGGCCACGGCGGGCCTCTTCCTTCTCGCGCTCTTCTTCTCGCCGCTGGCGGAGATGTTCGGGGGAGGACACGACGTCGGAACCGGCATCCTCCTGCACCCGATCACGGCGCCCGCCCTGATCGTGGTCGGCTGCCTCATGATGAAGTGCGTGACCCGGATCGACTGGGACGACTACTCGGACGCGATCCCGGCGTTCCTCACGATCGTCGTCATGCCCCTGACGTCGAGCATCGCCCACGGACTGGCCATCGGCTTCATCAGCTACCCGCTCATCAAGGCGCTCTCGGGGAGGGGGCGCGAGGTCCACTGGCTCGTTTATTGTCTTGCCGCGCTCTTCGTCCTGCGGTATATACTCTTGTAGAAGCCGCCGGAACCGGCGCGCCGTGCGAGGGGGGCAGAGAGCCCCCGTGGGCGCGCCGCTTCTGCCGCACGGCGGCCGCCCGCGGCCGCGGGATCCCGCCGTCCGGACGATCGATCCCCCCCACATCACGTGACGTGCGGGCTCGGCGCCGGGCCGAGTTCTCGCGCTCGCACGCGCCCCCGTTTCCAGACGGAATCTCGGACCATGAAGCCCCAGTTCGTCCAGCTTCAGACGACGGTCGACGACCGCGACGTGGCGGACCAGCTCATCCGCGAGGCCGTCGAGAGGAGGCTCGCCGCATGCGGGCAGCTTCTCGGGCCGATCGAGAGCACCTACTGGTGGCGGGACTCGATCGAGGCGGCGACCGAGTGGCTCTGCCTCTTCAAGACGAGGGCGGCGCGAGCGAAGGCGCTCGAGGAGTTCATCCTGGAGAAGCACCCGTACGAGGTCCCGGAGAATCAAGGACGAGACGACGGGCTAGCGCGCGCAGAGGCGCCGCGGCCGCGGTGGTCGCGATCGTGCTCGTCGCGCTCGCGTGCTCCGCCGCCGCGCGATCGCGCGAGGGCGCCGCACGTCGCCGAACGAGCCGTTTCGCCCGCAGGGGCGCAGAGATCGCGCTCGAGCTGCCACGATTCACCCTCGCGACAGGCGGGGGCTACTCGAACGACAACGACCTGACCGACGACGGCGACACGGACGACCTGGACCTCGGAGGAGGATTGGGGTTCGGCTTCGGGATCATGTTCGCGTTCTCGGGCAACATCGCCCTCGACGCACGAATGCTCCAGACGAGCCACACGGTCCCGACCGACTCGAGGGAGTGGGACGTCGATG
>JALGVU010000471.1 GCA_025774545.1 bacterium | reverse complement strand
AGTATCGCACGGTCTCCGTGGCCGGCCAAGCCCGCTCGCGACTGGGGGTGAAGCCCCTCACCTGGCGGCTCCGCAGCAACCGCCGAACGGACTGTCAACTTCCGGGGACGTCCCAGAGGGATTCCGTACACGGAGTTTACAGTCCCGCTCGTGGCGCGGATCCCCGCTGCGGCGCATTGGGGGCATCTTGGCTCGTAACGCCAATGGATACGGTGAGTTACGACGGCACATGGACGCACGCCCGGGACATCCTCGACCTGGCACGGACCTTGATACCTGTAAGGGCTGAGCGCTTGCGTTCTGCGCAGAACGGGGTTCGGAGCCGGGGGGAGTTGTTTCGAAAAGGGGCGGAGCGATTCCTACCCGGCACCGACCGAGGGCCGAGCGAAGCGAAGCACTCAACGGAGAACACGCCTGCGCCGACGTCCGTACGGCGCACTCGAGGCGGCAGGAGGCCGGCGGCACCTTCGGTCTCCTGCCGCTCGTTCATGGGGTGGATCGGGGCCGCGGGAGAGGGTCGAGTCCGGCGGCGGCGCCCATCCTGCCCGGCTCGGCGTGGACCGGGCTCGGCAGGCCGAGGCGACCCTATCGTCCGCGACGTCTCCGCGCCTCCCGGCGGCTCGAGGCGTCCCCGCACTCCCCGGACCCGCCTGCCAGAGAGAATCGGCTTGCACGCCCGAGTTCGGTTGATTAAACTCAGCTCCACAGCGTCTTTACCTCCGTGGGCGCAGACCCGCGAGTCGAGCGGCCGGTCCGGATCGACACGTCCGGCCGCGATATCCGAGGTCCGGCCCCGCGCACCGAATCACGTGGAGGACCCGATGAAGCGAGCGATCCCGATCCTTGTCGTGCTGGTGTTCCTGCTTCTCACGTCTGCGGTCCACGCCGAGGACGGTTCGACGGGCCTCGCGTTTCTGAAGCTGGGCGTCGGCGCCCGGGCGATCGCGCTGGGCGACGCCTACGTCGCCGTCGGCGGCGACGCGTCGTCGATCTACTGGAACCCCGCTGGTCTCGTGGACGTCGAGAACATGGACTTCGTCCTCATGCACAGCGAGTGGTTCGAGGGGATCCGCTACGAGTACGCGGGCGGGGTCCGCTCGTACGGCGATCAGGCGTTCGGGCTGGGGATCGTGGGGCTCTACATGGACGATCTCGAGCGGCGCGAGGGCCCGACGTCCGAGCCGATCGGCACGTTCGGGGTGTTCGACGTCTCGATCTCCGGGAGCTACGCGCGACGACTGACGGATCACCTGGACGTCGGAGGTTCGGTCAAGTTCCTGAACGAGAAGATCGACGAGGAGACGGCGCGCGGCTTCGCGGCCGACCTCGGTGCGCTCTATCGCGTTCCGATGGTTGAGGGGCTGACGGCGGGGCTCGCGATCCAGAACCTCGGTCCCGGGATGAGCTTCATCGAGGACGAGTTCGACCTGCCGGTCACGTACCGGATCGGCGCCGCGTTCGAGGCGCCGTTCGAGCCGCTCAGGGGCGACGTTCTGCTCGTGGGCGACGCGGTCGTTCCGAACGACGGCGACGCCAAGATGCACTTCGGTATCGAGTATGAGTACGCCGACATGATCGCCCTCCGCTTCGGCTACCGGACCGGATGGGACAACCAGAACATGTCGGTCGGCTTGGGCGCGAAGGTCCGGAACTTCCGCGTCGACTACGCCTACGTTCCGTTCTACTCCGACCTCGGAGACACCCACCGAATATCACTGGGCTTCACGCTGTAAGGAAGCCTGGGGAAACCTCCCCGGACGTGCGGGAGTCACAGGGAGCACGACGGCGGGAGCGCCGTGGCGCGCGTGCGTTTGCGTCTTGAGCGTGGCGGGCGTGCGTCTGCATCTCGGGCGTGGCGCGCCCGCGCGTCGGAGCCCTGGCTGTCACGCGCCCTCGCCTAACGTCGAGCTTGCGCGTGTGCGCGCTCAGTCTGCGGCGACGGGCTCCTCCTTGGGAACCTCGGGCGAGGTCTCCTCGAGGGCGCCGTTCGACCAGCGGAGGGTCGTGAACCCGTCGGCTGCGAGGCGAACGACCGACCGGCTCCGCATCCAGTCGCCGACGATGACGGCCGTGCCGCGGTCGGTCCGCCAGATCAGCTGGCGATGGACGTGGCCGACGATCGCGGCGTCGAAACCGTCCTCGAGCTTGCCGAGCAGGAACGCCCTCATCGCGGGGATGGCGTTCCGGATGCGCTCGTCGGTGATCTCGCTCAAGCCCGAGGCCCAGCGCCCGACCGCGGCGCCGATCCCGGGAGGGACGATCCGGAAGGCGGCGATGGCGGGACGGCTCCGGATGATCGCCCTGAGGACGCGGTAGCCGAGATCGCCCGACGGGAGGCCGTCTCCGTGGGCCGTGAATAGGCGCAACCCGTGGTGCGTCTCTATGAGCGGGTCGCGGAAGACCGCGGCTCCCGTCAACGACTCGAACGTGCCCCCGGCCCAGTAGTCGTGGTTACCTCCCAGGAAGCGGATGACCGTACCGGCGCTCGAGAGCTTCGAGAGGGCGCCGAGGACCGAGGGTGATTGAATCGTGGTGGCGCGGCGGTATTCGAACCAGAAATCGAACACGTCGCCCACGAGGTAAAGGAACGCGGCGCGGCCGCGGAGGGCGGTGAGGAGGGCCACGAGATCGCGCTCCTTGGCGAACTCGGCTGACTCAGACTCAGCTCCGAGATGGGCGTCGGCAAGGAAATAGACGTCGCCCTCGGAGGCGCCGGAATCGCGTGGCCTAGCACGTGTAGCCATAGGGGGT
>JALGVU010000144.1 GCA_025774545.1 bacterium | reverse complement strand
TTCCGTCCATCTCGCCCTCGATGATCACCTGCATCACCGTGATGTCCACCTCACCCGGCTTCAGTTCCCACATGGGGAACAGCAGCTTCGCCGTGAAGTCGATCGGACGGATCTTCGTGCCGTTGACATCGATCTCCTGCTTGCTGAACAGGCCGGTCGCCCGCAGCACGGCCATCTTCTCGAGGTGGCCCTGGTAGCGCAGGGTCTTCTCTTTCATGTTGGGAGCGTCGATGGTGTCGGCCAGGGTGCGCAGGCCGTCGCTGTTGAATGCCTCGAGGGTACCGATCCCCGGGAAGTCCATCAGCTCAGGGTCCGAGAGTGCTTCGCGGACCACCAGTTGGCCGTTCTCCACGTAGCGGGCAGGCCGCGTGTACTCCTCGATCACATCGATCGGCGAGAAGCCGGCCTTGTACTCATAGGGCAACTCTCGGAGTTCCGGCAGACCGCCGACGTAGATGAGTACGCTTTCGGTACTGTCGAGCAGTTGATCCACGTGCCCGATCAGTACGTTGCTCATTCCCGGAGCCACACCGCAGTCGACTACAGCGGTGACCCCCTTCTCCTTCGCGAGGGCATCCAGGTCGAAGGGGTTCTCGGGGGGTCGTGGTCTGCAGCCAGGGCCTTCACTACGTCCGTCTCCGACAGGTCCACCCTGGTGGCTGCGATCCTCGGGTTGGCTCCGATCAGTTTCTGCAGCGCTTCCTCGTCTGTGTCGGCCACGGCTACTTCGAATCCCTCATCTCTGGCCAGATCGATGGCCATGGGCCCGCCGACGAGCCCCGCGCCCAAGACTATGACTTTCATCTCAGCTCCATTCTCGTTTCCAGATGATTGGAAAGTGCGCGGTTCGCACCAGAGATGGCGCGATCGCAGGGCAACGGGAGTGGCACTGAGGGATTAGAGTCCGCTGAAGCGGTTCATGTAGCTGATGAGCGGGGCGACGGCTCCACGCGCGCGATCGGTTCGGGAACTCATGGCCTCGTTCCTCATCTAGAGGAGGGGGAATGCGGTCCATATGTGACCGATGGTGCTACTGAATACGATCGTGTCACGCGACGACCGCGGTGTCAATCGCGGAACGAGCGCGAGCTCCTGGCACGGCCCCTCACCGCGGGATTGCACGAAGCGGAGTGGGACGGCCGCGACGATCGCGGCGCCCCCGTGGCCAGCGGTGTCTACCTCTACCGGATTCACGTGGGGAGGCTCGTCGAAGAGCGGAAGACGCTCCTTCTTACGTAGTACCGTCACATTGCAGTATTGAAGTGGCGGACGGTGATCTGCTCCCCGAGGGTCGTACTACCTCCGGACGTGGGGTGCGAACGACACCCGCACCGCTATCTCTCTCCGCGCATCCGCAGCACTCAGCCCAGGCGAGCCAGGTCGCTCCCCGGGATCGAATCCTCCACGTCGACGAATCGAACGTCGCAGCCGTCGCCCAGACGGCGGACCCAGTTGCAGACGATCCTGGTTCGATCGGCGAGGAGTCGGCGATCGGAAGACGGTGGTTGATGGAGAATGGACACGGCGCGGCGACCGGCTGATTCCGGGCGGAGGCCGGCCAGACTCGATGCGATCTGCTGCTTGCTCTGTCCGTGCGCCACGACCACGACACGGGGTGCGACCAGGGCACCGCGAGCGAAGCGGTAGTCGATGCCGTCCTCGGCGCTCTCGACCTCGCAAACGCCCTCGGTGAACCGCCGAGCGAATCTCTCGTGGGCTTCGAAGCGCCGGCACGCGTCGATGGCGTCGCGCAGACGCGCGGCCTCTTCGTAGCGCTTCGACGCTGCGGCGCGGTCCCTCGCACCGACGAGCCGGTCCAGCAGCAATCCCGCGTTCCCGCGCAGGAAGTCCCGGGCCATCGCCACCCGTTTCTGGTACTCGCCTGGGACCAGTGCTCCGCGGCACGGCCCTGCGCACCGACCTATGTCGTGCTCCAGGCACCGCTTGATCGGCTCACGCTCGCTGCACGTGCGGATGCCGAGCGTCTCGTGGAGGATCCCCTGGAGCGCGGCGGCGAAGTACTTGTCCCGGTACGGGCCGAACACGTCCCTCGTACCGAAGTCGGGATCGTGTCCGACGATCAGGCAGGTCGGGAAGTCGTCGTCCGTCAGCTCCAGATACCGGTTCTCCGGCGTCTCTCGCTGGCGGGTATTGAACGGTGGGAGGTGCTCCTTGATCAGGACGTCCTCCAGAAGGAGCGCCAGGAGCACGGACCGCGTCTGCCACCAGGCGAAGCTCCGAGTGCTCGTGACCAGCCGGCCGAGGTGCGGCTCCGCGGCGACGGGGTCATGCTGGAAGTAGCTTCCCATCCGCTGCCGCAGCTTCACCGACTTGCCGACGTAGAGCAGCCGGCCACTTGCGTCAAAGAAGGCGTACACGCCCGGGGCGCGGGGGGCAGTCTCGCGGATTTCCGCTGCCAGCTTTCCGCGGTCGTTGTCTCTCATGTTGCCCGCTCCGGTCCGCGGCCGTCGAAGAAGCCAGAGCCGAGCTGGACGTTCATACTGGACGGAAGGCAGTCGGCGAGGCGAGCAGATCCGAACGCCCGACGCGTCTCGGGGGAGACTGTCTGCGAACCGGTGAAGCGAACGATGGCATCGGCCGGCGCGTTCCGAGCCACGTCGGCCAGGAAGGCCTCGACGCCGGACGGAGCCAGCCGGGCCGGCAGCTCGACCGTCACCATCGGTCGAGAGGGGAGGGGTACGAACTCGCTGCGATCCAGGCTCCAGTCACCGCCTCGTGACGGGGCGAAGACGAGCCGGCAGTAGCCCTTCGTCTCGTCGGCCTCGGCGAAGGATGTCCTTTCGGTCGAGCCGGGATAGATCACCGGCAGAAGACAACCGCCGTCCTCTTCTAGTGACAGGACCTGGTGTCGGTGGATGTGGCCCGCGAGAACAGTGTGGAACGACGCGGGCAGGTCCCGCTGCCGGATCACATCGTGACCGGTTCGGAACGTGTATCCCGTGGGCCCCACCGTCGCCCCTTCGATGGTCTGATGCAGACAGAGCAGCCGGATGTCGGCAGGAGCGTCGCTCCAACCGGTGGCAGCGACCAGCTGTCGGAAGTCGGCTCGCACGTTCCTCCGTACGCTGGGGAATCCCGCCAGGGCGACACGCGCGCCCCCGAGCCCGAACCGGAGTGTTCTGGGCGCGTCGAAGACGTGGATCTTCGGATGCTGCAGGAAGAGCGACGTCGGCAGGCGAGACCGCTCGTGGTTCCCTGGAACGATGACGAGCGGGATGCCGTGGTCGGCGAACGCGAGGAGCTCGCGGTAGGCCTGATCCACGATGGTCTCGGGGACCCTCGAGCGGAAGAAGAGATCGCCGCCGTGGAGCACGAGGTCGACCTGCTGCTCGAGGGCAGCGGCCAGGACCCGGCGGAAGTTGGCGAAGAAGTCCGGGCCGCGCCGACGTCGCTTCACCCGCGGGCGGACGGGTTGGTCGAAACCGAGGTGGGTGTCGGCAAGGAACAGCAGCTGGAAGCTGGATGAACGTGATGTCACGCTGACCCGATGCCTGATTCGTTGTGGCGACAAGCGCCATGCCTGGTTCGATGTGCCGACGGGCGCCGGCTGTGATTCGGGCACCCACTGGCAGCCGGGACGACCCGGTCCCTACTCCTGGCGCTTCGTGATCTCCCACTCGCCGCGCATCCCCAGCACGTGGAGGGCGACGATCGTGCCGTCGGGGCCGCGCTCGAAGCGGATTCTGGCCTGCGGGACCATCTTCAGTGTGAACGAGTCCGGCTCGTCGGTCGGGACCATCTTGAGCTTCGGTCCGCCCGTGCGTTGCAGGTGGAGCCCGTCGTCCTCCAGCGTGATGAAGCGGTACTCGTACGTTCCGGCGTACTCCGCCAGCGCGTCCAGGTCCACGACGACGGGCTCGTCGGCGCGGGCGAGGTCTTCCTCGAGTCCGCGAATCAGGTCGGCCAGCTCTTCGGCTCGCCCCTGCTCCACGCCGCCTTCGTCCAGAATCCCCTCGAGTGCCATCTTGTGGGCGAGAAGATGCGCCCTCTCCGAGGAGCACTCGGTCGTCGGAATCACTCCGACGCCTTCCCAGCCACCGCCGGTCCTCGGGTGAACGGGACGGAAGTCGGGAATGAACGCGCTGAATCCCGCGGCGATGGCGTGCACGGCTCCCCCGTGCCCGGCGCCACCGGTCGTCTCTCCGATGAGCTCGGCGCGACCGTGATGCTTCAGATTGTAGGAGAACTCCTCGCACCCCGAACCGGTGAAGGGACTGACCAACAGGTACACAGGCACGTCAGGACGGCGCGTTCCAGGGATCTCGGCCAGCGTGTAGGCGGAGTCGGGCTCGGAACGCGCGCGGTGGTAGGTGATCAGGTGCATCGGTTCCGGCGGGTAGAGGTAGCTCGTGATGAGGTGGACCATGTCCGGAGAGCCCCCGGCGCACGATCTGAGGTCGAAGATGAGAGCGTCGGCGCCTGCGACGGTCTCCATGGCCTTCACGGCGGCCTCTTCCTGGAGGGCGCGGGGAACGAAGAGACGAATGTCCACGTATCCGACGTTACCCGGAAGCACCTTCGCCTCGGGGATGCCCGTGACGCCGTCGAAGACGCCGCCGTCGGAGCGCGTGCCGGGTTCATCCTCACCGTGGCCGATCGGTTCCTCGACCTTTCGGACGACGACCTTCGGGTCTCCTGCATCACCGTCCGGCACGCCCTTCACCACGCGGCGCCTGACTGTGCCGCCGTCCGGTCCGAAGCTCACACGGAGGTGCTTGTCTCCGGTCAGCTCGTACATGTCGCGTGTGAGCGCGGCGGCGAATGCGGCGGGCTGGACGTCCTCGTCGTAGTGCCCCGCGGCGAGATTCGCGTGCAGCATCTCTCGAACCTCGACCGCCGTTTCAGGAATGACGTACATGTCCTCCAACAGCTCCGCGATGTCCTCGATCACCTCGGCACGCACGTCGGGCGTGACTTCCGTCAGCGGAGGCGCGGCGAAGGAGAGGGACGTGGCAAGAAGAACCGTGAGAATCGAAAGCGACTTCATGTTCACCTCCGGGAAGGTGACAGCAGGTGATCGTGTCGTTGGAATAGGACACGCGATCGGCATGGAGCGTTCAACCGACCCGATGCGCGTTCGGTTCCTCGAGATCGCGGGACGGCTCGAGTCGCGCGCGTGACTCCAGACTATCCCGTTCCAACCGACGAGTCCAGAGGTCGTCCGTCCTGTGTCTCTCCATCAACTTCGTGCTGTGTCGCTTCGGCCTGCTCCCTGTGATTCTCGGCTACACCATCACTGACCTGATGCGTCTCCTGCCCCTGACCTTCGACCTCACTGTCTGGTACGGCCACGTGACGCTGCTGACGCTGTTCGTCACCGTCGGCGTCGCGGTCTGGGGCTTCAGGGCCGCCCTCGCCGGCCGACCGCTCTTCCGCGACGAGATCCTGGGCGCAGAAGCGGAAGTGAGACAGGGGAGCGCGGGCCTCGGCCGTGCCAATGCACCGGTCCACGTTGGGGCGGCGCCCCAAGACCACCGTGCCCCTCTCCAGCGAGGACCTCACAGGCCAACCCCGCCGGACGATCCACGGTGAGGTCACGAGTTCCAAGTGCGTCCGCTATGAGGAGCCAGCGGGCACGGCCATCGGCCCGTCCCCGGTTGTCACGGCGGGGCCGCTGCATCCGAGGCCCGAGTGCCCCTCGCCGGAATCGTCCGGGCGTACCGAGCGACCTCCAGTCATTATTGACGACGCCCCAGTTAAGTGCTAGAATAGCGCGACTCTCCGAGAGCGATGGAGTTCCGCTGCCCTCATGGACTCAGGGGGGCATGGCCACCGTGCATCTCGGCCGCGCCGTACCCGAGCAGGACGAGGCGCGTGCGCGGCGATCGATCCCACGCCCGGAAGGAGGCAACGCATGAACGGGCGAAGCGCGTTCCGGCTCCTCGCGCCGCTCCTCGTCTTCGCGATTGGTCTCATGGCTGCGAGCGAGGCCGCGTGTGAGAAGATCTCATTCTGGCCGACGGAGGACGTCAGCGTTCGGACCGACGAGCCCGACAATCCCGGAGAAGGCCAGGCCCCGCTCCTCTACGTGGGGGGGGCGATCGTCGGTAATGACGACTTCTGGGTGACCTACATGAAGTTCCCCCTCGCGCAGTTCGAGGACGGCGAGATCAACTGCGCCAAGCTCTGGATGATGCCGTATCAGCTGAGCGGCGAGTACGTGTGGGTCAGCGTCTACGAGGTGCTGAGCGAGCCGGGGTGGGACGAGGACTACATTAGCTACGAGTGGGCCATCGGGGAGATGACGGTCAGCACCTCCCCCGCGGCCGAGGTGAAGGTGAACACGACGGCGAACGGGTTCTACTGGGACATCACCCTGGCGGCCCAGCAGCACGAGGGAGGTGACTTCAGCATCTGCGTCAAGGAGAAGAACCAGCCCTCGGCGGGAAACTGGGCCAAGTTCCACAGCGCCGAGACGAGCACCGGCGGAGCGCAGCCCTTCCTGGAAGTCCGGTACAGCCCCCCGGACGACGACAACTCCGACGCGCAGGTCTGGGTCTCCATAGACGAGGTCTGCTTCCTCGAGTGCGTCTCTTGGCCGGAGCTGGGCGAGCTGATCGAATGGACCTTCGTGCTCGACAACGCGGGAGCCGGCATGAGCGGCATCGCGTTCTCGCTCTCGCTGACGCCCGGGATGTTCACGGCGCCCGTCTTCGAGAACCTGCTGCCTGGCGGGCTGTCGGTCGGGGAGTGGGACACGGGGATCATGCTCTACACCGATCAGTGCGTGGCCGACATGCCCGTGCCGGTCGCAAGGCTCAGCTTCATCTACACCGGCAGCGCGGGCGACATCCTCATCCAGGACCACCCGGAGTATCCGAGGTGGGTGATCGACTGCGCGGAGCCGAGTGAGGTCGACTACTACTGCGTCCAGAGTCACGGGGGCGTGGGAAAGGACCCCGAGCCCGGCGACTGCCCCGCGACGGCTGTGGATCCCATCGACCAGCCCGTGAGCTGGGGTATGATCAAGAGGATCTTCAGGTAGCTCCAACTGCCGCCGCGCGGACGGCCGCGGCTGGGGCTTCCTCGACACGGCCTTCACGAGGGGGAAGGCCGTCATGGTTCACGGGTCGTGGGACGCGAGGCACCTGGGGTCCCGCCTGGCCCGGGTGCTCGACCTGATCCGGTAGCGGCCGAACGCTTCAATGTTGTCTCGGTTCGAGTCCGCCCCGGGGAGCCAGCA
>JALGVU010000024.1 GCA_025774545.1 bacterium | reverse complement strand
AGTCGAGAGGTCAGCTCGAAACGGCGGAACCGACTCCCTCGCGCTCGGCGCTCGGCGAGCCGCCTGCGCCCTTCTTACCCACGGCGCCCTCTTCGTACTCCGCGGGGATCAGTTTTCCCAGAAGCGGGTGCACGCGTTCGATCTCCTCCTTCACCGCCCACGCCACGTGGCGGTACGACTCGTGACCTTGGACGCGCGAACGCAGCCGCACGAAGTGGTACGCCTCGCGAAGATTCATGCGCATGAGGAACCGCTTCCTGAACGCGAGCGGCACCGCGTACTGCGCGTGCGTCAGGTCCTCCTCGGCAAGCGTCGCGTGCGACGCGGCGGCCGCCTCGAGCGTTTCGGTCATGCGCGTGGCCAACCCCGCCTCTCGCGCGTCCGCGGGGATCGCGTAGCCCAGGTCGCACGTCAGGGGCTGCTGCGTCTGCATGGCCATCCGGTGACGCTGGATATCGCGGTAGGCGCCGAAGTCGCAGGTAATCTCAAAGGTGTAGGCCGTGCTCTCGAACTCGCGGATTGGTGCCTCATGGCCTCCGATACCGCGGAGGGCATCCTTCAAGAGCACGCCCACTGTCTCCCCGCCGAGTGCTGCGAGGCTCGATCTGATGTCGTCGTACGAGTGGCCGGTCGTCCGAAAGAGGACCGCGGCAGCCACGGCGCGCTCGCCGGTCGGGTCGTGCTCGACCATGCGCACGATCGGGGCCGCCGTCGTTCCGAGCGACGCGGCGGCCACGCCCGGGCGCGGCGCCTGAGGCGAATCCGCGTCGAGCGTCCTCCGGGACACGGGCGCCTCGACCGCACCGACGAAGAGCGCGTCGTAGGGATCCCAGTCGTCGGGCGCATCGGGCGCGTCTGCCACGTCCCGGGGACCGTCGGTCCGGGCGGCCCACGGCGACGCGGCGGCCATCCGCTCGTCCCATCCGTCCAGATACGGGGACGCGTCGGTGTACTTCACGAGCGTCGGAACGCGCCGCGCGGCGATCGCCCGAAGCTCGCGGGCGAGCTCGCGCGTCTCCGCAAGCGGGCTCGACGCCATCTTCACGAGCGCATGGCGCAGGCTCCGCGCGTTCACGGTCCACCCGAGATTCGTCTTGGCCGCGGCCGGCAGGAGCCCGCGGATCGCGTCGCACGCTTTTCCCCCCGGACTCACGCCGAGCGAACTCCACTCCTCCCCCCCGTACTTCCCGTCGCAGAACCGCTCCGCCTCAGGCATGAGAGCGTCGTACGCCGCGTAGAGCCGCGCGATCGCTTCCCGGTAGATCTCGGCGAGCTTACCCTCCGCGTAGCACGGAGGCGTGTAGTGGTTCGCCGCGTCCATGACCTGGTAGCGCGTCGACTTCTCGGTGAACGAGCTGAGCCTGTTCTCCTCCACGAACTTTGCGCCGAGGAGCGAGATGTTCTCGATCGCGATCGAGAGGATCGCGTGCTCGGCGACCGACCCGTGGCCGTAGCCGATGACCCACTTCTCGTGGAACATCGAGGAGGTAGGCTCCGTGAGCTCGCGCGCGATGGCGTCGAAGGAGTCCGGCACCCTCGACGTCTTCGCGAATGTGACAGCGACGACCTCCGGTGGGAGGTCGTCGAGGGTGTAGACCCTCAGAGGGTTCCCCGTCTTCGTCATGGCTCCCTGGCGATTCAGGTGTTCGGCGCGGATCGATTCCGATCACACGTGAGGCGCCGCCGCGACCGGCGGCGGCACACTTCGGGTCGCGGAGGCCTTCCTACTTCTCCGCGGGCGCACTCTCATCGGCGGCCGACTCGTCCGGCTTCTCCGCGGGCGCACTCTCTTCTGCGGCCGACTCGTCCGGCTTCTCCTCCGCGGGAGCCGACTCGTCCGGCGCGTTCTCCTCGCCCAGCGCCTCAGCGCCGCCGAAGTCCTTCCCGTACTTCCGCACGAAGCGCTCGACGCGACCCGCGGTGTCGATGAGCTTCTGCTGGCCGGTGAAGAAAGGATGACAGGCCGAGCAGATCTCGACGCTGATCTCCTTGAGCGTGCTGCGGGTCTTGAACTCGTTCCCGCAGACGCACTTCACGGTAGCCTCCTGGTACTCGGGGTGAATGTCCTTCCTCATGTCCTCCGTCCCTCCGAACCGCACGCTCGATCGCGGTGCTTCCTATCGAGGCGAACCCGTCTACTCAGAGGCGCCCGCACGCGCGATACGCGCCACCGCGTGCGGGCCGCAAGATGCTCGACAGCTACATACCGCTCATCGAATCCAGGAACTCCTGGTTCGTCTTCGTGTGCTTGAGCTTGTCGAGCAGAAACTCCATCGCGCCGATGGGCGTCTGCTCGCTCACGAACTTCCTCAAGATCCAAAGCCGACTGATCTGCTCGGCGCCGATCAGGAGCTCCTCTTTCCGCGTTCCCGACTTCAGGATGTCGATGGACGGGTAGATCCTACGATCGGTGAGCCTGCGGTCGAGCACGAGCTCCATGTTGCCGGTGCCCTTGAACTCCTCGAAGATGACGTCGTCCATCCGGGAGCCGGTGTCGATCAGGGCCGTCGCCAAGATCGTGAGGCTCCCCGAGTCCTCGGTGTTCCTCGCCGCGCCGAAGAACCTCTTCGGCCGCTGGAGCGCGTTCGAGTCGACGCCGCCCGTGAGGATCTTGCCCGAGTGCGGCACGACCGTGTTGTGCGCGCGCGCGAGCCTCGTGATCGAATCGAGCAGGATCACGACGTCCTTCTTGTGCTCGACGAGCCTCTTCGCCTTCTCTATCACCATGTCGGCCACCTGCACGTGCCGCTCGGCCGGCTCGTCGAACGTCGAGCTTATGACCTCGCCGTTGACCGAGCGCTGCATGTCTGTGACCTCCTCGGGGCGCTCGTCGATCAGGAGCACCATGAGGATGATCTCGGGGTGGTTCGCCGTGATGCTGTTGGCGATCTTCTGCAGTATCACCGTCTTCCCTGCGCGGGGCGGCGACACGATGAGACCGCGCTGTCCCTTCCCGATCGGCGTCAGCATGTCGATGATCCGCGTCGTCATGTCCTTGGGGTCCATCTCGAGGTTGATTCGTTCCTCGGGATAGAGCGGCGTCAGGTTCTCGAAGAGGATCTTCGTCTTCGCCATCTCGGGGTTCTCGAAGTTCACGGCCTCGACGCGGAGGAGCGCGAAGTAGCGCTCGTTCTCCTTCGGCGGCCGGACCTGCCCGGAGACGATGTCGCCCTTCCTGAGATCGAATCGCTTGATCTGGGACGGCGACACGTAGATGTCGTCCGGCCCCGGAAGGTAGTTGTAGTCCGGCGAGCGAAGGAACCCGTACCCGTCCGGGAGAATCTCGAGGACGCCCTCGCTGAAGATGAGACCGTTCCGCTTGGTCTGCCCCTCGAGGATCTGGAAGATGAGATCCTGTTTCCTCAGGCCCCCCACACCCTCCACTCCCAACTCAGAAGCGTACCGGCAGAGTTCGCGGATCGTCTTCTGCTTGAGTTCCCCGATGTTCAGGTTCTCACTGTTCGTCGGGAACGGCGTTCCCGACGCCTTCGTCGACGGCGCTTCGGTCTCAGCCGAGGCCTTCGCCTCGACCTCCGCGGCCTTGACCTTGGCCTTCGGCGGCGCGGCGCCCGCGGTCGATGCCGAGCGCGCGCCTGACGCGCTTCCCGACGACGCCCGCGTCCCTGAGCTCGAGGTCGACGTCTTCGCGCTCGTCGTCTTCTTCTTGCTTGTGCTTGACTTGCTCGGTGCTTTCTCTGCCATGACCTCTCTACCTCGAAGAGCTTGGCCTTCGCGTTATCGCGGCCGGGCGACGCGCGGTCGACCGCCGACGTGTGTTGATGCAACGCCCCGTGACGATGTTACACTCGGGAATCCCCGGCAAGGAATAAGGATAGGGTCGGTGTGCTCCGGATGGGCAACAGCTTGGAGAAGATCCCTGATATGTCGGACGAAGGAGAGTCTAGTCCAAAGCCCTCGGGCTGTCAAGCTGATTCGCCCAGGGCGTCCGGGCAGAACCTCCCACCCCGCGCGGGGTCGCTCCGTTCTCGTCCCCCGCTCGTCCCGCCTCGCGCGGGTCCCCCTCAGTCGCCGCGGTCCTCCTCGGCCGGGTGCGCGACTGATGCCAGGTCCTTCCCCACCTTCTCGATCGTTCGTCCCAGCGTCTCCTCGAGCCTCCTCCTGAGCTCCCGGCCCCCTTCCCGGTCGTCGTCCAGGAACTCCCGCGCGAAGGTGCCGTCCCGGACGCTACGGAGGATCGCGCGCATACCATCTCGCGACTCCTGCCCGATGACGAGGTCGCCGCGCGTCAGATCCCCGAAGAGCGCCGTCCTGCTGATCCTCTCCCGCATGCCCGCGATCCCGTACCGCCGGATCAGATTGACGGTGAGATCGAGCTCGTAGAGACACTCCAGATACGCGAGTTCCGGGTCGTAGCCCGCGTCGACCAGGGTCTTGAAACCGGCCTCGATGAGCCGCGTCACACCGCCAACGAGGACCGCCTGTTCGCTGAAGAGATCGATCTCGGTCTCGTCGGCGAAGGTGGTCTCAAAGAGACCGATCCGCCCGCAGCCGATCGCCTTCGCGTAGGCGAGGGCCGTCTCCCGAGCCCGGCCGGTCACGTCGCGCTCGATCGCGAACGAGGCGGGAAGCCCGCTCCCCTCGACGTAGAGCTCGCGGAGCCTCAAGCCCGGCCCCATCGGCGCCACCATGATGACATCGACGCCTTCCGGGAGCTGGACTCCGCCGAACCGGATCGGGAATCCGTGTGCGAAGAGAATCGCGGCCCCATCACGAATGGTAGGCGCGATCACGTCCGCCACGTACGTAGGCATGGCCTCGTCGGGAATCATGAGAGCGACGACGTCGCCCCGGGCGCAGGCCGCCCGGTCGTCATCCACTGCAAGCCCCGTGCCTGCCGCCCTCTCGAGCGACGAACTCCCGGGCCTTAAGCCCACGACGACGTCTACACCTGATTCCGCGAGGTTCCTGGCCTGCGCCTCGCCCTGGTTCCCGTAGCCCAGGACCGCGACGGTTCTCCCCGCGAGGGAGTAGCGTCCGAGGTCCTTGTCGGTCAGGATTCGCATGGCGTGGTTCGATACGTCCGGTGGAAGCGACGTTGGTGGGAGACGTTCCGGCCGCGATGAGAACATCGGCCTCCAACGAGGCCGACGTTCCCATCCAGCCTTGAGCCGGCGCCCGAGGTTCCGTGGCGCCTGAACGGGGCTCGAGCTACTCCTCGTCCCCGGAATCGCCCTTCAGAAGCTCCTCGATGATCTTGAGCTCGTGCATCGCCTCGTCCTCACGGCCGAGCTTGGCGAGCACGCGGGCGAGCGCCCGGTGGTACGTGAGCTCCTTGTCGTTCAGATCGATCAGCTGCTCGAGAGGATCGAGCGCGGCGCTGTGCTCGTCGAGCGCCGCCTCCTCCATCCCGTCTTCCTCGAGGTTCTTCGCGAGCGCCCAGTGCGCGAGGAAGACGCGGTAGAGAACCTCCTCGTCCTCGGGGCTGGCATCGAGGTGCTTAGCGAAGTACTTGAGCCCCTCGCGGTAGTCCTTGTTCTGATAGTGCATGAGGCCGATGTTGTAGAAGAGGTCCACCGTGTTGGGCGCGAGTCCCTCGATCTTCCCGAAGTAGCGGAGCGCGTTCTCGTAGTCGCCGAGCGACGCGAAGTTGCCCGCCTGGTTCTCGTAGACGCTCACGAGGTTCTCGACGAGAACCTCGTTGCCCGGATCGTACTCGAGCGCCTTCTCGAACTCCTCGACGGCCTTGTCCAGATCGTCGCTCATGTGATAGGCGTAGCCCAGGTTAATGTACGCGTCCACCTTCCGCGGATCGATGACGATCGCCTTCTGGAACTGGTCGATCGCGTCGATGTACTTCGTGGCGTCGATGTTCCGCTCGCCTTCCTTGTCATACACGAGCCAGTAGTGCGTGATCGCGTTCTCGACCTTCTCCTTCGCGGCGGCGTCCAGGGCGAGATCGAGCGCGGCGAAGAACTCGTCGTGCGCCATCTCGAGCTCGTCGGTGTCGGCGTAGGCCATCCCGAGGTACATGTGGGGTTCCCAAGCCTGGGGAGAGTTCCTGATGGAGATCCCGAGCTGCTCGATCGCCTTGTCGTAGTTCTGGTCCGCCAGATAGACCTTGCCACTCGTGAAGGCCGGGTCGGCCCCGCATCCTGCGAGGACGACGATGCCCGCGAGCGCCACGAGCGCCAAGGCCGTTCTCACTACCTTCATTCCTTCCCCCTTCTCGGAGAGTCGCTGCCCGATCATTTGTGCCAGTCTGAGCAGTATATCGAGCGCCATCATCGAGTGTCAAGCCATACGTGCCGCCCCTGGAAGCCTGCTCGGGCTCCGAACGCACGCTCGCGCGCCGAACGCCTGCCCGAGCGGGAGGCGTCCCAGCGCCCGCGGGCGCCGTTGTGCCATGCGTGAGGGGGTCCCGGTCTCGTCGTGGAGGCTCGATCGCCGGCCTAGAGAAGCCGGTTACCGTTCACCGAAAGCTCATAGTTGCACCCGAGGAGCTCGGCGGCCCTCCTCGACACGACCATCCGCGAGAGGAAGATCTCGAAATACTCCATGACCTGCGAGATCTTCGTGTCGATGGTCAGGGCCAGCCTGATGATCTTATCCTCCGGAGCGACCTCGAGGCTCGACTTCCTGACCGCGTAGTTGACACGGTCGTGGATGTCGAACTTGATCATCGAGGGGTTCCGGACGCGGGAGCGATGCACGTCTGCCTTGTCGGCGAGGATGAGCGCCGCCGACACGTTGCTCACCGGGTCGGCGTGATCCTCGTGGTGGTTGCCGATGGCCGCGATGACCTGGGTGATCTCGTCGAGCGGCATCCCGAGCTCCTTGAGAAGCTGGTAGGCCAGAAGGGATCCCGACTGGGCGTGATCCTCCCGGTTGATCAGGTTCCCGATGTCGTGGAGGTAGCCGGCGATGCCCGCGAGCTCTACCTCCCTGGCATCGATGCCGAGTTGCTTCAGGACCTTCTGGGCCGTTCTTCCCACCCAGGTACCGTGCCGCACCCCGTGCTCGGTGTATCCGACGATGCCGAGATGCTCGTTCATCCGGTGGAGCATCGCGGTGATGTCCGGGTTCTTCTTGATCTTGTTGAACGTAACGCCTGCCATTTCTACTCCGATCGTGCCTCGTGCGATCCGGCTCGCAACGGGGCGCCGTGAGTGGCTCCCCACGTGCCGGATGCGAAAACTATGCCTGCCCATGCACGGGCAGGCCATGATTCAACCTACCCCGCCGCAGCGCGGGCGTCAAGGGCCGCAGCGTGGGCGTCAAGGCCTGCAGCGCGGGCGTCAAGGGCCGCAGCGTGGGCGTCAAGGGCGAGTGGCGTCGGCGTCGAACACCCGAAGCGCCGCGCGAACTCGTTGGTTTCCGTCGAGACTCCACACAGATGTCACAGCAAATCTAGTGGATCCACGTCGACGGCGAGCGTCACCGCGCTCGGCAGTTTGAGCGTTCCCCGCTGGGCCAGAGCGCCCGCGACGAGCGCCCTCCCGCTCCCGCCCTTGCCCCGCACGAGGACCTGCCAGCGGTAGACGCCCTTGATCCGCTCGAGCGGCGCGGCAACAGGACCGAGCACCTGGGGCCTCGGGTCCTCCATCTGATCAGCGCCCTTCTGGAGGAAATCGGCGAGCCGCGTGGCCGCCTGGATCACCTGGCTCTCGGTCCGCCCCCTCGCGACGATGCCGACGAGCCGCGAGAACGGCGGGTACCCGAGCAGCTCCCGCTCGGCGATCTCGCGCTCGAAGAACGGCGGGAAGTACTGGTCCTGGGCGAGCGTGATCGTGTAGTGCTCGGGGAGGTACGACTGGACGATCACGCGCCCGCGGTCGTCCCCCCTGCCGGTCCGCCCGGCCACCTGCGTCAGAAGCTGGAAGGTCCGCTCGCCCGCCCGGAAGTCCGGGAGGTTCAGTCCCACGTCGGCCGCGACGACGCCGACGAGGCCGACGCCCGGGAAGTCGAGTCCCTTCGCGATCATCTGGGTGCCGAGGAGGATGTCGGTCTTCCCCTCCGCGAACGCCTTCAGGATCCTCCAGTGCGACCCGTGTCGGGTCGTCGTGTCGACATCCATGCGGGCGACCGTCGCATCAGGGAAGAGCTCCCTGACGGCAAGCTCGACCCGCTGCGTGCCGGGCGCCCCGTATCTCAGGTTCAGCCCCTGGCACTCCGGGCACGCCCCGGGCGCCTTGACGGAGAGACCGCAGTAGTGGCAGCGCATCGTGCGGCCGGCCGAGTGGTACGTGAGCGAGACGTTGCAGTGCGGGCACTTGGCCGAGTACCCGCAACCCATGCACTGCACGAACGACGCGTATCCTCGCCGATTGAGGAAGAGAATGACCTGCCGGTCGGCGGCTAGCGTCTCGGCGACCGCCACGCGAAGCGCGTGGGAGAAGGCGCCCTCGGAGTCGACCGTCTCCACCTCGCGCATGTCGACGATCTCGACCTTGGGCAGAGGACCGGCGTCGATCCGCTTCGGCAGCTCGACGAGATCGTACTTCCCGTCCCGCGCATTCAGGTAGCTCTCCATGCTCGGCGTCGCCGTGCCGAGGACGACCATGGCGCCCTCGAGTTTCGCGCGCATGATCGCCACGTCGCGCGCGTGGTAGCGCGGCGACTCGCTCTGCTTGTACGTCTGCTCGTGCTCCTCGTCAACGACGACGAGCCCGAGCTTGGCCACCGGCGCGAAGACGGCAGAGCGAGGACCGACCACGACGGAGAACATCCCCTCCTTGATCGCGCGCCACGTGTCGTATCGCTCACCGAGCGAGAGGCCGCTGTGCACGACCGCGACGCGCCCACCGAACTCCTTCTGCATCCTCTGGACCATCTGCGGCGTGAGCGCGATCTCGGGCACGAGCACGATCGCGCTCCGGCCCTCGGCGAGCGCCGCCCGGACGGCCTCGGCGTAGACGCGCGTCTTCCCGCTGCCGGTGACGCCGTGCAGAAGGACGACGCCGAGCTCCGCGGCCGCGCCTCTCGCACGGATCGTGTCGAGCGCTGTTCTCTGCGCGGGCGTCAGCTCGCCCTCGTCGGCGAGCGCCCACCCGGGAAGACCGACCGAGAGCCTCTTCCTCTCGCGCTCGGCGCGCTCGACGAGTTCCCTCTCGACGAGCCGCGTGACGGTGGCCGAGCTCACGCCCTCGCTCGCGAGCTCCCCGACGGGCACGGTCGAGTCGTCGGCCTCGGCGAGGACCGTGAGCGCCCGCGCCTGCTTCGGCGCCCGCTTCGCGAGACCGGCCGCCTCCTCGAGCGCCTCCTCGGGCGTGCACGCGAGGCGGACCACCTGCTCGCGCCCGCCCTCGGTCCTCGGCGGACGGATCTCCTCGAAGATCTCGACGAGGCCGTCGCGGACGACGGCGTCCATGTCGGTGTGGCTCCCTCGGGCGAGCCCCGCCTCGCGGGAGACGAGCGCGATGCTCACCTTCTCGCGCTCCGCGGCCACCTCGAGGATCTTCCGCCTGCGTTCCGTGAGATCGTGCGCGCCTCGGGACAGCGCGGCGCGGCCCTCGTCCGTCAGCCGAACGAACCGCCGCGATTCCATGTTGATGCCGGGAGGAAGGGCCGCTCGGAGGACCTCGCCCCAGGACGCGAGGTAGTAGTCGGCGACCCAGCGCGTGAGCTCGATCATCAGGGCTGAGAGCATCGGCTCAACGTCGAGCACCTCGATGACTGTCTTGACGTCGTCGACGGCCGGGCTCTCCTCGAGCCCCACGACGAAGCCGGTGAGCTTCCGCCTGCCGAACGGAACCAGGACCCGCGTCCCGACCAGGGCTCGTCCCGCAAGCTCGTTGGGAACCGCGTAGGTGAACGTGCCGGTCACCGGGAGCGGCACCGCCACGCGCACGTAGGTCCGCTTCGCGGCGTCGGTGTCCCGGGCGTCGGTCGCGCTCGTGGTCTCCATTCGGGCGTCCTCCGCAGTCGTCTTCATGATCTCAGGGCCCGCGCGTCGTCCCGGGAGGCCGAGACTGAGAGTGAGTGCCCTCCGCGCTCGCCCGACTCGAGCAGGAAGTCGCCGACCGCCGCGATCACGGCGCCGTTGTCGGTGCACAGGCCCTTCGACGGCACGATCGTCTCGACGCCGAGCCGCGACGCCTCCTCCTCGAAGCGCGTGCGCAGAAGCTCGTTCGAGGCCACGCCTCCACCGAGCGCTGCCGCGGGCACGTCGTTCGCCTCGATGGCGCGCACCGTCTTTTCGACAAGCACGTCGACCACGGCCGCCTGGAAGCTCGCCAGAAAGTCCCGAAGCTCGTCGCCCTCGGGCGTCCGCCCGAGCTCGTCGATGCGGTAGCGCACGGCGGTCTTGACGCCCGAGAAGCTGAAGTCGATGTTCCCGGGCTCCATCATCGCGCGGGGGAAGTCGAAGGCGGTCGGGTCCCCGCCTCGGGCGAGCCGCTCGATCACGGGCCCGGCCGGATACGCGAGCCCGAGAAGCTTGCCCACCTTGTCGAACGCCTCCCCCGCCGCGTCGTCGCGCGTCCGTCCGAGCGTCCGGTACGCGCCCCACTCCTCGACGAGGATGAGCTCGGTGTGTCCGCCGGAAACGACGAGCGAGATCGCGGGGAGGTTCATCTCGGGACGCGCGAGCCGGGCCGCAAAGACGTGGCCCTCGATGTGGTCGACGCCGACGACCGGAATGTCGAGCGAGTACGCGAGCCCCTTCGCGAACGACACGCCGACGAGAAGGCAGCCGACTAACCCTGGCCGGTTCGTGACGGCCACGGCCTCGATGCCGTCATACCCGACCCCCGCCTCGTCGAGCGCCTGTCGGACGACGGGGAGGATCGTCTGCATGTGCGCGCGTGACGCGTACTCCGGCACGACGCCGCCGTACTCGGCGTGGATGAGCTGCGACGCGACGACGCTCGAGAGGATCTCGCGACCGTCCGAGATGACGGCCGCGGCCGTCTCGTCACAGGATGTGTCGAGGCCGAGAACCAGCATGGGGTTCGGGCACGGCGCCGCGCCGCGGTCCCGGGCTCCTTCCTGCAGGTGCGGAGTGCTGCTGCTTCGGGGCCGGCGGGCCGGGCGCCCGCCGGGCTCTCAGTCGAGCCTCACGGCGAACAACATCGGGGTCAGGCTCAGCACCTCGAGCCCCTCGGGTACGGTGATCTCAGGCACGACCTCGTGAGGACCTCGCGGCAATCCCCGCCCGTCGACGACGGCCCGGATGTCCTCCGCGGTCAGGTCGGCCACGAGATGCCTCGGCCCCGCGATCTGGACGCGAATCGTCGTCGGATCGATCGTGACGGCCTCGAGGCCGCGCTCGTGCACGAACTCGAGCGGCACGTCTTCGAGGGTGACGACCTCGGTGTCCTCGACCTCAACGGCGATGCGGACCTCACGCGGAACGGCGTTCAGGTTCGCGTCTTCCGAGAAGGCGACGAGCCGCGCCGCCTCGACGCCGCTGCTGCGGCCGTCGATGCTGAGCGGTTCCGTCGTCACGAACTGGAGATCCGCTATCGCCTTCGCCGGCCCGTAGACCGTCACCGTGTCCGGTTCGCTCGTGGGATCGGCGCGTAGGTAGTACCCCTCGTCGAGCGAGCCCGCGACGTTCGGCTGGACGCGGACCTTCCGTTCCCCCAGCTTGTCGATGTCGACGGAGATGCTCTTCGGGTAGACGATCTCCGCCACCTGGACCTCAACATCGCGCGGGAGGACCACGTTCGCGGCGGACATGGTCAGCACGAGCGTCTTCCCCTCGACGGCGTCGGACAGGTCTACGAAGGCATGGGGAGCCTCCCAGAGTCGCATCTTCACGAGCTCCCTGTTGTCGCCCCGGAGCGACACGTCGATGGTCTCGGGAAGCCGCTTGGCGGGAGTGACGTCCCCCGGAAGGCCGCGAACCACGAGGGGGATCGAGAAGCGCCGGTCGGCCGTCTGCTCGCCCTTGGCGAACGTCCAGAGGACGACGGCCACGATGACGGACGCCACCTTCAGGTTCGTGTTGTTCGCAACGATCGATCTCAACTGCACGGACGCGGTTCCTCTCTCAACCTCACACGTGTCGGTGCCCCCGCGGACGAGCCGCCGCATCCCGGCCCCGGCGAGCCGGCCCGAGCGTCGCGGCCCCTACCTGCGAGCAGCGGCGTCCCGGCCCGGGCGAGCCGGCGCAAGCGTCGCGGCCTCGTCCGGCGTTCGGGACTCCCTACGATCGCATCACGGTCAGAACCTGGTCGACCCGGATCGTGGAGGCAGCACCCAAGTCGTTGATCGCGCGGAGCTCGTCGACGGACAGATTGTAGCGGCGCGCGATGCTCCAGATCGTCTCGCCCGGCGCCACCGTGTGGAGACCGTCCTGGGAAACCGGGAGAGGGGCGTAGCGGTCGAAGTAGGAATCGATCGCGTCGGCGAGGGTGCGCGCGTACGCGCTGCGGTAGTCCGGGTCCTTCAGCTTCTTCACGTCGGACGCGTTGGTCAGGAACCCGACCTCGACCAGGATCGACGGCATGGCCAGTGACTTCAGCACCAGGAACCCTGCCTGCTTCACGATGCACGTTGACGTCCCCTGCTCGCGAAGCTCGTTCCCGACGAGCGACGCGAGGTCGTTGCTCTTCTTGACGCTGTCGCTCATCTTGAGGTCGACGAGGATCGACAGGACGTCCTCGTCGGCGTCCGGCGAGACGCCCCCCACCAGGTCCGCCGCGTTCTCGCGATCGGCCAGCTCCCGCGACGCCTGGTCGCTCGCCCCCTTCGGTGAGACGAAGAAGATCTCGGTCCCGTGCGCCTTCCGGTTCGGCGCGCTGTTCGCGTGAATGCTGACGAAGATGTCGCCGCCGGCGTCGCCGGCCATCTGCTTGCGCTTCGCCAGCCGCACGAAGTAGTCGCCGTCGCGCGTGAGGCGCGTGTCGTAGCCGCCGTGCGCGTCGAGGTTCGCCGCGAGCTTCTTCGCTATGTCGAGAACGACGTCCTTCTCCCGAAGCTCGCCGTTCCCGAGCGTTCCCGGGTCCTCTCCCCCGTGACCCGGATCGATGACGACGACCCAGGGCCTCGACCGGTCCCTCTCGACCGGCACGTCCGCCCGCCGTGGAACTCCGAACTCCGACTCGCGGGCGACGTCGATCACGATCCGGTTCGGTTTCTGCGCGTAGGGCTTGAGCGTGAAGACGTTGAAGGACGACGCCCTCGTGAGATCGAGGACGACCTGCGCGCCGCTCCGGAGCTCGTTCAGCCTGACGCGCTCCGCGATTCCGTCGCCGATCGGCGTGTTCGCCGACGCCCCGCCGACGGTCCCGCCGACGACGAGCACGACGATCCTGTGCGGCGCGGTGATCGCGCGCGCGGTGAACTCGGCCTCTTCCGTCAGATCGACGACGACGCGCGTGTGATCCGGCGCGGTCCAGTAACGCACGGCCGTGATCGAGGGAGCCCCAACGGCCGAAACGGCCGTGAGAGCCACCGCGGCCGCTACAAATGACGCGAGCCACACGTACCTGCGTGGAAGGTGGGCCCGGCCCAAAGGCGGTCCTCCGACAGTGCGCCCCGTTCGTTCGGGGCGCGGCTTCCGGCTGGGTCAGATCCCCCGCGTGCCCCGGGGAGCTTCGATCTTCTTCCGTGATTTCGCGGGACGCTGGACGACCTTCACGGGGTCGGTGAGGTATTCGCGCGCGACCCTCTGAACGTCTCCGGCGTCGACCTTCTCGACCTCCCGAAGGAAGGACTGCACGTGATCGAGCCCGAGCCCCATGAGCTCCGACCACGCGAATCGACGAGCCTGGTCGATGTTCCTCTCGCCCTTCACTACGACGCGCCCCTTCACCCGGTTCTTCGCGCGCGTCAGTTCCTCGGGGGTCGCCGCGTCGGTCCTGAGCGTCTCGACGACGCCATGGATGACCGCGAGCGCTTCGTCGACCTCGCGGGACTCCGTGTAGATCACGATTCTACCCTGCTCGACGTGATCAGGATAGAACGAACCGGCGAGCTCCGCAATACCTGCTCCGTCGGGCCCGAGGGCCCGGTAGAGCCTGGATGCCGTTCCGTCGCCCAGAACGGAGGTCAGCACCGCGAGCGGAGCGTAGTCGGAAGATGTAACGGGGGGAACATGATAACCGATCTGGATGTAGCCGGTCGACGAGTCCCGGTAGTATTCCAGCTCTCGCCGCTTCGGCTTCACGATCGGGCCTGGGGGCCTCCTCTCGGACTCACCGGACGGATAGTCCGACAGGTGCTCCTCGAGGGCGTCCAGGGCGTCCGCGGGCGCGAAGTTCCCTACAATGGCGATGACGGTGTTCCCGCCGCGGTAGTGCTCCTCGTAGAACCTCTCGACGTCCCTCGGCGTCACCGATTCGACGCCCCTGTACGTCCCGATGACCGGGAACGCGTAGGGGTGTCCCACGAAGAGAAGCTCGCTGAGCTTCTCGTAGCTGCGCGAGAAGGTGTCGTCCTGTTCCATCTCGACCGTATCCAGCGCCTTCTTCTGCACACCTGCGAGATGTTCCTCGTCGAGTGTCGGACGCGCGAGGACGTCGGCGAGGATGGCGACCACGCGGTCGAGCTGCGAGTCGATGGCGGTGACGTAGATCTCGGAGTAGTCCTCGGTCGTGTGGGATCCGAGCATGATGCCGGAGCTGTCGGTCAGCTCCGCCATCTCCGACCAAGACATGCTCTCCGTGCCGCGAAGCATCAGCTCGCTCGTGATGTGCGCAAGCCCGCGGCGCTTCGCAGGGTCGCGCCGCGAGCCGGCGTCGACGAGGACGGTCGCCGCGACGATGCGGTTCCAGGCGTGGGGGGCCGTGATGACCGTCACGCCGTTCGAGAGGCGGTGCTTCTTCGGCTCCGTCGCGGACGCGGGCGAGAACGCGAGAAGGACGAGCGCCGGAAGCGCAAGCGCGAGCGAGATGCGTGCGGCCTTCCTCATCGTTTCTCCCATCGGTCGATCGCCGCGTTCAGCGGGATCACCTGGCCCATTCCGGCAACACCGCGACGGCGGCGTGGGACGTCCCGGCGAAATGCTCTCTCGCGAGCGACCGGATGTCGTCGGCCGTCACGGCCCTCATTCGGTCGAGGTACTCCTCGCCGAATCCGGGGCCTCCGATCGTGGTCCAGTAGCCGTAGAACGAAGCCTGCCCTTGGGCCGTTTCCCTCGCGAAGAGGATCTCACTCTCGAGGAGCGCCTTCGCCTTCGAGAGTTCAGCCTCGTCGACCGGCGTCTCGGCGAGCCCCTGGAAGAGCTCGACCGTGGCGTTCTCGGCGGCCGTCGTGTTCTCCGGCGGAAGCTCCATCCAGACGAAGATGGGGCTCGTCTGTCTCTTCGTGTAGAACCCGGCGCTCACGCCGGCGACGAGATCCAGCTCCTCGACGAGGGTCGTGTTCAGACGCGAGCTTCGGCCGCGCCCGAGGATCATGAGAAGGATGTCCATGGCGACCGCACCCTCGTGGTCGACGTCCGGTCCCGGGAACCCGACGATCTGATAGGCCCGGTTGACGTCGCCGTACTCGGTGACGCGCACCGCGTGATCGGGCCAGACGGCCGGCTCGAAGAGAGGCTCGGCGCGCGCTCCGGCCTCGAGGCCTGCGAAGGCCTCAGAGACGCGATCCGCCGACTCGCGGGGATCGAGGTTCCCCGCGACGACGATGAGCATGTTGTTGGCGACGTAACGCTCACGATGCCACGCCGTGAGCCGGCCGGACGTGAGCGACTGGATCGTCTCGCTCGTGCCCTGCTGCGGCCTGCCGTACGGGTGATCGCCCTGCATCTCCCTCGCGAAACGCCAGTTCACGCGCTCGATCGGCTTCTCGCGGAGCGACGAGAGGACGCCCAGGGCGCTCTGCTTGTGCTGCTCGACCCGCGCAGGTCCAAAGACGGCGTTCATCGTCCCGTCGGCCAGGATGTCGAGCGCGACATCGAAGTGGCTCGCCGGTACCGTGATCCCGAAGTACGCGTAGTCGTGCGACGGACTCACGCTGAGGTAGCCGCCGAGGCTCTCGATCTCGAACGTCATCTCGTTGGGGCCGCGGCTCTCCGATTGGTCGAAGATCATGGTCGCGACGAAGTAGGCGATCCCGGCGTCGGCCACCGGCTCGTAGACCGATCCGTCATGGACCCACGCCTGGAGGGAAGCGACGTCGCTTCCCCGGTGCTCCCTGGTAATGACGGTGAGTCCGTTCTCGAGAATGCGTGTGTCGGACGTGGGACGCGTCACCTCTTCGGCGCAGCCGCCGAGAAGGATGGGCAGTACGACACAGCAGAGCAGCGAGGCTCTCAGGAGGGGTCCTGTCATGGTTCAGTCACTCCAACCGCGCACTGGAGTGCGCATGACGCCCGGTCTTCACCCCTTAGACAACCGATAGTAGAAAAAAGTCGAAGCGCCCGTCAAGCCGTTTCGGGATCGCCGTGAGACGAAAGACGCCCACCGGCAATGGCCAAACCGGTGGGCGCTCCTCATGTCGTTCCGAAGAGGGGCCTCGATTCGGCCGGCCGGCCGGGGCAGAAGGGCCCCGGGCCGGCGGCAATCACGCCCCGTCTAGTTCAAGTACGTGCGGAGTTCCTCGAGCCCGGGCGCGTCCCGGAGCTTCGTGAGGGCCTCCTCCTTGATCTGCCGAATCCGCTCGCGGGTCAGGCCCATCATCTGCCCGATCTGCTCGAGCGTCTTCTTCTTCTCGCCACCGAGGCCGAAGTAGTGCCTCAGGATCCTGCTCTCGCGGGCCGTCACGCACTCGAGCGCGAAGCCGACCTCCTGGTCGAGCGACTCGTAGTGCAGGAGGTTCAAGGCAGGATCCTCGGTGGGATCGGGGACCATGTCACCGAGCTCGATGTCCTGATCGGACGCGACCGGCGCGTTCAACGAGAGACTTCCCACCGAGAGCTTCCTGAGCTCCTCGATGTCGATCACCCGCATCTTCATCACCTTCGCCAGTTCCTTGTCGGTCGGCTCGTGTCCCGTCTGCTGACGGATCCGCTCGATCGTCCTCCACATCCTCCGCACCGCACCCGCCTTGTTCAGCGGCAGCCGCATGGCGCCGGACTGCTCGGCCATGCCCTTCAGGATCGCATGACGAATCCACCAGACCGCGTAGGTGATGAACTTCCTGCCGCGCTCGGCATCGAACCGCTTGGCGGCCTCGATCAGGCCCACGTTGCCCTGGTTGATGATGTCCATGATCGGGGCGCCCGTCTTCCGGGCGTACCCCTTGGCGACGCTGACCACGAACCGTAGGTTCGCCACGACCAGCTGGTCGCGAGCCTTCTGGTCACCCGCCAGGATCCTCCGCCCCAGCTCCTGCTCCTGTTCGCGAGTCAGAAGCGGGGTCCGCGAGATCTCCCGCAGGTACCTGTCCAGGCTCTTGTCCTCTTCAGCTGCGTTTCCGTATTGCCACATCATACTCATTACCGTCCTCCGGGGTCCCGCCCCTGCCTGATCTCGAGGGGGGTCCAAGATCCTCGACCCGGGCGTACCCCTCACACCTATTCCGGTCTGATCGCTACGAAGAACGACGAAGCACCGCGTCGAACCATGAAGGCGATGGCCCTGCGACGGCCCTCTAGCTCCCGCATGATCTCCCGGTAGTCCCGGAGGTTCTGTATCTCCCGGTCGCCGATACTCACGATCACGTCTCCGGCGAGCAGACCTGCGTCCCCCGCCGGGCTTCCTCTCTCGATGTCGACGACGACCACACCCGCGTCCGCGCGCACGTCCAACTCGCGCGCGATCGGATCGCCGACGCCGACCACCTCTATCCCGAGCCACCTCTGATCCTCGGGCTGTGCCTCCTCCTCCTCGACGGCGAACGTGTCGGGGCGCTCCCTCAGGATCGCCTCGAGCGTGCGCGTCCTTTCGTCGCGGATGATGTCGATCCCGACCGCATCGCCCGGCGCCACCGACGCCACGACCATGCGGAACTGCTGCACGTCCTTGATCTCGACCCGGTCGAACGCGGTCACCACGTCGCCGGCTCTGAGTCCCGCGTCGTCCGCGGGGGTCCCCGGCTCCACGCTCGCGATGATCACGCCGTCCGTGCTGTCGAGGTTCTTGGCCTCCGCGAGGTCCTGCGTGATCTCCTGCGGCACGACGCCCAGGTAACCGCGCACGACCTTCCCCTCTCTCATGAGGGACTCCGCGACCTGCTTCGCCAGGTTGATCGGCACCGCGAAGCCGATGCCGTTGGCCGCCGGACTGATGGCCGAGTTGACGCCGATGACCTGGCCCTCGATGTTCACGAGCGGTCCCCCGCTGTTGCCGTAGTTGATCGAGGCGTCCGTCTGGATGAAGTCCTGGTAGAGCGGCGCTCCGCCTCGGATGTTCAGGTTGGCTCGGCCCAGGGCGCTCACCACACCGACCGTGACCGTCCCTTTGAGCGCGAGCGGATTCCCGATCGCGATCGCCCAGTCGCCGACACGCATCTTCTCCGAGTCGCCGAGCCTCGCGGTCGGCAGGTCTCTCCCCTCGATCTTCACGACGGCGATGTCTGTCGCCGGGTCGAGGCCGATCACCTCGCCCGAGAAGGAGCGGCCGTCGGACAGCGTGATCTCGATCTCGTCGGCCCCACCGACCACGTGGTTGTTCGTCAGGACGTAGCCGCGCTCGTCGAAGATGAAGCCTGAGCCGGACCCCGGAATCTCGAACTCCCTCTGCTGGTTCTCGTCGCCGAATCGGTCGCGGTCCATCCGGTCGCCGAACAGGTCCCGGAACATGTCGCGGAAGGGATCACGCGCCCCTCTCGACACGGTGCGCTTGGTGTCGACGCTCACGACGGCCGGGAGCACCTCGTCCGCGACCGCGACGAACGGGCTCTTCCCCACGAGCGCGCTCTCGTAGACGGAGAGCGCTCTGTCGTACGACGAACTCTCCCTCTCCTGCGCCACCGTGGTCGGTGACCAGTCGTAGTTCGCCGTGATGAGGACGCCGAGGATGAGTCCGGCAAGAAGGAGGATCCCTCCTCCAACGATCCAACCTGCCGAGCTTCGCATCGTTCTCCTGACTCCCTTCCGAAACCTGCTACAGGCTCTCCAGACGACGTGTGGTCCTTTTCCCGATTAGACAGTCAGAAACCGAGAATGGTTGAGCCCTTAGGCCTACTCGGCCGTCTTGACCTCACGCGCCGCCTTCGCCTGCTCGATCTCATTCTCCCGCTTCTCGATGTCCGCCTGGAAGGCCTGGATCGACTCGACGAACCCGCGGACCATCTCGTCCGTGGGAACGTCATCCTGGTGGTCCTTGTCGAACATGTCGTACACCCGCCCACCGATCTCGGTCATGGTCTGGGCGATCTGGCGGTTCAGCTTCAGGATCTCGACCTTGGCCTTACCGATGTGGGTCAGCTCTTCGGCCTTGTCGGACGC
Organism: bacterium; assembly: GCA_025774545.1. GTDB lineage: Bacteria > Joyebacterota > Joyebacteria > Joyebacterales > Joyebacteraceae > JALGVU01. The sequence goes on along the minus strand of JALGVU010000024.1, from coordinate 553 downwards.
GAAGACGTACCCATCGACGATCGCATTCTTGACATCTTCCCACAGGGTCGACATCGCTTCCCCCTCTTCCTGCCAGGGTTTCACTTGCCGCAGTGGCCCCTGCTATCTATACTTACGCTCGTGGGCCAGCTGGGCCTAGCACCGCACGGGCCCAGGGCGTGTCACGCCCGACCCGTCATCGAACCCACACGATAAGATGCAACTATATGAATACGGGTTCATGCGGTCAAGCGGTTTCGGGACCGTCCATGGCCGCATCCACACGGGAATCCGCCGGTTTCCGTCCCGGTGTGGGCGCCCTCCTACTTCTCTACCTGGGGCGATCCGGCCGCCTGCGGAACCGATCCATCACGTGCGGTGGGACCGACCCGAACCTGTACGACGTGGAAGGCGGGCCCGGGGAAGTCCGACGAGTTCCCGTCACTGCAACAGAGAACCAACCCCCTATGGCTACACGTGCTAGGCCACGCGATTCCGGCGCCTCCGAGGGCGACGTCTATTTCCTTGCCGACGCCCATCTCGGAGCTGAGTCTGAGTCAGCCGAGTTCGCCAA
>JALGVU010000004.1 GCA_025774545.1 bacterium | reverse complement strand
ACGGACGCGCCGGAACGGAGACACGACCCGCAGCACGAAAGGATACCCATGAGAACGCGACACGTGACGTGGCTGGCCTTGGCCCTCGCTCTCTCGCTCGCCGGGACGGCGGTCGGGGCGGCGGTCGGCGACCTCTGGACGACCGTCGAGGTCGAGGGCGATCCGTGGATCCTCGGCGTGGACACGGGCGGAGAGACACTCTGGCTCACGACGCGGGAAGACGGGCTCTACGGCCACGACGGGAGCGCCTGGGTCCACCACACCCGGGCGGGCGGGGGACTCAGGCAGGACAGGTTCGCCTACGCGATCTTCGTGGACGCTGAGGGACACAAGTGGATCGGGCGCGACAGCAGCTTCAGCCCTCCGGACGACCCGACGGTCGATCGCCTCGACGACGGTGAGACCCTCACTTACACCGGGGACGACGTGTGGACCTACTACTCGTGGCCGCACGAGTTCGTCAACAACCGCGTCTTCTCCATGGCGGAGGATGACGATGGGAACATGTGGTTCGGGATGCGGGACGAGAACGGCGACAACGAGGGGATCGTCGAGCTCCTCGTCGAGAACGACCCGAGCACGACGGACGATGACGACTGGTACCGCTTCGACAGCGAGGAGCTCGATCCGTACGTCACGTATTTCCTGAACGACGACGTCCGCGCGCTGGCAGACGATCGTCACGGGAGGCTCTGGATCGGCTACTACCGCGAGGGAATCGACGTCTGGACCTACGGCGACATAACGACGTCGGACGACGACGCTTGGGTGCACTACTCCACGGCGAACGTGCTCCCGAACAACTTCATCGAGGCGCTGCACGTTGCGCAGGATGGCAAGGTGTGGATCGCGACCCAGGGAGGCCTGGTCGTGCACGATCCGTCGGACGATTCCTGGCTCACGATCGCGGGCCTGCCCGGAACCGAGGCCAGATGGGTCGATTCCGATGTTCTGGGCTACGTCTGGGTGGCGACCGACGACGGCGTCGCGATGCTCTACTCGAATGGAACGCTTGCTGCTACGTACGGTATGGAGGACGGGCTCGCCGACGCGAGCGTGACACGCATTGCTGCGGAGCGGGTGAGCGGGAGGATCTGGGCCGTCACGGTCGACGCGGCGTCTGCGGGCACGACACTCAACCGGTTCGACCAGGGGTTCGGAGCCGAGGCGAACCCGTTCTTCGTCTACCCGAACCCGTGGAAGGGCGGAGCGGCGCGGGAGGCGATGACCGTCTTCGGGGTCCCGGACGGCTCGACCGTGGAGGTGTTCGATCTCACGGGCGAGCGCGTCCGGAGGTTCACGACGTCGACGCTGCCCGTCCTGTGGGACACGCTCAACGACGACGACTTCGAGGTGCCGAGCGGGGTCTACATCGTCAAGGCCACGTCCCCCGACGGTCAGGAGTTCTTCACCAAGGCCGCGATCATCAGATAACCCATGAACGAGACGAGAGAGACGATCCGAACCCTCATCGCCGGCGCCGGCGCTGCAGGCCGCATGACCGCCCAGGCGATGGCGCAGCGGCCGGAGCACGGTTACGTCGTGGTCGGGTTCCTCGACGACGATCCCGCGAAACTCGGCAGCGAGATCGTGGGTGCTCCGGTGCTCGGTCAGATCGGCGACCTCGTCGCGGTCGCTGAGGAACACGACATTCAGGAGATCGTCATCGCGATCCCGTCGGCCTCGGGACACACGATCCGGGAGGTCATCCGGCTGTGCGAGGAGGCCGGCCGGTCGTTCAAGATCGTGCCGGGTGTCTGGGAGGTCATCCGCGGCAACGTCAGGATCAGCCAGATCCGCGTGGTGAAACTCGACGACCTCCTGGGGCGCGAGACCGTCGCCCTCGACACCGAGGAGATGACCGGCTACCTGAAGGGACGGCGAGTGCTCGTCACGGGCGCGGGCGGATCGATCGGATCCGAGCTCGCGCGCCTCGTCGCCGCCTTCGAGCCGGAGCTGTTGATCCTCATGGGACGTGGGGAGAACAGCATCTACGAGATCGATCAGGAGCTGTCGATCGACTACCCGGATCTCCAGAAGCTCATCGTGATCGGGAGCGTCTCGGACGAGGTGTCCCTCGAGATGCTCTTCAAGGACCACCACCCCGAGATCGTCTATCACGCCGCCGCGCACAAGCACGTCCATCTGATGGAGTACTACCCCGACGAGGCGATCAAGAACAACGTGACCGGGACGAGGCGCCTCATCGACGCGGCCGCCAAACACGGGGCCGAGCGGCTCGTGCTGCTCTCGACCGACAAGGCCGTGAGGCCGCACGGGGCGATGGGCGCCTCGAAGCGGATCGCCGAGCTGCTTCTGATCGACCGCGCCAAGGGGAAGTGCAAGACGAAGCTCGTCGCGGTGCGCTTCGGCAACGTGTTGGGAAGCCGCGGGAGCGTCGTGCCGATGTTCCGGCAGCAGATCCGCCTCGGCGGGCCCATCACGATCACGCACCCCGACGTCACCAGGTACTTCATGACGATCCGAGAGGCCGCGATGCTGGTTCTTCAGGCCGGCTTCGCGGGCGCAGGCGGCGAGGTCTTCGTGCTCGACATGGGGGACCCGATCCGCATCGCCGAGCTCGCGGAGCACTTGGTGCGCCTGTCGGGACTCGAGCCCGGCCGCGACATCGCGATCGAGTACACGGGCCTGAGGCCAGGTGAGAAGCTGCACGAGGAGCTCTGGTGCTCCGACGAGACGCTGTCCGTCACGAGGCACGACAAGATCATGGTCGTGCAGCCGGACGCCCCGAGCGAGGTCGCCGACCTCAAGGGGACGCTCGCCCGACTGGAGAAGCTCTCGGCCCGAGGCGACCGGAAGGGCATCCGCAAGGAGTTCGCGAAGATCTTCCCTGACATGGAAGCGAAGAAGCATGGCGAAGGATAAGACACCCGCGGTCGAGGGCGGCGCCCCCGTCCGCGACGACTTCCTGCCGTTCGCCAGGCCGTCGATCGGCTCGGACGACATCGATCGCGTGGTCGCGACGCTCCGCTCAGGTTGGCTGACGGTGGGACCGAGGACCCTGGAGTTCGAGGACGCCGTCGCCTCGTACGTCGGCGTCAAGAAGGCCTGCGCCGTCCACTCGTGCACCGCGGGGCTCCACCTCTCGATGGTGGCGCTTGGGCTCGCGCCCGGCGACGAGGTGATCCTGCCGGCCCTCAACTTCGCGGCGGCGCCGAACATGGTCATCCACATGGGGGCGACGCCCGTCCTCGTCGACGTCGATCCGGACTCCCTCAACGTGACGGCCGAGATCATCGAATCGGCGATCACCGAGCGCACGAAGCTCGTGATTCCCGTACACTTCGCCGGGCGGCCCTGCCCCATGGACGAGATTCTCGAGCTCGCGCGCTCCCGGAAGATCAAGGTCTTGAGCGACGGCGCCCACGCCATCGGGACGAAATACCGGAACCACAGCATCGGCTCGATGGCCGACGCCACCTCGTTCAGCTTCTACGTGACGAAGGGCATCACGACGGGAGAGGGTGGGATCGTCGCCTCGCCCGACGGGGCGCTGATCGATCGCGTGAAGCGGCTCTCCCTGCACGGGATGAGCAGCGACGCCTGGAGGCGATACAGCGACAGGGGGCCGTGGTACTACGAGATCCTCGAGCCGGGATACAAGTACAACATGAACGACATCCAGGCGGCGCTCGGTCTCTGCCAGATGGAGCGGGTCGACGACTTCCGTGATGCGAGGGCCCGGCTCGCCGCCGTCTACGGCGAGGGGTTCGCCGAGATCGACGCCGTCCTCACGCCTGACGACTACGACGAGGGCGTTCACGCGTGGCACCTCTACCCGATCCAGATCGATCTCGACTCGCTGACGATCAACAGGGATCGCTTCATCCTGAACCTCATCGAGGAGGGGATCGGCGTGAGCGTCCACTTCATTCCGCTTCACTACCATCCGTACTACCGGGAGTGCCTCGACCACGACCCGGGCGCCTTCCCGGTGACCGAGGCGTACTTCGAGAGGGCGGTCTCACTTCCGATCTACCCCTCGATGACCGAGGACGACGCGCGTGACGCCATCCGAGCGATCGTGAAGCTCCTGGACTACTACAAGAGATAGGACCAGAGACACGTGGGCATCGAGGTCGCACGCGAGAGCGCTCCGCCCGGCTGGGACGAGCTCGTTCGCGAGGACGCGGAGGCGACGTTCTTCCACACGTCGCACTGGGCCCGCGTCCTCTGCTCCGGGCTCGACGGGCACGAGCCGTGCTTCTTCACGCTGAGGGACGGCGGGGCGCTCGTTGCAGGGATCCCGGCCGTCTGGACGAGGCGGGCCGGCGTCGCAGTCCTCGCGTCGATGCCGTTCGGGACGTTCGGCGGTCCCGTGACGGGATCCGGGGCGCCTCCCGAAGCGACGGAGCTTCTCTTGGACGAGTTCCGACGCGCCGCCCGGACTCCCGCCACCGGGGCCGCGCACCTCGTCGACCTCGCCGGGCGGTGCGAGGACGGCATGCGCGGCTTCGAGTCGGTCTCGGAGGAGGCTCAGGTCGTGCGCCTCCGTGGCGAGTACGACGACCTGTGGAACGGCTTCAAACCGTCGGCGCGGAACAAGATCCGGAAGGCGGAGAAGGCCGGCGTCACCGTCAGGAGAGCCTCGTCCGTCGAGGACTTCCTCGCGTATCACGAGATGCTCGAGGAGTGCGAGGCGCGGTGGGGAACGCCGACGTCCTACGGCGCCGAGTTCTTCCGCGCCCTCGCAGGCGTCCCCGGCGACGGCGTCCAGATGTGGCTCGCCGAGCACGAGGGGTCGATCATCGCGGGCGATCTCAACTTCGCCCAGAACGCGACCGTCATGAACTGGGGCAACGTCTCGCGCGACAGCGCCCGCCGCCTCGCGCCCAACAACCTTCTTCACGCCGTCGGCATCGAGGAGGGCTTGCGCGAAGGGCGGGCAGTGTATAACCTCGGTTCGAGCGCCGGCATCGAGGGCGTGGACGCCTTCAAGGCCGCGTTCGGAACCGAACGCGTCGAATTCCACCGCTACCGTGCCGAGAAGCCTTGGTACCGAGTCGCGAGGCTCTTGAGATCGGCCCGTCGAGGAGATCGCTCGTGAGAACGTCCGCCAGGGTTCTTCTGATCATCGCGATCGCCGTGCACGTCGTCTTCGTCGTGTCGCTCGTGCACCCGAGCCACTTCCTGAACCCGCTCTTCCCTGAGGGCGTCCACAACATCGGAGACGGGCCCGGCGCCGACTTCTTCGCCTTCTACCAGGCGGGGCGCTACGTGCTCGAGGGGCGCGACATCTACATGCGGCCCATGGAGGATCCGGACCGGGTCGTCCCGTACGCGTACTTCTACCGCTATCTTCCTTTCGTGGCGTACGCGATCGGCGTGCCGCTGAACGCGCTCGGGCCGTGGGCCGCCTACTGGCTCTGGGTGGTCCTGATCGAGCTCGTGCTCCTGGCCGCGCTCTGGGGGACCTGGCGGATGGTGATAGACCGTTCGCTCTTCGCTTACCTCGCCTCGATGTGGCTCATGTACACGCCCTTCTACATCGAGCAGTACATGGGACAGCTGACCTTCCCGATGGCCGTCCTCGTCTTCTTCACGGCGCTCGGGTACTCGCGGGGGAGGATGCGCGCGTTCGAGTGGAACTGGATCGCGAGCGTGCTCATCAAGCACCTCACGATCCTCTACGTCCCGATCCTCTTCAAGCTCCGCCGCTACCGGACGATCGCGATCGCGGCCGCGCTCCTGATCGTCACGACGATCCCGTATCTCGCCTTCCGTCAAACGGGCGTGGGGAGCTTCGCGCACGACAACTTCTCGCTCACGCTCTACCCGTACTCCGGCAACTTGGGGGTCCTGGCGCTTCTCATGACCCTCAAGATGAGGTTCTTCCCGCAGGCGTCCGAGATCGCCGCCTACATCGGGCCGCTCAAGCTCTCGGTCACCCGCGGGCTCGTCTTCCTCACGATGCTCGCGCCGGTCGTCACGAGCCTCTGGGTCACCTTCAGAAAGAAGCCGTTCGACTTCCTCGAGTCGCTCGGCCTCTGGACGATGGTCTACTTCTTCGTGTTCAGGGAGGTGTGGGAGTACCACTACGTGCTCCTGCTTCCGCTGTTCGTCCTCTACTACGCGAAGACGCGGGCGCGCGTGCTCTGGGTGATCTACGCCCTCGCGGCCGCGCCCACGCTCTTCATCCTCTACGACGTGCCCGGAGACAACCCCGAGGCGCGGTGGACCGCGTTCCAGCACGTTCTGAACCACTCCTTCAAGGTCGTGCCGCTCGTGTGGCTCTTCGTGTGGGTCGCCGCGGGGTACCTCAGGAACCACGCCAGGAGGATGGAGGGAGTCCCCCGGACCGGGCTCTCGGTCACGCTCTGACCGTACGCCTGGGACCGACCTCTCACGATCGGGGCAGCATGAGGATCGCGTACCTGTCAATCGGCGGACACATCCACACCGAGCGGTGGCTCTCGCACTTCGTCGAGCGCGGCCACGACGTCCACCTCATGACGGTCCAGCCCTCGCCGATCGCTGGCGTCAAGGTCTACGACATCCGAACCGGCATTCCCTGGAAGCCGCTCCACTACGCGGTCGCTCTCCGCAAGGTGCGGAGGATCCTCGCCGCGATCGAGCCCGATCTTCTGCACACGCACTTCCTGACGGGTTACGGCTACTGGGGCGCCTTCTCGGGTTTCCATCCGTTCATCATGACCGTCTGGGGCGACGACGTCTATCTCACACCCCACACGTCGTTCATGAAGGGGCGGCTCGCCCGCCACGTCCTCCGGAGTGCCGACCTCGTGACCGGAGACTCCGAGGACATCCTCGAGCACGCCGTCCGGATGGGCGCGAGCAGGGACGCCTGTCGCGTCGTCCAGTGGGGCGTCGATCTCGCGAACTTCAGACCCGACGCCCCGTCCGACGTCCGCGAGCGTCTCGGCATTCCCTCAGACGCCCCGGTCGTGATCAGCATCAGGAGCTTCACGCAGGCCTACTACAACATCGACGTGATCGTTCGCGCGATCCCGCGGGTCCTCGAGGCGCGCCCGACGACGCACTTCATCATCGCGGGCAACGAGGGGGACGACAGCGAGCTCCGGGCGTTAGCCTGCGGCCTCGGGATCGACGAGCGCGCGCACTTCGTGGGGAGGATCCCACACGGGGAGCTCCCGGCCTACCTCGTGATCTCGGACGCCTTCCTGACGGTGCCGTCGGTCGACGCCACGCCGGTCTCGCTCCTCGAGGCCATGGCCTGCGGGTCGCCACCCGTGGTGTCGAGCCTCGCGTCCGCGCTCGAGTGGGTGGAGGACGGGACGACGGGTCTCGTCGTCGCCCCGCGCGACCAGGAGGCGCTCGAGAACGCGATCCTGCGTCTGATCGATTCGGGGGAGCTGCGCGAGTCGATCGCCGCGGCGGCCGCCGCGAAGGTCCAGACCGACGCCGACCACGGCGCGCACATGGCGAGGATGGAGGAGCTCTGCGAGGAGCTCGTCCGGAACTGGAGGCGTTGAGGGATGCCGCCCCGTAGCACCGTGAGCGTCGTCATGCCGACGTACGGAAAGCTGGAGAACCTCGCCGAGACGCTCGCGTCGCTCTCCCGGCAGACGTATCCGATGGACCTCATCGAGGTCGTCGTCGTCGATGATTGCTCCGCCGACGACACCCCCGCGTTCCTCGAGGCGCTCGAGCCGCCCTTCAAGCTCGTCGCGGTGAGACACGAGGAGAACCGGGGGAGGGCCGCCGCCCGGAACACGGCCATCCGGGCCGCCGGAAACGACCTCGTCGTCTTCGTCGACGACGACATGCGCTGCGACGAGGGACTCATCGAGGCGCACGTGGCGTTTCACGAGACCCACGACCGGGCCGTCGCGATCGGAGACGCGACCCAGGCTCCCGAACTGGGGCGGTCCACGATCTACACGTATCTGGACGGCACGGGGGTCCGCAAGCTCGCGCCGGGCGGGCGTTCCCCGGCGCGCTATTTCGTCACCAACAACTCCTCGGTCGCCCGCGCCGATCTCCTCGCGGTCGGGCTCTTCGACGAGAGCTTCAAGAACTACGGCTTCGAGGACACCGAGATCGCCTTCCGCCTCGAGAACGACGCCGGCCTCAAGTTCTGGTACTGTGCCGAGGCAATCTCGCACCACGTCCACCGGCAGACCCTCGACCAAGTCCTCGACAAGCGCTTCGAGACGGCCGAGCCTCTCTTAGCACTTCTCGAGCGGCATCCCGGCCGCGCGGGCGAGCTCTCGGTCGCCGGGCTCCTTCCTCCCGCGCCCGGCGACCCGTTCCCCCTTGCCGCGAGGAAGCTCGTGCTCCGCTTCGTCACGAACCGCCCCGTGAGCGCGCTCGTGAGAGCCGTGGCGCGTAGCGTTCACTTGGGGCCGCTCTCGCGTCCCGCGGTTCTCTGTCTCATCGCGGGGGCGTACCGCCGCGGACTCGCGGCGGCGCTTGAGCGCAGGGCACGCTGATCGTTCCTCTACCTCACCACCGACTGACCGCTGCCGCCTCGCCGTCGGGAGACCGCTCCTACGTCGCCGCCCGTTGCAGAAACGAGGGCTTCATAGCGCCCACAGCGGGCGCTGCAACATCGGCCACCCGCCCGAAACGGCCCAGCCTTTGGGCCTGAACGGCGGAGCCCGCCCCTCGCACCGCTTCCTCATGATGGCACGGATCCTGCTTCGTTAGATGCTCCAGATACCAAGGGGCATGATGCGTTCCCTGCCATGCTCGTGAGCATTCACCAGGTCGTGGGCTGATCCCCATCCAGAGAATGAGTCGTACCGTACCTGTTGCACGGCACACGCGGGGAACGCGTCTGAACTGAAGAGCCCCCGGCTGGTCCTCCCACAAGGTGTCAGCCGGGGGTTTCTTCGTTGGCGCCCGACGGTGCGCACCGCGCCCGAGACGGGTCCTTCCCGTCGACTCATCACGGCGTCCCTCCTCCCGTCCGTTTCCGTTGACAGTCTCAGGACCCTCTGCTAGACTCGCGCTCAACTCAGGGCCGAGAGTGGACTTCCGCGCCCGCAGCGGGGAGGTTTGTCTCCCGCAGGTGCGCGCAGCGGAGGGTCGAGGGATGGAGGACGTCGAGAGGATAGCATCGGAGGTCCTCCGGAGGCTCCAGGGAGACGAGCCGGCACGCCGATCCGACGCCACCGGGATTCCGGTCAACGTGTCTGCCCGGCACGCGCACATCTCCCGGGGCGGCCTCGACGCGCTCTACGGCGACGGGTTCGCCCTCACGAAGCTCCGGGACCTCGGCCAGCCTGGTGAGTTTGCCTCGGAGCAGAGGGTGACGATCGTCGGGCGCTCCATGCGCGCGATCGAGGGGGTGAGGATCCTCGGACCGACGAGGAACTACACCCAGGTGGAGCTTTCGAGGACCGACGCAATCCGGCTGGGGATCGACCCGCCCGTTCGGCGCTCCGGCGACCTCGCGGGCAGCGAGCCTCTCACGCTCGTCGGCCCGGCCGGAACCGTGGCGCTCAGGGAAGGGGCCATACGGGCCACGCGTCACATCCACATGACCGAGCGCGACGCGACGATCCGCCGTGTGAAGGACGGCGATCTGGTCCGGGTGCGGTTCGCGGGCGTGAGGGCGCTCGTCCTCGAGAGCGTGCTCATCCGAGTTGGGAAGACGGCGGCCCTCGAGCTTCACGTCGACACGGACGACGGCAACGCGGCCGACGTTCGGTCGCCGATGACGATCGAGATACTCCGGTAGGCTCGGGGATGTACGTCAGCTACCGACGGAGGGGGTCCATTTGCCCGGTCTTGCTCTAGGAATGGTAGAGACCAAGGGCGTCATCGGCCTCATCGAGGCGACCGACGCGATGGTCAAGACGGCGAACGTCACCCTGACGAAGTACGAGAAGATCGGCGGGGGATACGTCACGTCGCTGGTTCGGGGAGACGTGGGGGCGGTGAAGGCGGCGGTGGCGGCCGGCGCCGAGGCCGCGTCGAAGGTCGGCGAGCTCGTCTCGTACCACGTGATCCCCGCGCCGCATGAGATGCTCGAGGACATTCTGCTCACCTGACGGCGCGCCGACGGCGGCCGCGTGGGCAGACGCGCAGGCGATACGAAGATCCAGGATTCGCTCGAGGAGGTTGCGATGGGCGAGGCCCTCGGCATGATCGAGACGAGAGGTTTCATCGGCATGGTGGAGGCGTCCGACGCCATGGTCAAGGCGGCGAAGGTGACGTTGGTGGGGTACGAGAAGGTCGGCGGGGGATACGTCACGGCCGTCGTCCGTGGGGACGTGGCGGCAGTGCGCGCCGCGGTCGACGCGGGCATGGCGGCGGCCAGCAAGGTCGGCGAGCTTCTCACGACGCACGTGATCCCGAAGCCGCACGCGAGCCTCGAGGACGTGCTGCCGATAGGGAAGACCGCGAACGTCAGATCGAAGTAGCCAGGACACCGACGAGGCGCGCCGAGTACTCGCTCCCCGTGCGTGGACAGCACGACCCCGGGGCGGGAGAGTCGCGCGATGCGGGAGAAGCGGCATGAATCTCGGGAAGGTCGTGGGGACGGTCGTCTCGACCGTCAAGAACGAGAAGCTGGTCGGGACGAAGCTCCAGATCGTCAAGCAGATCGATCTGGAGGGCGGCGAGACCGGCGCGTTCGTCGTCGCGATCGACGCCGTCGGGGCGGGTCCCGGGGAGGTCGTGCTCTACGCCAGCGGCAGCTCGGCTCGTCAGACGGAGATCACGCAGGACCGCCCCGCCGATGCCGTGATCATGGCCATCGTCGACTCGGTCGAGGTCGACGGGAGCATCGTCTATAACAAGTCCTAGGACGGCGATCCCAGGCGGGGAGCAAGGGCCGACGGGCCGCGACGCGGGTCCGTGAGGCTCGCCCCTCTCGGGATCGCCGTTCCTCATCGAGGATCGTTCACACGTGGAGAGAGACGCCCCCTCAATCGAGACGATCGTCGGCAAGGTGCTCGACGAGCTGACGGCGCGCGGACAGGCGCTCGAGACGCCGCAGGCGCCGCCTCCGTTCGACGGACGCGGTATCCTCGGGAGCGTCGACGCGGCCGCGGCCGCCGCCCGCACGAGCTTCCTCGAATACCGCGACGTCCCGCTCGAGCGACGCCGCGCCATGATCGATGCGATGCGCCGGGCCGCCCTCGAGAACGTCGAGCGGCTGTCGAGGCTCGCCGTCGACGAGACCGGACTCGGGCGCTACGAGGACAAGATCCGCAAGAACACCCTCGCGATCACGAAGACGCCCGGCCTCGAGGACCTCGCGCCCACGGCCTACTCGGGCGACCACGGCCTGACCCTCGTCGAACATGCGCCCTACGGCGTGATCGGCTCCGTCACCCCCTCGACGAACCCGTCCGAGACGATCATCTGCAACGCCATCGGGATGGTCGCCGGCGGCAACGCCGTCGTCTTCAATCCCCATCCGTCGGCTCGCGTCGTCTCTCTGACGACGATCGACATTCTGAACCGCGCCATCTCGGAGGCCGGGGGACCGAGGGCGCTTCTCCACACCGTGAACGAGCCCTCGATCGAGACCGCGCAGGCCGTCATGTCCCATCCCGGAATCCGGCTTCTCGTGGTGACCGGCGGCCCCGGCGTCGTCAAGGCCGCCATGCAGTCGGGCAAGAAGGTGATCGCCGCGGGTCCCGGGAACCCCCCCGTCGTGGTCGACGAGACGGCCGATCTGCCGAAGGCCGCCCGCGACATCATCGCCGGCGCGAGCCTCGACAACAACATCGTGTGCATCGCGGAGAAGGAGATCGTCGCGGTTCGCGCCATCGCGGACGCCCTGAAGGACGCCCTCAGACAGGCCGGGGCGGTCGAGCTCAGGGGGCCCGTGGTCGACCGTGTCACCGATCTCGTCCTGACGGAGAACCTGGGACCGGGGAGGAGCTCGCCCGTCGCGCGGGACTTCGTCGGGAAGAACGTGTCCGTCATCCTCGATGCGGCGGGCCTCCCGTGCCGCTCCGACGCGAGGATCGCGTTCTTCGACGCCGATCGCTCCCATCCGCTCGTGTGGACGGAGCAGATGATGCCGATCATCCCCCTCGTGACCGTCGAGACGGCCGCCGAGGCGATCGACTTCGCGCGCGAGGTGGAGCGGGGCTACGGACATACTGCGGTGGCCCATTCCAAGAACATCGATGTTCTCTCTCGGATGGCCCGCGTCATGGACGTCTCGATCTTCGTGAAGAACGGGCCGTCGTTCGCCGGGCTCAGCTTTGGCGGCGAGGGCTTCACGTCGTTCACCATCGCGAGCCCGACCGGCGAGGGACTCACGTCCGCGCGCACCTTCACGCGCGAGCGGCGGTGTACGCTCGTCGACCACTTCCGCATCGTGTAGCGCGCCGTCCCCGAGGACCGAGCTCCCCGAGGACGCGCGGGCACGCGGCAGAAGCGCCTGGAGACGCAACGAACCGTGGACAATCAGGTGGCCACAGCGATCGAGAAGGCGGGCGTCGTCGGTGCGGGCGGGGGCGGGTTCCCGACGCACGTCAAGGCGAGGGCCGACGTGGACGTGCTCCTCGCGAACGGCGCCGAGTGCGAGCCGCTGATCCGGTCGGACACCGAGCTTCTCGTCTCGCGGCCCGATCGGGTCGTACGCGGTCTCGAGCTTCTCGCCGAATCGGTCGGAGCGAGCCGTGTGGTCCTCGCCGTCAAGAGGAAGAACAGGCGGGCGGGCGAGGCGATCGAGCGCGTTCTGCCGGCCGATTCCGCGATCGAGCTCAAGCTCCTCGAGAACGTCTATCCCGCGGGCGATGAGTTCCTGCTGGTCTTCGACGTCACGGGGCGCGTCGTCCCCGAGGGCGGGATCCCGCTCGACGTGGGCGTGGTCGTGAACAACGTCACGACCCTCGCGCAGATCGCAGACGCGGTCGAGGGACGGCCCGTGACCTCGAGGATGGTGACCGTCCAGGGAGAGGTCGCAGCCGCGGCGACCCTGACCGTGCCGATCGGAACGCCGATCGGCGAGATCATCGACCGCGCGGGCGGCGTGACGGTCGACGACGCGGCCGTGATCGTCGGCGGTCCGATGATGGGGACGATCGCGTCGAGCCACGCGGTGCCGCTGACGAAGACGGTCGGCGGGCTCATCGTGCTTCCGCCGGATCACACCATGGTGACCGCGCGGACCGAGTCGCGGGCGCAGATGCTCCGGATCGCGCGGGCGGCCTGCTGTCAGTGCCTCGCCTGCACGGAGCTCTGTCCGCGCGCGCTCCTGGGACACGACCTGAAGCCGCACCGCACGGTGCGGGCCGTGCAGTACGACACGTTGCCCGAGGATCACGAGCACGTCACGTCGGCGTTCCTCTGCTGCGAGTGCGGCATGTGCGAGCTCTTCGCGTGCCCCCTCGGGATTCGCCCGCGGCGGATCCTCGCGGACCTCAAGGCCGAACTCACGCGCCGAGGCGTGGTGAATCCGCACCGCCGGGCCGACCTCAAGCCCGACGACGTGCGCGAGTACCGGCAGATACCGTCAGCGAGGCTCGTGCAGCGACTGGGGCTCTCGGAGTACGATGGGCCGGCTCCTCTCGACGAACGCCGGCTCGAGCCCGCGCGCGTCTTCCTCAGAACGACCCAGCACATCGGCGCCGCCGCGCGGCCGGTGGTCGCCGAGGGAGACCGCGTGCTCGAAGGGGACGTCGTTGGCGAGATCCCCGATGGCAAGCTCGGCGCCCGCGTGCACGCGAGCATCGCGGGTACGATCGAATCGATCACCGCGGAGGAGATCGTCATCGCCGCGTGAGCCGGGACGGCGCGGTGGAGCGGAAGAGCGCGACCCAACGGGGATCGCGCCTGAGGGAGGCAGTGCTTCGTGAAGGAAGCCATCGGACTCGTCGAGACGATCAGCATCGCGATCGGGATCGCGGTCACCGACGAGATGGCCAAGACGGCCGACGTCGAGATCCTGGAGGCAACCGCGATCTGCCCCGGCAAGTTCATGGTGCTCGTCGCGGGTGACGTGTCGTCGGTCGAGGCGTCGCTCGAGAGGGGCGCCGCCGTCGGCGGCGACGTCGTCGCCGACACCCTCTTCATCCCGCACGTCCACCCTGACGTCTTCCCGGCGATCCTGGGCGCGACGGAGGTGTCCGCCCTCGGCGCGCTCGGCGTCGTTGAGACGTTCACGGTGGCATCGAGCATCCTCGCGGCCGACGCGGCCGCGAAGGCCGCGCCGGTCAAGCTCATCGAGATCCGCCTCGCGAAGGGACTCGGGGGAAAGGCGTTCTTCACGATGACCGGCGAGATCTACGACGTCGAGGCGGCCACCGAGGCCGCTCTCGCGGTCGCGAAGCGCGGGGGCAACCTCGTCCGGAGTGTCGTCATCCCGAGACCGCACGAGGATCTCGGGCCGAAGGTCTTCTAGGCGCGGAGGCAGCCTTGCACCTGGCGAGGGTGATCGGAACCGTGTGGGCGACCGCGAAGGTGGATTCGCTGACGGGGAAACGCATGTTGGTCGTCCAGCCCCTCACGCACCTCCTCGAGGAGCGGGGGACGCCTCTCGTCGCGGTCGACACCGTGAGCGCCGCGCCCGGCCAGCTCGTCTACTTCGTCAAGTCGCGCGAGGCCGCGAAGGCCCTGAGTCCCACGTTCAATCCCGCGGACGCGGCGATCGTCGGCATCGTCGATCACGTGACCGTCGGAGGCGAATCGATCTTCCCCAAGGAGTGAGCGGCGTGTTCATCGGACGGGTCATCGGCGAGGTCGTCTCGACGGTTCATCACGACGCGATGAACGGCCGGAAACTCCTCATCGTCGAGAGGCTCGATCCCGACGGCACGAGTCTCGACGAGACGATCCTCGCCGTCGACTCGGTCCAGGCGGGAAGGGGAGACACCGTGCTCGTGGTCGACGAGGGAGGCTCGGCCGCCCTCGTGACCGGACTCGACAACCCGCCCATTCGCACCGTCATCGTCGGCGTCATCGACAGCATCGACGTCGAGGAGTAGTCCCGCCGCCGGGGGGCCGGCGCTCGGCCGGCCCAGCCGACAGGAAACGTCACCGCCGCCGGCCGCGTGCCGCCGGCGACCCCTGAGGAGCGATCCCGTGCCGTCCGAGTTCGAGGCCAGGCGCCAGATCGTCGAGATCGGCCGCCGCATCTGGCAGCGGGGTTACGTCGCCGCCAACGACGGCAACCTGAGCGTCAGATTGTCCGACGACAGGATTCTGGTGACGCCGACCGGTGTCTCGAAGGGCTTCCTTCGTCTGGAGGAGCTCGCGATCGTGAACGCCCGGGGCCGGCAGATCTCGGGCGCGCGCGCGCCGTCCTCGGAGCTCCCGATGCACCTCTTCGTCTACGAGCGACGGCGAGACGTCGACGCGATCGTCCACGCGCACCCGCCGCGCGCCACCGGCTTCGCCGTGGCCGGAGTACCGCTCGCCCAGTGCGTGCTCCCCGAGGTGATCCTGACGCTCGGGCAGGTGCCGCTCACGGACTACGCGACGCCCTCGACGCCCGAGGTCCCCGAGTCGATCGACGCCTTCATCGGGAACTACAACGCGCTGCTGCTCCGGAACCACGGCGTCCTGACGCTCGGTGCGGACATCGACCGGGCGTACTTCCGCCTCGAGACCGTGGAGCACTTCGCCGAGATCACTCTCTCGGCCAGGATACTCGGCGGCGCGTCTCCTCTGACGCGGGATGAGGTCAGGAAGCTCCTCGACGTGCGTGAGAAGCTCGGTCTCGCCGACGGAGCTGCAAGCTGTTTCTCCTGCGGAGCCTGCGACACCTCAGACAGCGAGGAGAAGGAGAGCCAGGCTCGAACGTCGCCGCCCGCTCGGACGACGGCCGACCAGGAGACCCCATCGACGGCGGGAGCCGGGCCGGCGGCTCCACCGCGGACCAGCGGTCAAGGGTCGCCGGACGAAGCGATCGTGCAGGCGGTGATCAGAGAGGTTCAGAAGGCACTGGGAAAGGGGTAGCCGCCCCCGACCCCCTCAATCCGGAACGAGGTCTACCACATGACACGGAAGGGATGCATCTGGGGCTGGCTTGCGGGGATCGTCGCGATTCTCGTCATCTTCCTCATCACGCTCATCACCATCGAATCGCTCCTCGGCCAGAGGATCTCGTTGCCGTCGTACGGGGCGCGGGTCGGGCTCGTGAGGATCGAGGGGCTGATCGCTGACGCCAGGGTCGTCGTCGACGATCTCGATACCATGGCGGACGATCCCGGAATCCGCGCGATCGTGCTCCGGCTCGACAGCCCGGGAGGAGGCGTTGCCGCGTCACAGGAGATGTACGAGAAGCTCGTCGAGATACGGGACGGGGGACTGCCCGTCGTAGCCTCCATGGGATCCGTGGCCGCTTCCGGAGCATACTACGTGGCCTGCCCGGCAGACAGCGTGCTCGCAAACCCGGGGACGCTCACCGGGAGCATCGGTGTGATCATGTCGTTCACGATCATGGAGGAGCTCTTCGAGAAGATCGGCCTGAGCTTCGAGACGATCAAGAGCGGCGAGTTCAAGGACACCGGGACCTGGAGCAGGACCCTCACCGAGAAGGAGCGTGAGCTCCTCCAGACGACGATCGACGACATCCACGATCAGTTCGTCGAGACGGTCGCGCTCGAGCGCGACATGTCGATCGACGAAGTCCGAGCCGTCGCCGACGGACGCATCATGTCGGGGCGCCAGGCGCTCGCGGCCGGGCTGGTCGACGGCCTCGGCACGCTCGAGGACGCGATCGCCGTGGCGGGGAGAATGGGGGGGATCGAGGGAGCCCCCCGGGTGCAGGAGCCGGTCAGGCGTAGGCAGTTGACGCTCTGGGACATGCTGGCGGGCGCAGCGAGCCGAGCCCTCGAGCGTCCTGCGTCGAACCTGGGGGCGCAGTACCTCTACAGGCCCGGCAAGTGACCTCTACGAAAGCATTTGACAGACCTCCGACCGGTTGCTAGGATGTGATTTGTGTGTGCCGCCGGATGGGCGAGGTGCCCCTGTCCTGCGCCACCCCGCCGCACCAGAACCAGGATGGACCGCGGGACGGCGCGGAGGTGGCGACCCCGACGGCGGGTGTCGACTCCACCACGGAGGTTGTGCGCCATGACGAAAGCCGATCTTGTCGACCGGGTAGCCGCCACGACGGGGTTGACGAAGCGCGACGTCGCCGCGGTGATCGAGGCCCTGCTCGAAGCGATCAAGGATTCGCTCGCGCGGCACAAGCACATCGAGATCCGGGAGTTTGGGACGTTCAAGGTGAAGAGGCGCAAAGCCAGCATGAAGTACAACCCGAGGGACCGTTCGCAGAAGGTCGTCGTGCCTGAGAAGATGGTCCCAGTATTCAAGCCGAGCAAGTTTCTGAAGGAGCGCGTCAACTGGTCCGATGGCGGAGGCCGAGAGACCGCGGTCGATCCGCAGACCACCGAGCGCCAAACCTGAGGGGGAACATGGCCAGCCTGAAGAAGAAGCGCCGCAGGAAGATGGCGAAGCACAAGCTGAAGAAGCGCCGCAGGAAGGACAGGCACAAGAAGAAGGGACGCTAGGGGAGAGGTCGCTCGATGCCGAAGAGGACGGTCAAGCCTTCGCAAACGGCGCGGCTCCTGAATCATGGGCCGACCGTGCTCGTGTCTTCCCGACACAGAGAGCGCGACAATCTCATCACCCTGGCCTGGACGACGCCCGTGAGCATCGACCCGCCGATGGTGGCGATCGCGATTGCTCCCGGGCGTTACTCCCACGAGCTGATCGCGAGGTCGCGCGCGTACGTGATCAACGTGCCCGCCTCCGGGCTCCTTTCCGCCGTCTGGTACTGTGGGACGAGGTCGGGACGGAACGGCGACAAGTTTCAGGGGGCCCGACTCACGCGTTCTGCGTCAGCGATCGTCGACGCGCCTCGGGTCGCGGAGTGCTTCGCGCACATCGAGTGCCGCGTGGTGAAGGCGCCGTCGGTGGGAGATCACACGCTCTTTGTCGGAGAGGTCGTGTCGGCCGCCGTCGAGAGAGAGGCGTTCGACGGTCGCCTGCGGCTGAGGAGGCCTTTCCACACATTGCATCACCTCGGAGGATCGGAGTTCCTGACGTCAGCCGGTACGAGGCTCGTTGCCCCGTAGCGTTCGGAGCGCCGGGTTGAAGCTCCAGGTCGTCCCAGGGGAGCTTCCGGAGGACGAATGAGCGACAAGAAGAGGGAAGACTGGTCCGGGAGCGACCGCCGGAAGTCGCATCGTGTCGACGCGCAGATCGCCCTGCAGCTGTCGAGCGCCGACGAGACGTTCCCAGCCGAGTCGATCACGACCGAGAGCATCAACGTCGGCGCGGAGGGCGTCTACTGCCACGTCGTGCACTTCATCGCGCCCCTCACGAAGCTCCAGATAGCGATGGTGCTCCCCGTGAGAAACCGCAGGGGGCAGACCAAGAACGAAGTGGTGAAGACGCACGGCGTCGTGGTGAGGTGCCAGCCGGCCGGCGGGGAGTCGGGCGGCTACCGGATCGCGTGCTTCTTCACGGGCATGGACCCGGCCACTCGCGCCACCCTCGAGGACTACGTCAAGCAGCACGTTCCTGTCGAGTAGGGGGCGCGCTCGCCGCTGGACGTCGCTGAGGGTGTGACACGCTCGCGTGCATCGCGGGCGCGGGATGGGACGCGAGACGACGCGGGTTCCAGGGGCCAGCACGGAATCGATCCGCCACGAAAACGACGAGGCTCGGCAGACCGACTGCCGAGCCTCTCTCTTTTCTCCGCGGGGACGAACGCGCTGGCCTGCGCGGTGGGCCGATCAGAACCGGTACGTCGCCTCCAGAAGAAAGCGCGTGTCGTCGACCGTCTCGGTGTAGTCGTACCCGTCGCCCGCCCGCTCGTAGCCACCCAGGACGACCGCCGCGTCGACGGTGAAGACCGTGTCGATGAGGAGGCCGGCGCCAAACGTGAAGTACGAGCGATCCTCCTCGACGTTCAACACCTGGTACGGGACCGGCCTGGACGCGTACCCGCCCCGTAGTCTGATCGGCCACGCGGGCAGCGTCACCTCGACGCCGACGCGGTACTCGGTCGTCGCCTCGTACGGCAGGCGGCGCGTCACAGGATCGATGATGTCGTCCGGCGTCTCGTAGCGGATCTCGGACCAGTCGGTGTAGTAGACGTCCGCGCCGATCATGATGTGGTCGGTCGGATTGAAGGCGAGCCCTCCGCCGAACCCGAAGGGGAGGGTGATCTTGTCGGTGAAGAGCAGGGGTTCGGCAGACTCGAGATCCTCCCCGGGCAGCCTGGCCGCCTCCGAGATGACCCCGTCGAACGTGAGTGTGACCGGGGAGTCGAGCACGAGCGCCACGGCGAGGTTGTCGGCGGCGTAGAAGAGCCCGCCCAGGGACGCCCGCCAGGCGTCCCTGACGTCTGAGCTCGTTCGGAACTGGTACTGCGTGAATGCGTCGTACCCGACCGGCAGGTCGCCGTCGTCGACGCGCACGTCCCAGACGAAGTTCTGCTCGTAGTCGCCGGAGAAGTACGAGACCGTGGCGCCGAGCGACACTTTTTCCGACGCCTCGATCGCCGCCCCCAGCCGCCACGCCTGAATCGAGCCCTCGGCGATGAAGCTCTCGGCCTGCGGGATGGCCTGCCCCCCGCTGCCCGTGAAGTCGTCCTCGTAGAACGCCAGGAAGTCGTCGTCGAAGTCGTAGGCCAGATCGGTCGCGAGTCCCACGACGAGGCTCCCGCGGAAGGTCGGGAAGGGGTAGGCAAACCGGAACGACGAGAACCTCGTGCGGGAGAGCGTGGAGTCGAACTCCTCCCCGAAGGCCTCGCCCGTCATCTCGTCGCTCGTTCTCGAAAGCCCGCCCGATATCTCCACCCTTCTCAGGCGTGCCAGGGCGGCCGGGTTCGTGGAGATGGCGGACGCGTCGTCTGCGACCGCAAAGGCCACTCCGCCCATGCCCATGGCGCGCGCCCCGACGAGCGAGGAAGACGTGAGCGGGATCTCGTCCAGGGGGGCGATGAATCCGTCGTACGCCGCGGCCGTGGTCCCGAAGGCTAGAACGGCGGCGAAGGCGGCCAGGTGAAGAAGGGCCCTTGGCCCGTCGATTCTCATCGCTTCACTCCTCCTCGTCTCTAGGACCCCTTCTTCCTGGGTCTCCAAAGCTGCCGTGAGCTCTTCTCGCTCTCCTTCTCCTTCTTCTCCTCGTGCTTCTTCTCCTCGGTGCGCTTTCCGCCCTCATTCTGTGGCTGGGACGGCGGAGACGCGGGCGCGGCCGCCGGAGGCGGCGTCGACGTCGACGTGGAGCCCTTCAGGCCCCAGCCGTCCGAGGCCCATCCTCCCTTGTGCCAGAGGTGCCGCGAGCCGCGCTCGACGTCGGGCGAGTCGCCATCCTCGTAGTCCTCGTACCACCAGTAGTCGTACCACCAGGGCGAACCGTAGTAGCCGTTCCACCGGTAGTGCGAGCGTCCGTAGCGGTAGTAGGGATGGGAGTACGCATGGTAGAACTGCGCGTCCGCGTGACAGTCGGCGCAACTCCTGTAGTAGCTGTCCTCCTGAACCACGTCGGTCCCCGTCGGATGCCTGAGGACCGTGTAGCAGCCCGCCGTGACGATGAGCGTCAGGAGAAGCAGGGCTCCGAGGAGCGCCGGTGGCCTTCTCATCATGCCCGCCCCCTCTCCAGCGTAGTGTGTGATCGGCTCGGTCGTGGCCGCCGCTCGAGCCGGATCGAAGCGGCGCCTCGCGCGACCGTGGGGACGCACGACCGCGTCCCTCGGGGTGTTCGACGTCCACGGCCGCCTCAGGATTCAGCCTACCACACGGCCCCGTGCGAGTCAAAGGCGCGGAGGCGGGAGAATCGGGACCCTTCGCGCCGCCGCTCCCTTGAATGCGACGGTGGCCGGCCGCGCCTCAGTCCTTGAGGCGCCCCTTGAGGGCATGCCGACGTTCGGCGGCCGGCATCGTCCTTGAGGCGCCTGATCAGCGCGTGCTACACTCGCCGCGTCCCGTGAACGGAGGCTCACACGTTGAAGCATCGCAGCACAGCAACCGCCGCCCGTGCGGCTCTCGTCATCCTCGTGGCCGCGTGCGCGCTCGGCCTTCCCGGAGCCGGGGCGATCCCCTCCGCCGCTTCGGGCCCCCGCCCGGGACTGGCGGCGCAGGCCTACCTGCACTACAGCCTCGGACGGCTCATGGAGGTCGAGGGGCTCCTGTCCGAGGCGCTGGTCCAGTATCGCCGGGCCGGTTCGTTCGACCCCGGTCATTGCGAGATCATCACGGCGACCGCGCGGGTCCAGCTCGCGCTCGGCCGTCTCGAGGACGCGCGTCCCCGCATCGAGGAGGTACGCGATCTGTGTCCGACGAACCTCGAGGCCGTCGCGGTCCACACGGAGCTCCTGCTCGCCGCTGGGGAGCCCGAAGAGGCCGATGCCGCGGTGCGCGAGCACGCGACCGCTCCGGGCGCTCCGAGCCTGCTCGTCGCGCTGCTCGGACAGGCGCTCGTCGAACAGGGTCGGACCGACGACGCCGGCGAGCTCTACCGCGAGCGCTCGATGGTGGACTCACTCTCCCCGCGGATCGCGTTCCTCTATGCGAGCGTCCTGCTCCTCCAGGAGAGGACCGAGGAGGCGGTGATCGAGCTCAAGCGCGCGAGACGGCTCGAGCCCGACAACCGCGCCTTCGGGTCGGTGCTCGCGAGGCTCCTGATCGATCTGGGCCGGACCGAGGAGGGCGTCGCCGAACTCACGGAGCTGGTCGCGGGCACGACCCCGACGCCGACGGAGGCGGCGGCGCTCGCGAAAGGATACTCGTCGTTCGGAGCGACCGATCGCGCGCTCGGTCTCCTCGACCGCGCCATCACGGCGCACGGTCGGACGCCCGAGCTCCTCGGCGCGTTGGGCTCGGTCAGGTACGACGCGGGCGAGCTCGATCTTGCGCTCGAGGCCTACGAGGAGGCGCTGGCGATCCGGCCTGCGTCGGTCGAAGCGCTGAACTTCATCGCCTACGCGCTGGCCGAGGAGGGCCGCGATCTCGACCGGGCCCTCGACTACGCCGAGCGCGCTGTCGAGCTTCGGCCCGGCAACGGCTTCGTTCGGGACACGCTCGGATGGACCCTCTTCCGTCTTGGCCGACTCGAGGACGCCCGGCGTGAGCTGACGCTCGCCGCCGATCAGAGCGGAGACGACGCGGTCGTCCTCGAGCACCTGGGGGACGCGCTCTACGCTCTCGGACGAACGAACGAGGCGATCGCCGCCTGGGCGCGGGGCCTCGCGGTCGAGCCGGACAGCGCGACACTCCGGGAGAGAATCGAGAAGGCCTCCAAGCTGGAGGAAGAAGCAGCCGAGGAGGAACCGTGACACGATTCACCCGATCCGCGCGTCTGTTCGTTCTCGCGCTTCTGATCTGCGCGGGCTGTGCGCGCGTGCCTCCCGCCGGTGATCCGATCTCGCGGGCCGAGCTTACCGACCTGGCCGCGTCTCTCGACTCGCATCTCGCCGACGGCTCGGCGCTCCGAGGCTCCGGGAAGGGCGAGGTGGTCATGGGGGGCCGCAGGCTCAAGTTCGTGTTCGCCCTCGTCTACAGCCGCCCGGCGTGGCTTCGCGCGGACCTCCGCCCGGAGCTCGGCATCATGGGAACATCACTCACGGCGCTCGCGACCATCGAGGACGATTGTGCCCGCGCCTACTTCCCAGCCAGGCTCACCCTCGTCGAGGGCTGCTTCGAGGACGTGTTCGGAGGAGTCCGGACGGAGGACCCGGCGGCCTTTCTCGTTGGCCTCCCGGACGCTCGCTTCCTCGCGCGGCTCGAGGACGCCACCGCTCTCTGGGACGAGGAGCTCATCGTCGTGAGGGGTTCGCTCGCCGACCGGCCCGTCTCGGTCGAGATCGACCCGGTCCTGTCGACCGTGAGGAGGATCGACATCGGGCGCGCCGACGAGGACGAGCGTGTGACGATCGTCTACGGCGACCACGGCTGGAAGGCGGGACTCGCGGCGCCGAGAACGATCGAGATGACGGCGTTCGAGCGCACGAGCCGCGAGATGAAGGTCAAGCTCCGCTTCGAGTCCCTGAAGACGAGCGATCCCGTTCGCAGGGAGGACTTCGCCCTGGAGATTCCGCCGGGTGTGAGGGTCCTCGATTGGGAAGATCTCCTCTCGTGGGGGAACTGATGATGAGACTCAGGACTGCGCTTCTCGCGACCGTCATGATCCTCTCGTGCCTCTCGTGCTCGGGGCCCGTGGTCACGGCGGTGGGCGAGAGCAACGATCTGATCGTGATGCACGACGGCCGGGCGACCGATCGCGCGGCCGCGGCGGCCGTCGCCCTCATGGAGAGCGAGGTGTCCTGGCTGCTCGGAGAGCCGGCGTTCAGCACGACGCTCACGACCCCCTCGGAGGCCCGCGATCTCGCGAACCGCCGGCAGATCCTCCTCATCGGGACCTGGACGGGCGGGGAAGTGGAGCGCGTCGTGAGAAGGCGCATGCCGGGACTCGAGCCCGGCGGACCTCCACGTCTCCACGTGGACCGAGACGTCTGGGCCAAGGGCCAGTTCGTGGGCACCATCATGGCCCGGGACGAGGCCGAGCTCCTGGCGTTCCTCGGGCGCGGGGGGCGCGATCTCGTCGTCGCGTACGAGAACGCTGCGGTCGAACGCGCCGTCGACAAGCTCCGGAGCGATGGACGGAGAGAGGGCGTCGAAGCGGCCCTCGCCGACCGGTTCGGGTGGTCGATCGCGCCTCCCACGGGGTACGAGTTCTTCACCACGCACGCCGACCGGGGGTTTGTCTTCTTCCGTCGCACACGTCCGGACAGGAACATCTTCATCTCGTGGTTCGACGCCGAGGGAGTCCAACTCACCGGCGACTTCGTCGTGGCGAAACGCGAGGAGCTCACGGGACAGTACTACGATGGCGACGTGATCGAGCGAAGGCGGCCGTTCGAGATCGAGAGCGTGGAGTTTGCCGGCCACGAGGCCCTTCGCGTCTCCGGCTGGTGGGGAAACAGGGAGCTGGTGGGAGGCGGACCGTTCCGCACGTACTGCTTCCACGAGCCGTCCCGGCGACGCATCTACATGGTCGACGCGTCGCTCTTCGCTCCGGCCCTCGACAAGACGTCGCTCATGAGAAACCTCGACGCCTTCGCGCGAACGTTCGCGGTCCACGCGCCGCGGCCGTAGCCGTGGTGCCGCAGCTTCACCGCCGAGGCGCGGGCTTTCGTCTTGACACCTGGTAGAGCCTCTGCTAGCGTTCAGCCGGTCAGGACCTCTGACCGTCGCCTCCGCGACCCGAAACCCACAGGAACACGCCGTTGAAGGCTCCGGACCGAGACGCTCTGGACGGCGCCATCCGCGCCCTTGAAGAGAGGCTCTCCGAGCGGAGGTCACCCCGCGTCCTCGCCCCGCTCGCGGAAGCCTACCGACTCCAGGGCAGAGTCGATGAGGCCGTCGCGCTCGCGAGGGATGCCCTCGGGGAATTCCCGGACCACCTGTCGATCCGCGTCGTTCTCGCGAGGGCACTGGCCCTCGACAGGAGCGACGAAGCCGAAGCCGCCTTCCGCGTGGTGCTCGCCGGCGATCCCGACAACATCGAGGCCCGCGCCTACTTGGACGACTGTGAGACCCGCGCCCGGGCGGAAGCGCCGGACGCCGCGTTGACCCCGCCGTCTCCGGCCGACGACCGGCCTTCGCACGACGAGCCCCCAGCCGACCAACCTCCGCGCGATGAGCCCGCGGCCGACCGGCCTCCGCACGACGAACCCCCGGCCGACCAACCTCCGCGCGATGAGCCCGCGGCCGACCGGCCTTCGCACGACGAGCCCCCAGCCGACCAACCTCCGCGCGATGAGCCCGCGGCCGACCGGCCTCCGGACGCCGAGCCCGCGGCCGACCGGCCTCCGCTCATCATCCCGTCGAGCGAGGATCGTCCGATGATCCAGCCGGCCGCCCGGGAGCGGGAGGTGGGCAGCCTGTCGCTTGAGCTGGCCCATCTGGCCGATCTCTTCGCCGCGCCGGTCGACCCCGAGGAGGCCGGCACGCGGGAAGACGAGCTCTCCGGCATCGCCACGCTCACGCTCGCTGAGATCTACGCCCGCCAGGGGCTCTTCACCCGCGCCATCGAGATCTGCGAGGCGATCCTCGAGCGCAACACGGACGACCTTCAGGCAAGAACGAAGCTCGAGGAGTACCGGCAGAGCCTCGCGGCCGTCGAGTAGGCGGGGCCGTGGCGCCGGACTGAGCGACCTCGCTGCGCTCGCCCCGGTCCGACCGAGACTCTCTGGACGCGGCCGTGAAGGTCGCGAGCCCCGGGCTTCCCGGAACCAGCGCGGTTCGGCGTCCCGGCAATCCGGCTTCACGCCGTCGGTTGCCGGGTTTCTTTGCTGTGGGGAGCGGCGTCCGGGCGGGAACATACCGGTTGACGAAGGGGGGAGTGCGGTGTATTCTGCACCCATTGTTGGACCGGGGAACGAGGTACACAACCGAGGGACACATGGCCACGAGCAACGACTTCCGCAACGGTATGGTCATCCGCAAGGACGGCAAGCTCTTCACCGTCGTTGAGTTCCTCCACGTCAAGCCGGGAAAGGGCGGCGCATTCGTGCGCAGCAAGCTCAAGGAGGTCAGAACCGGCCGAGTGCTGGAGATCACCTGGCGTGCAGGCGAGAAGATCAACGACGTCCGACTCGAACGGCAGAAGGCCCAGTTCCTCTATCGCGACGACCTGTTGCACTTCATGAAACTCGACAACTACGAGCAGTTGGCGTTGACACCCGAGGCCGTGGGCGAGGACAAGGCGCAGTTCATGAAGGAGGGTCTCGAGGTCGAGATGCTCTTCGACGGAGCTGAGCCCATCGTCGTCGAGATGCCGAACTTCGTCGAGCTCGAGATCGTCCGGACCGACCCCGGTGTCAAGGGAGACACCGTCTCTGGGGGTTCGAAACCCGCGACGCTCGAGACCGGAGCCGTGGTGCAGGTCCCGCTTTTCCTCCAGGAGGGCCAGATCGTGAAGATCGACACCCGCTCGGGGGCGTACGTCTCGCGGGCCTGACCGCCCGTTTCCGGCCTCGTTCTGGAGGCGAGATGAACAAGAAGAAGCTCGAGGAGCTCATCAGACTGGTGGAGGACAGCGAGATCGGGGAGCTGACGCTCTCCGGGCCCGTGAACACCATCAGAATCGTGAAGATCCCCTCACGTGCGGCCGTGCACAACCACGACGCCGTGACGGCCGCGGCGCGCCCCCAGGCCACGCCGGCCGTTCCCGCGGTCGAGGTCGCCGTCGCGGAGGCGCCTGCGCCTGCGGACGACACGCCCGATCGGGACTCGGGACTCGTGCCCGTCGTCTCGCCGATGGTCGGGACGTTCTACGCCTCTGCGTCGCCAGAGTCCGCGCCGTACGTGCGCCAGGGCGATCACGTGAACAAGGGGCAGATCGTCTGCATCGTCGAGGCCATGAAGCTCATGAACGAGATCGAAACCGAGGTGTCGGGGACGATCGTCAGGATCGCGGTGGAGAACGCGCAGCCGGTCGAGTTCGGTCAGACGCTTTTCCTCATCGAGCCGGCGTGAGCGGAGCAGAGGTCCCCAGACGAACGGGGGCGCGGAGAGTGTGATGCTCGAGAAGATCCTGGTCGCCAACAGGGGAGAGATCGCCCTCCGGGTGATGCGCGCGTGTCACGAGCTCGGCATCCCGACGGTCGCGATCCACTCGGAGGCCGACGTCGACTCGCTACACGTGAAGTTCGCCGACGAGGCCGTCTGCGTCGGGCCCGCTCCCGGGGCCGAGAGCTATCTGAACGTGCAGGCGATCCTATCGGCGGCCGAGGTGACGGGGGCCGACGCCCTCCATCCAGGCTACGGCTTCCTCGCCGAGAACGCCGGCTTCGCGGAGATCTGCGAGGCGCACGAGATAACGTTCATCGGGCCGACCGGCGACATGATGCGGCTCATGGGAGACAAGGCTCAGGCGCGGAAGATGATGGCGCGCGCGGGCGTGCCGATCATCCCTGGAAGCGAGGGGATCGTCACGAGCGACGATGAGGCCCTGTCCATCGCTGACGAGATCGGCTACCCAGTGATGGTGAAGGCCTCGGCCGGCGGAGGCGGAAAGGGCATGCGCGCCGCCGCCGATCCCGAGGAGCTCGTTCGGAACATCGCGGTGGCCCGCGGCGAGGCGGAGGCCGCGTTCGGCAACGGCGACCTCTACATCGAGAAGCTCGTGGTCGAGCCGCGCCACATCGAGTTCCAGATTCTCGGGGATCGCCACGGCCACGTCGTCCATCTGGGCGAGAGGGACTGCTCCATCCAGCGACGACACCAGAAGCTCATCGAGGAGTCACCGTCGCCCGCGGTGACGCCCGAATTGCGCGCGCGCATGGGGGAAGCGGCCGTGCGGGGCGCGAGCGAGATCGCCTACAAGAGTGCCGGGACGATCGAGTTCCTGCTCGATTCGCGGGGCGACTTCTACTTCATGGAGATGAACACGCGCATCCAGGTCGAGCATCCTGTCTCGGAGCTCGTGACCGGCATCGATCTGGTCAAGGAGCAGATCAGGATCGCGGCGGGGGAGCCTCTGCCGTTCGATCAGTCCGGTGTGATCCTGAGGGGCCACGCGATCGAGTGCCGGATCAACGCGGAGGATCCCGACAAGGACTTCGCGCCGCGGCCGGGCCACGTGGCCGAGTTTTACGTGCCCGGCGGACCGGGGATACGAGTCGACACGCACGTCTACAGCGGCTACTTCATCCCCCCGCACTACGACTCCATGATCGCAAAGCTCCTGGCCTACGGAAACACGCGCGCGGAGGCGATCGCGCGCATGCGGAGGGCGCTCGAGGAGTTCGTCATCGAGGGCGTGGCCACGACGATCCCGTTCCACGTGAAGATGATGAACGACCCCGACTTCGTCGCGGGCGCCTTCGACACGGGCACCCTGGAACGAAAAAAAAAGGCTGAGAAGGAACTGGCGGTAGCTCAATAGCATGGAACTGAACCTCCACAGCGAGCCGAACGGCTTCTCGGAAGCCCACGCCAAGGGCAAGCACGTCGTGATCATCGACGTGCTGCGGGCGTCGAGCACCATCGTTCACGCGTGCGAGAACGGGGTCGAGAGGATCATCCCCGTCGCACAAGTCGAGGACGCGACGAAGCTGATTCCGACGCTCGACCGCAAGAAGACGCTCCTGGGCGGGGAGCGCGAGGGCAAGAAGATCGAGGGGTTCGACCTCGGCAACTCGCCCATCGAGTACGCCCGGAATGTCGTCAAGGGGAAGACACTGATCTTCTCGACCTCCAACGGGACCGTCGCGATCGCCCAGAGCTCGCCCGCCGACGAGATCGTGATCGGCTGCTTCCTGAATGTCAGCGCAGTCGTGAAGCACGTCCTCGCGGCCCGCCCGAAGAAGGTCGCCATCCTGTGTTCCGGCAATCTCCGACAGCTCTCCCTCGAGGACTTCGTCTGCGGCGGGCTGATGGTGCGGAAGCTCGAGGAGAGCTTCCGCGGCAAGCTCACGCTGAACGACGCTGCGGTCGCCGCCAGCGCGCTCGCGGAGTCGATGGACGACGTCGGCGGCGTCGTCAGGATCTCATCGCACGGCCAGGTGCTGGCCGAGCTCGGGTTCGCCGACGACCTGGAGTTCTGCTCGAAGATCGACAAGTACGACACCGTCCCGATCGTCGCCGACGGCAGGATCAGCACGCAGGGCTCGAATCGCCGGTAGGCACATCGCGCCCTTGCTCCTCGAGTCCTCCCGCGGTGACGCCGTGGCCCGCTCGACCGGAGGCTCGCCACGTGGCGCTCTTCGATCACATGACCGACGAGAAGAGACGGCAGTTCGTCGGAGTCCTGCTCCTCGTCATGGGCCTCCTCCTCGCGGTCAGCCTCGGCACGCACACGTACTTCGCGGCGTCCGGCGATCTCGGCTCTGAGATCTGGACCACACAGCTCGGCGTGCAGAACCGCCAGATCTCCGATTGGATGTTCAACCTCCTCGGACTCACGGCGTGGCTGGTCCCTCTCCTGCTCATCCTGTGGGGATGGAACAGGATTGCCGACACGGACCCCGAGGTTCTGGCCCTCCGGAGCGTCTTCATCTTCGCCGTCTCGATGATCGCCGTCTCGCTCGCCTACCTCCTGGCCGGCGATCGCGCGCTCGGCGTGTCCGGCGTCGTCGGGGCGTTTCTCGCCGACTTCGGGACCCGGCACATCGGGGAGATCGGGACCTTCCTCGTGGGGCTCGGCGGGATCTTCGGAATCGCTCTCCTGACGACCGAGTTCGATCTCGAGGTCGCCGCGGCCCCCTTCGTCCGGTTCGGAGAGTGGGTCGCTACGGCGGCAACGTCGGTGTGGAACTGGACGGTCTCGCAGACGACGTCCGACCGTCCCGCGCGCGACCGCCCGAAGCGCGCATCGAAGGCCGAACGCTCCCGCCCCGAGAGGGCGGAGCGCAGAGCGACGGAGAAGGCAGCGCCGGCGCGTGCGAAGCGCGAGGGACGCGCGAAGGCGAAGCAGGAGGAGAAAGCTCCTCCGCCCGTGGGAGTCCCGAGGCGCGCGAAACCGAAGCCGCCTCGCATCGTCCAGGCGAAGGCCGCGTCGCGCCAGCGGGTGCGGGCCAAGCAGCGCCGCCCTGCGGGCGAGTACCGGCCGCCGCCCCTCTCGCTCCTCGACGACCCGCCCGACAACGCGCACCGGGAGGTCTCCCGCGAGGAGCTCCTCGCTCGATCGCAGCTTCTCGAGGACAGGCTCGCCGACTTCGGGGTCGACGCGGCCGTCGTTCAGGTCCACCCGGGCCCGATCATCACCCGCTTCGAGCTCGAGCCGGCGCGCGGCGTGAAGGTCAGCCAGATCGCGAACCTCCAGGACGACCTCGCGCTCGCCATGAAGGCGACGGCGATCAGGATCATCGCCCCGATCCCGGGGCGCGGCGCCGTCGGGATCGAGATCCCGAACGAACATCCGGCCTTCGTCTATCTCAAGGACATCCTCGCCGCCGAGGCGTTCCACGAGGTGCGGTCCGAGATCCCGCTCGCGCTGGGGAAGGACACGACGGGCCGCGTCTACTGCTCCGACCTCGCCAAGATGCCGCACCTGCTCGTCGCGGGCGCGACCGGCGCGGGGAAGAGCATCTGCCTGAACGCGCTCCTGACGGGACTGGTCTTTCGCTCGACGCCTGAGGATGTTCGGTTCCTGATGATCGACCCCAAGAGGTTGGAGCTTCCCAGGTACTCGGGGATCCCCCACCTCATCGCCCCGATCGTCACGGACGCGAAGCAGGCCGCGATGGCCCTCCAGTGGCTCGTCGGGGAGATGGACCGCCGGTACGACGTTCTGTCGACCCTCACCGTTCGCGACATCTACGGGTTCAACCGACGCATCGCGGAGGGCGACGGGATCGAGGCGCTTCCTCCGGACGACCAGCACAAGCTCCCGCACATCGTCGTCATCGTCGACGAGTTCGCCGATCTCATGGTTCGGGCGCCCCGCGAGGTCGAGGCGCCGGTCCAGAGGCTGGCCCAGATGGCGAGAGCCGTCGGGATTCACCTCGTCTTCGCCACCCAGCGCCCGTCGGTCGACGTCATCACGGGCGTCATCAAGGCGAACTTCGCCTCGCGGATCGCGTTCCGCGTCATCTCGATGACCGACTCCAGGACGGTTCTCGATCGCAACGGAGCGGAGACGCTCCTCGGCAGCGGGGACATGCTCTTCCTGCCGACCGGAAAGCCCGATCCCATCCGCCTCCACGGGGCGTACATCTCCCCGGAGGAGACCGCCAGGATCGTGTCGCACCTGAGGCGTCAGGGGCCGCCGGAGTACCTGTTCGACCTCGAGGACAAGAGCGGCATGGCGAAGCTCGCCGCCGTGCAGAAGGACGACCTCTACGATCAGGCCATCGAGGTGGTCGTCGGCACGCAGGTGGGCTCGACGTCGCTTCTCCAGCGGCGGCTCTCGGTCGGCTACGCGCGCGCCGGGCGCCTCATGGACCTCCTCGAGGCGAACGGCATCGTCGGCCCGTTCAAGGGAAGCAAGGCGAGGGACGTCCTCGTCGGTCCGGAGTATCTCGAGGACTTCGGTCCGGTCCGGGTCGCGACGGCCGTCGCCGAACCGCCGGCGACCGTTGAAGGCGAAGAGGATTCGAGCGACGAATACGGTGATGGGGAGGAGTGGGAGGCGGAAGAGGCAGAAGAGGAGGGTGAGGAAGCAGCGGAAGAACAAGACCTCGATGAGGAAGACGTCGAGGAGGAAGAAGCGGAGGAGGAGGAAGAAGAAGAAGAGCACGAGGACGGCGAGGAGGAAGAAGAGGAAGAGGACGGCGATGCTGACGAGGACGAAGAGCGATAGCACATGGTGCGGAGCGCCCGGGTGGCGGTCCGCGCGAAAGGCACTTGCGGCGGCCGGATTGGCAGCGGCCGCCTTCTTGCTTCTGCTCACCGCGGCCGCGACGAGCGCAGGCGCGGCGCCCGGGAACGCCGCGGCGACGGCCGCCCTTCTGATCGCAGACGCTCCCTCCGTGACCGCGACGAGCGCCGAGACGTCGCCGGACGTCGCCCGGGCGCGCGAGCTGATCGCGCGCGTGATCGAGCGATACGACGACGCTCGTTCGTACCGGATCGGATTCACCCAGGACAGCTACTGGGCGCTCGCCGACTCCACGATGTCGGTGTCGGGCGTGCTTCTGCTCGAACGTCCGGGAAACATCTCGATACGCTATGCCGACGGCGGAAGGATCGTCGTCGCTCAAGACAGCCTGTGGGTCTACTCGCCGGCCACGAGCCAGTTCTTCGTCGCGGCGGTCGATTCCGCCGACGTCGCGCTCGACCCGGCCCGTCTGCTCAGGCAGTTCGAGCCTGACAGGACCGCGCCCTTCGCGGCTGAGCCCCGGGGCTCGATCACGACGTTGATCCTCAAGCCGTCGACCGCCTTCAGCGAGCCGGTCCGCGTCGAGGTGTCGATCGACACCAACGCGCGGTCGGTCACACGGATCGTCGCCTTCGCCAGCACCGGCGATCGGACGACCTACACGATGCACGCGTCGAGCTACGACGTGACGGTCCCGGCGGGGGAGTTCGTGTTGCGAAGGCCCGAGGGGACCGAGCTGATCACGGGCTCGCCGTACGGGTCACGCTGACAACCGGCTCGAGCACGAGCCTGACCGGCGGCGCGGCGCCGAGGAGAAGCGCGGGGGCGCCGAACGCCCGACGCGACGGCCGCCTTTGCGATCGACCTCCCCGCGAGCCGCGTGAGCCTTCGATCACTCAGAGACTCCATTCATGAAGGTCGCTCTCATCACCCTTGGGTGCCCCAAGAACCTCGTCGACGCCGAGGTCATGCTCGGCCTCATCGACGAGGCCGGCCACGCGCTCGTGGGCGACGTGCGGGGCGCCGACGTCGTCATCGTGAACACCTGCTCGTTCATCTCGGCCGCCATCGCGGAATCGAGAGCGATCGTTGAAGAGTGTCTGGCGGCCAAGCGTGAGGGCGTGGTCGGGAGCGTCATCGTCGCCGGGTGCCTGCCGCAGCGCTTCCTCGAGGAGACGTTCGAGATCTTCCCCGGTGTGGACGCCGTTGTCGGGTGCTCGTCGTTTCACGAGATCGAGGACGTCCTCGCGACGCTCGCCTCGTCCGCGCGCGTCTACCGGGTGGGCGACGGCGCCGCGCTCGTCGATCACACGGCGCCCCGGATCCTCGCCACACCACCGCATCTCGCGTATGTCAAGATCGCCGAGGGGTGCGACAACCACTGCCACTACTGCACGATCCCCTCGATCCGGGGGGCCCTTCGGAGCCGGACGCCTTCCTCGGTCATCGAGGAAGTCCGGGGGCTCCTCGATGCGGGCGTCAAGGAAATCAACCTCATCGCCCAGGACACGACCGCTTACGGCACGGACATTGCTTCTGGAAGTCTCCTGCCGGAGCTCATCGGCGACCTCTCCGAGCTCGGCGTTCCGTGGATCCGCGTGCTCTATACGCATCCTGCCCACGTCACCGAGGAACTCCTCGGAGCGATGGCATCGGAACGGGGGGTCGTGCCTTACCTCGATGTTCCTATTCAGCACGTCTCCGACCGCGTCCTCGCGGGCATGGGCAGGGGAATCGACGGCGCCGGCGTCCGGTCTCTCATCGGGCGGCTGCGGAACGCCGTTCCCGGCGTGACCGTCCGGAGCTCGGTGATGATCGGGTTTCCCGGTGAGGACGAGGAGGAGTTCGAGGAACTCCTGGCGTTCGTGGAGGAAGGGAACATCGACTACCTCGGCGTCTTCGAGTTCTCAGCCGAGGCCGGGACGCCGGCGTTTCATCTGGAGGGGCAGGTTCCCGGAGAGGTGGCCGCGGCACGCGCGCGCCTCATCGTGGACGCGATGGAGGAGATCGCGGAGGCGAGAGGGCGCCGGGCGCTCGGCTCCGAGGTGATCGTCCTGATCGACGACGTCGACGAGCACGCGACGGCCCGCACGGCCGGTCAAGCGTGGGAGATGGACGGAACGGTGTTGATCGAGCGACCCTCTGCGTTCTCGCTTCGTCCGGGGACGTTCGTGCGCGTGGCGATCGAGAAGGTCAGCGGTTTCGATCTCGTGGCGAAGCCGGTCGCGCTCGAGGGCGAGCGCCCCGAGCCGTTAGAAACCGCTTGATGATTTTCACAAGCTTGTGCTAGCGTTGCCGGGACTTGGGCGGGGTGACGTGCGGGGAAGCAAGGATTCCGGTCACACGTGGCGGCTCGCATCAGAGAGCGACCTGCCACCGGTAGGGCTGTCCGACCTGGAGCTTCTGTGCGTTCTCATTTCGGGGAGCACGGGATCGCTCCCGGTCGTGGACGTGGGCAGGGCTCTCATCGGGCGCTTCGGAACTCTCGGCGCCGTGCTGAGAGAGCCGCCCTCGAGCCTGACGGAGGTCAGGGGAGTCGGGAGGAGCATCGCGGCGCGGCTCAAGGCCGCGCGCGAACTCGCGAGGAGGCTCCGGGCGCACGAGGGTCGGGCGCCGAAGGTCTACCTGACGGGGCCCGAGGATGTCGCCGATATGTTCATGCGCGAGATGTCGGCGCTCGACCGCGAGCACTTCCGCGCGATCCTCCTCAACACCAAGAACCGTATCCTTGGTGTCAGGACGATCTCGGTCGGCTCCTTGAACGCGTCGATCGTCCACGCGAGGGAGGTGTTCAAGGCCGCCGTTTCGGAGAGCGCGCAGGCGATTGTTCTTCTACACAACCACCCGTCGGGTCTTCCCGAACCGAGCCAGGAGGACCTCCTGGTGACGGAACGGCTCGTCGAGGCGGGCAGGATCCTCGGCATCGAGGTGTTGGATCACGTCGTCATCGCAAGTCAGGGCTTCGTCAGCCTGAAGGAACTCGGGCACATGTAGCCGCGGGAGCGCCGGCGGGCCTCCCATGAGAAACGGAAAGACGATCATGCTCTTCGACTCCATCCTCGGACTCGTGAACGACGTCGCGATCGATCTCGGCACCGCCAACACGCTCATCTACGTCAAAGGCAGGGGCGTCGTCCTGAACGAGCCGTCGGTCATCGCGATCGAGAAGGCCACCGGGAACGTGGTGGCGGTCGGCAGCAAGGCCAAGGAGATGCTCGGGCGGACGCCCGACGGCATCAGTGCCGTGCGCCCGATGAAGGACGGCGTCATCGCCGACTTCGAGGGAACCGAGGATCTCCTTCGGGAGTTCATCCTGCAGGTCCAAAGACGGCGGCTCCTCGTGCGACCGCGCATGGTCATCTGCGTGCCCTCCGGCATCACGGAGGTCGAGCGGCGCGCCGTGCAGGACTCCGCCGAGCACGCGGGGGCCCGCGAGGTCTTCCTCGTCGCGGAGCCCATTGCGGCCGCCATCGGCGTCGGCCTTCCGGTCGAGAAACCCGCGGGGAACATGGTCGTCGACATCGGCGGCGGCACGACCGAGATCGCCGTGATCGCCCTCTCCGGCATCGTCAATCACACGTCGGTCCGCGTCGGCGGCGACGAGATGGACGAGGCAATCATGAGCCACCTCCGCCGGAGCTACAATCTCCTGATCGGGGAGCAGACCGCCGAGCAGGTCAAGATCCAGATCGGGTCGGCCTACCCACTCGAGGAGGAGATGGAGGTCGACGTCAAGGGACGCGATCTCGTCGGAGGCGTCCCGCGCACGCTCAAGATCACGTCGGAGGAGATCAGGGAGGCGCTTCAGGAACCCATCTCCGCCATCGTCGAAGCGCTCAAGCTTTCGCTCGAGGAGACGCCTCCGGAGCTGGCGGCCGACCTGGTCGATCGCGGCATCGTGATGACCGGCGGCGGATCGCTCCTGCGGGGACTCGACGTGCTTCTCCGAGAGGAGACGAAGCTCCCGATCAACGTCGTCGAGAACCCGCTCACGTGCGTGGTTCTCGGAACGGGCAAGATACTCGAGAGCCTCTCCCACTACGAGCCCGTCCTGATGAGGCCGGCGAAAAGATAGGAAGACGGGATGTTCGCTCTGCTCGCCCGGCTCTTCCGCGAAAACCGCGAGCTGTCCGCCTTCATCGTCTGCACGCTACTCTCGTTTTCACTGATGCTCCTGCCACCGCCGCAGAAGGACGCGCTCTCCGCGGCGTGCGACCTCATGGTCCGCCCGTTCCGAGCCATGAAACGTGGAGGCGCCGATCTTGCGGGCGTCCGCAGGGAGAACGAGGCGCTTCGGTCTCTCCTGATCACACGCAGCGAGCAGCTGCGCGCGCTCGACCGGGAACGGGCGGAGGTCGCGCGAATCCGCGAGGTCGTCCGTTTCCTCGTGAGTTCCTCGGAGGAGGGGTATCTCGAGGTCGTCCCCGCACGCGTGACGCGGCTGCCGGGCGTTCGGCTGAGCGAGCGGATCGAGATCGACAAGGGCAAGAGGGACGGGGTCGTGACCGGCAAGGCCGTCGTGGCCCCCGAGGGCGTCGTCGGCAAGGTCGTCAGCGTGCTGCAGGAGCGCGCGTACGTCGAACCGCTCTCGGCCGCGACCGCGGGAGCGAGCGCTGTGATCAATCGAAGCGGGGTCATGGGCATCGTGCGGCCTCGCGTCGGGCAGTCGTCGGAGCTCCTCGGATGGAACATGAAGTACCTGGAGTCGGGCTCGGACGTCGTCGCCGGGGACGAGGTCGTCACCTCGGGCCTCGGGGGAATCTACCCGCCCGGACTCGTGATCGGGACCGTGACCTCAGTCGCGGAGGGTCCGCTCGAGCTCTCCGTGCGCGTTCAGCTCGCGGTCGAGCTCCACGCGCTCCGCCAGGTGTTCGTGGAAACCGGCCTTCGCACCGCGCCCCCCGACCTGCTCGACGCGCAGCAGGAGTCTCTGCTGAGGGAACTCGGCCTGCTCGACGCGCTCCCGGAGGGCGAGGAGCCGCCCGTGCTCGGGAGCGGGCCCCGCACCGGAGAAGAGGAGGGCACCGACTAGATGCGTCCGTGGGTGTTCGCGCTCCTCGCATACGCCGCCGTCGTGCTCGATGCCGAGTACGCACACGTCTTCGACATCCGCGGCGTCCGTCCCGACTTCCTCGTGCTCGTGCTCGTGTACGGCGGGCTCTACCTGGGCGCGCGCGTCGTGACGATCGCCGGATTCCTCATGGGACTCGTCTCGAACTCGGCGTTCCCGGAGTACCTGGGCCTGAGTTCGCTCGGGCTGACCATAGTCGGCTTCACGACGGGCGGGGTGTGGGACCATCTCGTGAAGGCCAACGTCTTCGTGCAGTTCGGCGTCCTCTTCGTCGCGACGCTCTTGCGAGACTTCATCTATTACGTCGTCTACTACCGCCACCAGATGGACATCTTCCGTAACAGCTTCCTCCCTCCCAGCGTTCTAGG
This sequence comes from bacterium, assembly GCA_025774545.1. Lineage (GTDB taxonomy): Bacteria > Joyebacterota > Joyebacteria > Joyebacterales > Joyebacteraceae > JALGVU01. The sequence continues at coordinate 34,838 of JALGVU010000004.1, read as the reverse complement.
AGCGGCGTACACGGCGGCGCTCGGCATCGTGGTCTTCGTGCTCGCGCGGGTGTGGGGCTGGAGGGCGATCGCCGGTGACTCCCTCAGGTAACGGCATCGAGGCGCTCGAGGCCGCACGATCGAGATCGCGGGGCCTCAGATGGGTCGCCGTCGCTCTCTTCGCGCTGACGATCGCGCGGCTTGGGTGGTATCAGCTTGCCCGCGGCGGCTTCTATCGTGAGCTCTCGGAGGACAATTACGTCCAGGGCTTCGTCGTCCGCGCGCCGCGCGGCGTCATCCTCGACAGGCACGGCACGGTCCTCGCCGACAGCCGGGTCTCGCACTCGGTCACCCTGAGCCGCCGACGCGGGCGTGACGACGTGGACCTCGCAAAGAAGCTCGCGCTGCTGCTCGAACTCGAGGAGATCGAGGTGGCCGGCCGCCTCGCGGAGGCGCGCACGAACTTCTACGGAAGCGTCACGCTCGTCGAGGACGCCACCTTCGCTCAGGTCTCGCGCATCGAGGAGCGACGCTCCGAGCTCCCGGGCGTCAAGGTCGACGTCACCGCCGCCAGGCGCTACCCGGAGATCCGCCTCGCCAATCACGCGCTCGGCTACGTGGGCGAGGTGTCGGAGGCCGAGCTCGAGACGAAGGCGTCGCTCGGGTACCGCTCTGGCGACATGATCGGCAAGGCGGGTATGGAGCGCCGATACGAACCGCAGCTGCGCGGAGAGGACGGCATCGAGTACTGGGTCTACGACGCGTCGGGCCGCGAGCTTCGTCCCTTCGGCGGACACTCGCGGGAGGCGAAGCCTGGGCACGACGTCATCCTCGCCATCGACGCCGTGGCCCAGCGGGTCGCGGATGAGAGGCTCGGCGAGTTCGCCGCCGGCGCGATCGTGGCGCTCGACCCGTCGAACGGGGACGTGCTCGTCTTCGCGTCCCATCCGGGCCCCGACCCGAACTCGCTCGCGGACGGCGTCTCGACGAGTGAGTGGTCGGAGCTCACCAGCTCGCCGACGCACCCGCTTCTGAACAGGACGATCCAGGCAGCGTATCCTCCCGCCAGTGCGTTCAAGCTCGTCACCGCCGCGGTGGGCCTCGAGACCGGTATCGTCGCGGAGCGGCGCGAGCACGTGACCTGCAAGGGCGCGTACAAGTACGGCATTCGGACGTTCAGGTGCTGGCGAGCTGAGGGTCACGGGGTCGTCGGGCTCCTGGACGGCATCATCGAGTCATGCGACGTCTTCTTCTATCAACTCGGCGCGAGGCTCGGCGTGCCGACCCTCATGGGCTGGACCGAGCGGAGCGGACTGGGCCGCGTCACGGGGGTCGACGTCGCCGGCGAGGTCCCCGGCAACGTGCCGACGCCCAGGTGGTACGACAGGAGGTACGGCCGCGGGAAGTGGAGCCGCGGCGTCGTTCTCAACCTGGCGATCGGGCAGGGCGAGCTCCTGGTGACGCCGATACAGGCCGCCTGCTTGACTGCCGCCATCGTCAACGGAGGCGTCGCGGTGACGCCGCACCTGCTCAAACAGGTGCAGACCCGCTCGGGACGCGTGCTGGGCACACCGAAGCGTTCGACGGCGTACGAGCTCCCGTACAGCGACGAGACCATCGACTTCCTCCGCCGCGCGATGCTCGGAGTGGTCGAGGCTCCGAACGGCACGGGGAAGCTGGCGAGGATCCCGGGCATCGAGGTGGGGGGCAAGACCGGTACGGCACAGAACCCGCACGGTGAGAACCACGCGTGGTTCATCGCCTTCGCTCCCGCCGACGATCCGGAGATCGCCATCGCCGTCATCGTCGAGAATGCCGGCGGGGGAGGCGCCATCGCGGCGCCGATCGCTCGCGACGTCATGAAGGCGTATCTCAGGATCGAGGACGCGCCGCCGGCCGTCCGGCCTCCCGAGACGGAACCCGCGCGGTCGGAGCTCCTGACCGAGTGGGAGCCACCGGAGCCCACGGCGGGTGAGGCGTCCGTGAGGACGCACGATGGACACGCGCCGCCTCAGGAGCGGCCCTCGCCCGGGGCCGGCGACGGCGACCAAGGAGGCGGAGGGCCCGCGCGCGAACCACGGCGGCCGGAGGCTGCGACAGAGGGCGCGGAAGGCGACGCGACGCGCGGGACCGGGACGCAAGGAGACGACCGTGGACCGTAGGCAGCTCAGGGACTTCGACACCGGAATCCTGACGGCGACGCTCCTCCTCGTCGTTCTCGGGATCGTGATGATCTACAGCGCGACGCACGGCGAGAGCGACCCGGCGCTCTCGATGCTCGCGAAGAGGCAGGCGCTCTGGGCGGCGATCGGTATGATCGTCATGTTCGCAGCGATGTTCGTGTCGCAGGACACGCTCGAGGCGCTCTCACCGATCATCTACGGGGTCATCCTGCTTCTCCTCATCGCGGTCCTCGTCATCGGCGTGGGGAAGACCGGCGAGCGGCGCTGGTTCGACGTCGGACCGATGCGGCTTCAACCCTCGGAGCTCGCGAAGTACGCCGTGATCCTCATCCTGGCACGCTACCTCGCAAGGCGGAAGACCAGGGTCGAGCGGCCGATCCACCTGACGATCCCGCTTCTCCTCGTCCTGGTCCCGACGGGGCTCGTGCTTCGGGAGCCCGATCTCGGCACCTCGGTGATCTTCCTTCTGCTCATGATCCCGATGCTCTACTGGGCGGGGGTCCGTCCCGTCTACCTGCTGCTCCTCGCGACGCCCGTGATCAGCATGGTCCTCGCGTTCCACTGGCTCGCCTGGACGATCTACCTCGGGCTCCTGGGGTGGCTTCTCTATCTGTCCCGAATGCTCATCATCGACAAGCTCCTGATCTTCATCACGAGCATCGTGACCGGGCGGCTCGGGCCGTTCCTCTGGCACTCCCTCGAGGACTACCAGAAGCACAGAGTCATTGCATTCCTGAACCCCGAGAAGTACCGTTTCAGCACGGGGTATCAGTTGATCCAGTCCCGGATCGCCATCGGCTCCGGGGCCGCCCTGGGGAAGGGCTTCCTGCAGGGAACGCAGAAGAACTTCGCGTTCCTCCCGGAGCAGCACACCGACTTCATCTTCTCGGTCGTTGCCGAGGAGTTCGGGTTCCTGGGTTGCCTGATCGTGCTGACGCTCTACCTCTACCTCGTGCTCAGGATGATCCAGCTTGCGGGGCAGGTCCGTAACCGGTTCGCGAGCCTCGTGATCGTCGGCATCGCCAGCACACTCTTCATCCAGTCGGCGATCAACATAGGGGTGACCCTCGGGCTCCTGCCGGTCACGGGAATGCCGCTGCCGTTCCTGAGCTACGGCGGCTCGTCGCTCCTCGTTACGCTCATGTCGATCGGAATCGTGTTGGGCATGGGCCTTCGAAGGATGGAGTACTAGGTGATTCCGATCCTCTTCCATCTCGGCCGACTACCGATCCGGAGTTACGGCGTCGCGATGGCGTTGGCCTTCGCCGTCGGAATCTGGCTCGCGCGACGCCGCGCCAAGGCGAACGGCCTCGACCCCGACGTCATCATCGACTTCGCCTTCTTCGTCATCCTGGCCTCGATCGCCGGCGCCCGCGCGGCCTACGTGATCGTGCACTGGACCTACTTCCAGCTCGATCCCCTGGCGGCGTTTCGCATCTGGGACGGTGGTCTGACGCAGTACGGCGGCATCGCCGCGGGTTTTCTGGTCGGGCTCATCTTCTTCGCGAGGCGCGGCATCGACCCGTGGAGGGGCGCCGACGTCGTCGCTCCCTCGCTGGCGCTCGGCATCGCGATCGGGCGGGTCGGCTGCTTCCTGAACGGATGCTGCTTCGGCCAGGCGTGCGCACGCCCGTGGGCCGCCACGTTCCCCCCGGAGTCGGTCGCCGGCACCCAGTTCCCCGGCGTGGCCGTCCATCCGACCCAGCTCTACGCGACCATCGCTGCGCTCGTCATCCTCGCGGTCCTGCTCGCCGTCGAGCGACGGAAACCGTTCGAGGGCTTCCTGACGTGGCTCTTCGTGATCCTCCTGTCCGTCTACCGCTTCCTCATCGATCCGATCCGCTACTACGAGCCGATGTCGATGGTCCGGAAGGGCGAGGGCTGGCACGTCTCGAGCAACCAGGCGATGGGCATCGTGCTCGTCCTCATCGCAGCCGGCTTCATGGCGTATCTCTCCCGGAGGGCGCGCGCCGCGCAGCGATCGTAACGCCCCACAGAACCGAGCAACGCCCCGCCCCGGGGACGCGCCACCGTGACCACGTTCGAACGAGTCTCGTCCCGCGCGCTCGCCGCGATTCTCGGGTTCATCTTCCCGGACTCCTGCCTCGCGTGCGGCGGGCAACTCGACGCGCCGGAGAAGCACCTCTGCGCCCTCTGCCTGCGGGCGATCGCGACCCGCTCGCGAGCCTTCCTCGTTGCCCCGGACTCCGCGCTCTGCGAGGTCGAAGCGGGGCCGCTCGTCGTGTGGCACGTCGCGGACTTCGAGGGGCCGGCCCGCGAGCTGATTCGCGCCCTCAAGTACGACGGCCGCACCTCGATCGCCGGTGATCTCGCGGCCCTCGTCGCTCCTCACGTGCGCGTCGCCGTCCCGTCCGGGATCGACGCCGTCGTGCCCGTGCCGCTCCACCGAACGAGGCGGCGCGAGCGCGGCTTCAACCAGGCCGAGCTCATCGCGCTATCCCTCGCGCGACTCCTTGATCTTCCCGTGATCCCGGGCGCTCTCGTCCGCGCGCGATCGACGAGGAGTCAGGCTCGCCTCGGCCGGCGCGAGAGGGAGGTCAACGTCCGGGGAGCCTTCCTGGGCGTGCGCGCGCTCACGCGGGGACGGCGCCTTCTGCTCCTCGACGACGTCGTGACGACCGGCGCCACGATGCGGGCCGCCCGGGACGCGCTGGCCGAAGCCGACGCCTCGTCGGTCGCGTGCCTGGCCGTCGCGGCCCGCCGAGTCCGGGTCCCGGAACGGACGGGGAGTTCGAGCGGCGGGGAGGGAGCGCACCGCTCGGGCGCCGGGAGACGATCGCGGAGCCCGAGCCTGCCCGCGGGGCGCGGCGTGCCCGAAGAGCACACGGGCTCGGGGAAAAGCGGTTGACATCCGGAGCGAGACGAGTCTACCATCTTCGATCTGAGCAGGCCTCGCGAGCCCGCTCGCTCAGCGACACGAACACGGAGGACGACATGAAGGTCGGAGTTCTGACCGGTGGGGGCGACTGCCCCGGACTGAACGCCGTGATCCGCGCGATCGTGCGTCGCACCATCGGCAAGTACGGGGGACAGGTCCTGGGGTACCGATACGGCTGGGCGGGTGTGATGCACGGGAACACGCTGCCGCTCGGAATGGACGAGGTGTCCGGGATCCTCCCGCGCGGAGGCACGATTCTGGGGACGTCGAGGACGAACCCGTACAAGACCGAAGGCGGACCGGAGGCGATCAAGCGGCAGTTCGAGAGCGACGAACTCGCCGGGCTGATCGCCGTGGGCGGTGAGGACACGCTCGGGGTCGGCTACCGGCTCTACCAGGAAGGGCTGCCGATCGTCGGAGTGCCCAAGACGATCGACAACGACATCAGCGGCACCGACTTCACGTTCGGCTTCGACACTGCCGTCCACATCGCGACCGAGGCCATCGACCGCCTCCACACGACCGCGGAATCGCACAACCGCGTCGTCGTGGTCGAGGTCATGGGACGCCACACCGGCTGGATCGCCGTCAAGGCGGGGATCGCCGGAGGCGCCGATCTGATCCTGATCCCCGAGATACCGTTCACGCTCGAGGAGGTCTGCGACGTCATCCGAAAGCGCCACGGGCGCGGGAAGAACTTCAGCATCGTCGTGGTCGCCGAGGGCGCTGAGTTCCCCGTCAAGGGAGAGGACGGCGAGAACCACGGGCTCGTCGTGAAGCAGGGCGGGACCGACGCGTTCGGTCACGTGAGGCTGGGCGGCATCGGAAACGAGCTCGCGAGGGCCATCGAGGCCGACACCGGGTACGAGACGCGCGTGAGCGTGCTCGGATACATCCAGCGGGGCGGCACGCCCACGGCCTTCGATCGGGTGCTCGGCACTCGCTTCGGCGTGCTGGCGGCCGACCTCGTCCAGGAACGCGATTTCGGCAAGATGGCGAGCGTCACCGGCGACAGGATCATCCCGATCGAGATGTCGCACGCGACCGAATCGCTCAAGCGGGTCGACTCGGAGCTCTACGAGGTCGCGCGGACGTTCTTCGGATAGGCCGTCGAACGACCGGGATCACCACAGGAACCCGAACGCGGAGGGGACACAGGACGTGACGCTCGTCACCGGCAAGGACATCCTCGCGCCGGCCCGAGCCGACGGCTACGCCGTGGGCGCGTTCAACACGAGCAACCTGGAGATCACGCAGGCCGTCTTCGAGGCGGCCTCCGAGATGCGATCGCCCGTGATGGTGGCGACGTCGCAATCGGCGATCACCTACGCCGGCCACGAGCAGATCCGCTTCATGGTTGAGGATCTCGCGGAGCGCGCCGGCGTGCCCGCCGCGCTCCACCTCGACCACGGCACCGATCTCGACGTGGTCCGGAGCTGCCTCGAGCACGGGTGGAGTTCCGTCATGATCGACGGATCTCACCTGCCGTTCGAGGAGAACGTGCGTGTCACGAAGGAGGTCGTCGAGATGGCGGCGCCTCGCGGCGTCTCGGTCGAGGCGGAGCTCGGCAGGCTCATGGGCATCGAGGACGAGATTGCGGTCGCGGCGTCTGAGGCCACCTACACGGACCCCGATGAGGCCCGCGAGTTCGTGGAGCGAACCGGCTGCGACTCCCTCGCGGTCGCCATCGGCACCTCGCACGGCGCCTACAAGTTCAAGTCTGAGCCCAAGCTCGCGATCGACAGACTGAGGAAGATCGCCGAGCGCGTCGCCGTGCCTCTCGTGCTGCACGGGGCGTCCGCCGTGCCGCCCGACGTCCTCGGACTGGCCCAGCGCTACGGAGCGGTGCTCCCAGGCGCCAGGGGCGTGCCTCCCGAGAGCATCAGGGAGGCCGTTGCGCACGGCATCGCGAAGGTCAACATCGACACCGATCTCAGACTTGCGTTCACCGCCCGCGTCCGGCAGGTTCTCGCGGAGACGCCGGAGGTTTTCGATCCAAGGAAGATCCTGGCCGCGGCGCGAGAAGGCATGAAGGAAGTGGTCAAATCGAAGATGGAGCTGTTCGGGTCGACCGGGAAGATCTAGGAGGTTCACGTTGACTCTCAACTACGCGATCAATGGATTCGGCCGCATCGGCAGGCTCGTCCTCCGGACCGCCAAGGACAATCCCGACTTCAACCTCGTCGCGGTGAACGATCTCACGGACGCGGCGACGCTTGCGCACCTGTTCAAGTACGACTCGGTCCACGGGCGCTTCGACGGCGACGTCACGGTCGAGGGCGACGAGATCGTCGTCAACGGGGACCGGTTCAAGATCTACTCCGAGAAGGACCCCGCCGGCCTTCCGTGGAAGGAGCTCGGTGTCGACGTCGTCATCGAGTCGACCGGCAAGTTCAGGGACCGCGCGGGGGCCTCGAAGCACCTCACCGCCGGCGCGGGGAAGGTCATGATCTCGGCGCCCGCGAAGGAGCCGGACATCTCGATCGTGATGGGCGTCAACGACGGCGACTACGATCAGGACAAGCACGACATCATCTCCACGGCCTCGTGCACGACGAACTGCGCGGCGCCGATGGTCAAGGTCCTTCTGGACAACTTTGGCATCGTCCGGGGCCTCATGACGACGATCCACGGCTACACGAGCGACCAGAGGATCCTCGACTTCCCCCACAAGGACCTGAGGCGGGCCCGCGCGGCCGCCGTCTCGATGATCCCCACGACGACGGGAGCCGCGAAGGCCATCACCATCGTCATGCCTGAGCTCAAGGGCAAGCTCGACGGGATGGCGATCCGCGTCCCGACGCCGGACGGCTCGATCGTCGACTTCACCGTCCAGCTCGAGAAGAAGACGACCGCCGAGGAGATCAACGCCGCCTTCCTGAAGGCGTCGAAGGAGGGTTCACTCAAGGGCTACCTCGGATTCACCGACGAACCCATTGTCTCAATCGACATCATCGGCGACCGGCACTCCTGCATCTTCGACAGCCTCCTGACGAAGGTCCAGGGCGGAGACCTCGTGAAGATCTTCGGCTGGTACGACAACGAGGCGGGCTACGCCGCGCGCATGGTCGACATGATGAAGCTGGTCGCCCGGAAGTGAGGAACGGCGTATGACGCAGAAGCTGCACGTGAACGACCTCGCCGTTGAGGGCAGGCGCGTGCTCACCCGCGTCGACTTCAACGTCCCCCTGAACGACAGGGGAGAGATCACGGACGACACGAGGATCCGGAGCGCGCTCCCGACCGTGAGGCACATCGTGGACGCGGGCGGCAAGGCGGTCCTCGCGTCGCACCTCGGGAGGCCCAAGGGCGAGCTCGTCGACGCCATGAGGCTCCGGCCCGTGGCGGCACGCCTGGCCGAACTCCTCGGACTCGGCGTGACCATGGCCCCCGACTGCGTGGGCGACACGGCCGAGGGGCTGGTGGCCCGGATGGGGAACGGCGACGTCCTGCTCCTCGAGAACCTCAGGTTCCACCGCGGCGAGACGAAGAACGAGCCCGACTTCGCCTTCCGGCTCGCCCGGATGGGCGACGTCTACGTCGACGACGCGTTCGGCACCGCGCATCGCGCACACGCCTCGACCGTCGGTGTGACGGCCCACTTCGAGGAACGGGCGATGGGCTTCCTCATGGAGAACGAGCTCCGCCATCTTGCCCAGGCGACGGAATCCCCGGAACCGCCCTACGTCACGATCCTGGGCGGCGCGAAGGTGTCAGACAAGATTGGGGTCATCGAGAATCTCTTGCCCAAGGTCGACACGTTCCTGGTCGGCGGCGGCATGGCCTTCACGTTCCTGAAGGCCCAGGGCTTCGCCGTGGGCGACTCGCTCCTCGAGGAGGACCGGCTCGAGACGGCCCGCGCGATCCTCGAGGCGGCGCGCGACGCGGGGAAGGTGATCACGCTCCCGGTCGATCTCGTTGCCGCGGAGGACGTCGAGGAGGGCGCCGCGTCCAGGGTCGTGTCGATCGAGGACGGGGTGCCGGCCGGCTGGAAGGGCGTCGACATCGGGCCCCGAACCATCGAAGCGTTCGCCGCCGTCGTCCGTGACGCCAAGACGATCGTGTGGAACGGGCCGCTCGGAGTCTTCGAGATCGAGCCCTTCGCTGAGGGAACGAACGCGATCGCCGAGGCCGTTGCCGAGTCGACGGACGCGGGTGCCACGAGCATCATCGGGGGAGGGGATTCCGCGGCGGCGATCGCGAAGGCGGGAGTCGCCGACCGGCTGACGCACATCTCGACCGGCGGCGGCGCGTCCCTCATGTTCCTCGAGGGTAGGCCGCTCCCGGGCGTCGAAGCGCTCACGGACGCTGTCTGACCGGAGCCAGAGCGGAGTGTAGACAGTGACTCGAAGGACGATCGTCGCCGGGAACTGGAAACTGAACAAGACGATTGCGGAGACGCGGCGGCTGATCCAGCTATTCAGGAACCGCCTCGCCGGGATCGACACGAGAGCCACGGTGCTCGTCTGTCCTCCCACGGTCGCCATCGAGACGGCGGTCGACGCGGCAAAGGGGAGCGCCGTCGGCATCGGCGCACAGAACGTCTTCTGGGAGCCCGGGGGCGCCTTCACCGGCGAGGTGTCGGTCCCCATGCTCGAGGCGGCCGGGGTCGAGTTCGTGCTCATCGGACACTCGGAGCGCCGCTCGATCTTCGGTGAAACCGACGCCGAGGTGAACCGCAAGCTCAAGGCCGTGCTCGGGGGAGACCTCACGCCGATCGTCTGCGTGGGCGAGTCGCTCGAGGAGAGGGAGGCGGGCAGAACGGAGGAGGTCGTCCGGAGGCAGGTCGAGACCGGGCTTTCGGAGGTCGCTCCGGACCACGCCCACCGGCTGGTGCTCGCCTACGAGCCCGTCTGGGCGATCGGGACGGGACGGACCGCGACGCCCGAGATGGCGAATGAGGTTCACCGCTTGATTCGTGGCCGTCTTGTTGATATGTTTGGGGGACGTTCCGCCGACGGGATCAGCATCCTCTACGGCGGCAGCGTGAAGGCGGAGAATGCCGCCAGCCTCATGGCAGAGACCGACATCGATGGGGTCCTGGTGGGCGGCGCCAGCCTCGACGCGGAGAGCTTCACGGAGATCGTGCGCTCCGCTCCCTGATTCGATCGGCCGGGTCCGATCGGAGAGCGTTCGGAGGAAGACATGTACGGAGCCATTCTGGGGGTCCACGTCCTGATCTCGCTTGGGTTGATCGTGGTGGTCCTGCTTCAATCGGGGAAGGGCGGAGGGCTTGCCGGAGCCTTCGGCGGGAGCGGTGGCGTGGGCGCCGTGTTCGGAGGACAGGCGGCCGCGACGTTCCTCACCAAGGCCACGCGCTATCTGGCGATCGGGTTTATGCTGACCTCGCTCACCATGGCACTCGTGGTGCGCGGCCGGATCGGCGGAGGGACCGTCGCCGGCGGACTCGAGAATCGTCAGGCGACGCCGGTGAGCGCCGTCGGTGACGTGGTCACCGAGGAGGGGATCCCGCAGGGGCTGCCCGAGACGCCCACCGAGGGGCTGCCCGAGGCGCCCACCGAGGGGCTGCCCGAGGCGCCCACGGAGGGACCGCCCGATTCCGAGGGCGGGCTTCCGGAGGGGACATCGCCGCCGGCCGAGGGCGAGACGGCGCCGGAGCCGAATCCGATTGAACCTGAAGGCGAGTAGACGTAGTATCGTCCGACGCTGACGGCCCGCATCGCGCTGGGAACCGGCCCGAGGCGACAGCAGTGAGGCGTGCCCGGATGGTGGAACTGGTAGACACGCCATCTTGAGGGGGTGGTGGGCGTATGCCTGTGCGAGTTCGAGTCTCGCTCCGGGCACCACTGAATCCAGCGCCAGGAACGAAGAGACAGGGCTCGCGGTGAGCCCTGTCGGTCTTTGAGGGAGCGTTCATGCGGAAGGAACGGACCCCCGGCCCTCGACTCCTCGAGGCCTACGCGGCGCTCCTCGAAGCGTACGGACCCCAGGGCTGGTGGCCGTCCGAATCCTCCTTCGAGACCATCGTCGGCGCCGTGCTCACGCAGAACACCGCCTGGAGGAACGCGGAGCGCGCGATCGCAGCGCTCAGGACGCACGGGGCTCTGACCACCGAGGGGATGGCGGCGCTCGGCCGCGGAAGACTCGAAGAGCTCGTGCGCCCGTCCGGCTTCTACCGCCAGAAGGCGCGCACCCTTCTGAACATCCTCGCAGTGATCGCTCGATTTGACGACGGGCTCGACGGGCTGCTCGCGATCGACGGCGAGCGACTGCGAGCCTGGCTCCTCACGATCACGGGTGTGGGACCCGAGACCGCGGACGCGATCCTGCTCTACGCCAAGCGACACCCGCGCTTCGTGGTCGACGCCTACACTCGCCGCTTCGTCGAGCGACACCGGCTCACCCAGCCGGGCGCCTCGTACGACGACGTCCAGCGTCTCTTCGAACGCGCGCTCCCGCCCGACGCGCCGCTCTACGGCGAGTATCACGCGCTCCTCGTCCGACTCGGGAAGGAGCACTGCCGCCCCACGCCCCGCTGCGAATCCTGTCCGCTCGAGCGAGACCTCAGGGGCTCCGAACAGGAGAGAGAAGGGGAGGATTCGCCGGTATAACGCCTGCTAGCCACTAAAGCAGCGAATCGGGACCGTTCCCCGCTTGACACGTGCCCCGTGAGAGTCCAAGCTGTGATTGAAGGCTGAATCAGGAGAGAACCCCCTGCCGACGACAGCAGTCCTGGGCGGCGCGATTCGACCGTCGCAGGCTGTCGAGCGGCTTAGTTTGTTGTGCCCAGGCGTTCCGGCGCCGAGGAGGTGTCCGACGTGACGAGTCAGTTGAGACGATACGGCTTCCTGACGGCGGTGCTCATCGCGGTCGCGCTTCCGGGCGTGGCGTCCGCAGGCGTCATCGAGCACGCGGTCGCGTTCCGAGAGCAGGACATCCAGACGTCCCGTCGGAACGGCTACGACGTCGTGACGCTCGCCGCATGCGACCTGACGCGTGAGGTAGGAAGCCCGCAGCTTCCGGTCAGGGCCGTGACGATCGCTCTCCCGCCCGGCGCCTCGTTCGTCACCCTCGAGATCACGAGCGCCGAGAGCCGCGAGCGACTCCAACGGGTCACGCCGTGGCCGGCCCAACGCCCTCGGATTCTCCCGATTCCGGGGATCGACCTTCCGTCCTGGCGGTTCGCGCGTCCGAATCAGACGATCTACGGAGGGCACGCCGCGTATCCGGCGGCCGTCGCCGAGGTGTCATCGATCACCAGAGTCGGCGCGAGCCAGACGGTCGGCGTCTCCGTCTACCCGCTCCAGTTCCTGCCAGACACCGGACGCCTGCGGTTCTTCAGCCGCGTCGTGCTGAGGCTCCGATACGAGGACGGCCCCGCGGCGCCGGGACTCGCGGCGAAACACGAATCCGGCCGGTTCGCCAGGGCTGTTCTCACCGACGTCTCGGGCCTCGGACCGGCCAGGGCCTCGCTCGATCTCGAGGAGACCCTCCTCGATCCCGACGACATCGAGTACGTCATCATCGCCGACGATGCCCATGCCGCGGCGTTCGCTCCGCTCGCCGACTGGAAGTCGCAGAAGGGCGTGCCCGCGACGATCGTGACTGTGCAGTGGATCGACGCGACGTACGCGGGTGACGACACCCAGGAGCGAATCAGGGCCTTCATCGCCGACGCGTACGAGACGTGGGGCTCGGTCTGGATCCTCCTGGGAGGCGACACCGATTGGGTGCCCGCGCGCCACGCGTACGCCATGACCTGCGAGGCCGGAGGCCACGCGTTGGATGACGACCTCGCCGCCGACCTCTACTACGCCGACCTCGACGGCGACTGGAACCTCGACGGCGACGACACGTACGGTGAGACCGACGACGACGTCGATCTCTACCCGGAGGTCTTCGTCGGCCGCGCGCCGGTCACGAGCGTCGAGGAGGCCGAGGTCTTCGTCGGGAAGGTGCTCGACTACGAGAGGGCCTCGGCGTCGGGCGTCGAGCTGGACATGCTCATGGCGGCCGAGATCCTGTGGGACGATCCCTTCACGGACTCGGGGATCGCCCTGAACCGGATCGACCGGGACTCCGTGCCGCCTCGATTCGACCCGATCACCAAGCTCTACGAGACGCTCGGAAACGAGTCCGTCACGAGCGTCGTCGAGGCAATCAACGCCGGGAAGGGACACTTCCTGCACAGCGGCCACGCCTGGTACACCGTGATGGGCTGCGGCGAGGGCTACATGAACCGCTCGCACGCCGACGCCCTCACGAACGCGATGGGACTGCCGGTCGTCTATTCGATCGGCTGCTGGCCGGCCGCGTTCGACCTCGAGGAGAGCTGCATCGCGGAGCACTTCCTCAGGAACCCCGGAGGCGGCGCGGTCGCCTTCATCGGGAACGACCGCTACGGATGGGCGTCCCCCGGCAACCCGGGCTTCGGATACTCCGAGCGCTTCATGCAGGAGTTCTACCGCTTCCTCTTTGTCGAGGAGGTGCGCCACGCGGGGGCCGTCCTCGCGGCTGCCAAGGCCGTCCTGATACCGTTCTCGCAGTCAGAGAACGTCTACCGCTGGCACCAGTATGAGCTGAATCTCCTGGGCGACCCGGAGATGCCCATCTGGACGCGCGAGCCGGCGCTTCTGAGCGTCGAACACCCACACTCGGTCGTGGCGGGGACCTTCATCTTCGACGCGACCGTCCGGACGTCGACAGGACCCGTGGCCGACGCCCTCGTCTGTCTCCGCAACGGCGTCGACCTCTACGGAAGGGGGCACACCGGCTCCGACGGAACCGTGACGATGGCCGTCGAGACGGCCGTCCCGGAGACCCTCGAGCTCACGGTCACGGCGGCCGACTGCCGTCCCTACGAAACGACGGTGCCCGTCGCCATGTCGGGCGTCTACCTGAGGGGGGAGGGACTCGCGATCGATGACGCGTCGGGCAACGGCGACGGACTCGCCGGCCCCGGCGAGACCGTCGACCTCTCCCTCACGGTCAGGAACTTCGGAACGGAAGAAGCCACCGGCGTCGACGTGACGATCACGACCGACGACCCCTGGGCGCAGGTGCTCGCCGGCGAGTCGGCCTATCCGGACATTCCGGGCGGAGAGACGGCCGTGGGCGAGCCGGCCTTCTCGATCAGCATCGTCGAGGGCTGCGCCGACGGCCACGTCGTCGACCTCGACGTCGACATCGTGTCGGCCGGCGGCCGCGGCTCGTGGGGGGGCACGATCGCGCTCACCGTCGCGGCGGCCGTCCTGTCGACCGGCGGTTACGACGTCGACGATGCGTGGGGCGGCAACGGCAACGGTGTGCCCGAACCCGGCGAGATTCTCAAGCTCATGGTCGAGGTCACGAACGGCGGCCTGGCCGACGCGTCGGCGGCGGAGGCGACCCTGGCGAGCCTCGATCCCGACGTGTTCGTGACCGGCGGGAGCGCCTCACTCGGGCGGATCCCGAGCGGTGGGCTCGCCCAGGCGGTCTTCGAGATCCAGCTCGCCCACGGGATTCCGGTGCCGCACTTCCCGGAGCTGTCGTTCGCGACCGAGACGGCGGAGGGAGAAACGAGCAGCGACACGCTCGTCATCGCGGTCGGCGACGTCGGTCGGGCGTACGATTTCGAGGACGGGGCGGCCGGATGGAATCACGGAGGCGAGTCGGACCTCTGGACCCTGACGTCGCACAGAGCGCATTCGGGAGCGACGAGTTGGTACTGCGGCTCGACCGACACGTGGGAGTACGCCGACGACATGAACTGCCATCTGGACTCGCCCGAATTCACCGCGGGCCCGAACATGGAGCTGTCGTTCTGGTGCTGGTACGAGTTCCCGATCTACCACGAGGACGGCTTCTTCGTCGAACTCCTCTCGGGAAGCGACCCGGTCGACACCCTCGACTTCATCGGGAGCGGGGGCGCCCTCGACATGTTGGGATCGATCGGGAACGACTGGCTCGAGTACCGCTACCTGGTGCCAGACATGAACGGCGACGCGCTCAAGGTCAGGTTCCGCTTCACGAGCGACGGCGCGGACGTCGAGGAGGGGGTCTACATCGACGACGTCGCGGTCGGGACGGCCGTGGCCCCGTCGGGGACCGGTGTCGCGGGCGGCGAGGAGGAGGTCGGCGAGATGGCCCTCCTGCACCAGAACTGCCCGAATCCGTTCAGCCCGTCGACCTCGATCACGTTCTCGATGCGCGGGGAGGCCGAGGCGAGCTTAGCGATCTACAATGTCCAGGGACGCCTCATCCGGACCCTCGTGCGGGGTCCCGTGCGGGCCGGCGAGCACAGCGTGACGTGGGAGGGCACGGACGAGCTGGGCGTCGACGTCGCAGCGGGCGTCTATCTCTACCGGCTCACGGTCGGCGAACACGAGGAGACGCGCAAGATGATCCTCGTCCGGTAGGTGGGAGGGATCGTTGGGAATCGTGTTCGAGGCTCCCCAGGCCGAGGTCAGACTGGACGAGGAGGACGCGCGGCTGGCGCGGGTCTCGGCGTCGACCCTGGTCTACATGCACGAGTACGGCGCGGCCCTCGAGGAGAGGCTCCGGTGGCACCGGGGCAACCTCAAGTTCCTTTCGGACGAAGAGCACGACCTCTTTGAAGCGATGAGACTCACGACCCGTCTGAACAGGGTGAGGAGGAACATCGTCCGGACCGGCAGAAGGAACGAGCGGGTGCGGGCGGAGCTCTTGAGGCGGGAGCTCGAGCGATGATGGCCCGCGCACGCGGGCGGGGCTCCCTTTCGACTTTACAACCGGATGCGAGCATGCTAGAAGGGGATCTGATGATCTCGAGAGAACGAGAGAGGCCTGTTCGCGGGCTTGTCCGGCGGGCGGCCCGACCTACGATTCCGCTCATTCTCGTCGCCGCCGTGCTTCTCGCCTCTGCGCTTCCCGGCGCGGCAGCGAACAAGTACGCGGGGGAGTTCCTGACGCACGGAGTCGGGGCCCGCGCGCTCGGCATGGGGAGCGCCTTCGTCGCCGTTTCCGACGACGTCACCACTGGATACTGGAACCCGGCGGGCGTGACCGACGTCCCGACCCGGTCGGTGCAACTCATGCACTCGGAGACCTTCGGCAGTGTCGTCGACTACGACACGGGGGCGTACGTGCACCCGCTGTCCGACGACTCGGCCATCGCCGTGACCGTGGTCAGGCTTTCGGTCGACGACATCCCGTTCACCGACTTCGAGGAGGACGGGGAGCGGATCATCTACGACCCGACGCGGATCAACTGGGAGAGCGACGCCGAGATGGCCCTCCTGGTGAGCTACGGCAGGAGAACATCGGACAGGCTGCGGCTCGGCGGGAACCTCAAGATCGTGCGGAAGAGCGTCGGCAGCTTCTCGTGCTACGGCGTGGGCTTCGATCTCGGAGCCAAGTACGAGCTCTGGGAGGGGACGACGCTCGGAGCCAATCTCCAGGACGTGACGACCACGTTCCTCGTGTGGAACACGAAGGAGCGCGAGTCGATCATGCCCACGGCGAAACTCGGGATCGCGTACGAGCGCCCGATCGAGACGATGGACGCGAGGATCATCCTCGCCGCCGACGCGGACTTCCGCTTCGAGAATCGTCTCACCGCCGACGAGTACCACGTCGGCCCGATCTCGGCCGACACGCACTACGGCGTGGAGTTCACCTACGGACACGGGGATCACGTGAGCGTCCGCGCGGGACTTGCGATGGGTCAGTTGACCGCGGGAGCGGGTGTGGGCTATCGCGGTTTCACGATAAACTACGCGTTCGGCAAACACGAGTATCTGGACTCGAGTCACAGGGTGTCGGCGTCCTACAGCTTCTAGCCGACGTCACGGGGCTCACGGCCGCCCGGACCGGCCGGATTCGCGCCTTGAGGGGGCGGCGCATCGTCCAACGATAGGCTCTCCCTGCGGAAGGAGACGGAGTCGATGAGAGACGGACGAACAAGGTGGCTCGCGATGCTCGCGATCACCGCGGCGGCGGTGGGGCTCGTCCTCGCGGCTGGCTGCAGCAAGACCGGCGTGAGTTCGGACAACGATCCGCCGACCGGAACGATGATCACGAATCCGGAGGACGGTGCGAGCCTGAGCAGCCAAACGATCAATGTCCGCGGCCGCGCCGAGGTCGGTGCGACGGTCGAGATCATGGTGAACGGTGAGTCGAAGGGCACCGCCCTGGCGTCACCGGCGGTCCCCGACGACGGCGGGCTGGGGCGTTTCACGGTCGTCGGTGTCCACCTCGGCGATGAGGGGGCCAAGACGATCTCGGCTGCTGTGACCGACCTCTACGGCAACCGGGCGAGCGAGAACGTGGAGATCGACATCCTCCTCGACATGACGGCGCCTCCGGTCGCCTTCGAGCCGCCGATCGAGGGCGCCGAGCTCGATCCGATATCGGGCAACTGGTCGACGGGTCTCCCGGCACTGACGCTCGTCGGGATAACGAACACGACGGCAGACGGGACGAGGGTCCGCTACGGCGGCATCAACGAGTTCCTGCCGACGGTCTACGACACCTTCGAGGCCCCGCCGGGGCCGGATGCGGTGCGGTTCTGGGTGCCGCTGACAACACCGCCACTGACCGTGAACAACCCTGACTCGCTCATCCGGTACTACGTCGAGGCCTTCGACTACGCGGGGAACGTCTCGTCCGAGCAGGTCAGCATCGACTGGGTGGCCGAGGGCAAGGACACCACGCTCACGTGGGACGACGGTTCGTTCGGCTCGATCGACAACCAGACGACCGGGCAGCGCGGGATGAAGCTCGCCACGCTCTTCCAGGCCCCGACCTGGGCGAACTACGTGATCGGGATCCACTTCTTCATCATGAACGACAACGTGGACAACCCGAACGACCCCGAGGCGCCCAGCACGAAGCCGTTCCGGGCGCTGGTCTGGCGTCCCAACCAGGACATACTCCCCGGCGTCGAGGCCAACGAGGGACTGAACCCCGGCGAGCTCTACCCTGAGGAGGCGTGGCTCGAGCTGGTGATCCCGAACGCGGTGAACATCTCCAACGACACGCACTTCCCCGACAAGCAGTTCTTCGTTGGGATGGAGTGGCTGCATCGAAGCAACCCCGTGATCGGACTCGACGACACGTACCCGATCGACTTCAAGAGCTACAGGAACAACTGGTCGCTCTGGGAGCCGATCGAGAACCACGACGCGATGATCCGCGCCATCGTCTCCGACGTCCCGGCGGGCGAGTTGAAGCGGACGGCCGTCCTGAGGCCGGTCCGTCAGACCGCCGAGCACTAGGAAGACGCGGAGGGGTGGCCAGGCCGCTGCGCTGAGCCTCGAACTCGCGGCATTCCGAGAGCCAAAGAGGAAGCCCCGGACCCTCACTGAGGATCCGGGGCTGCGCTTTGTGCCTGGCCTCGTCGGCAAACGCGGTCACTTCGTGGTGGGCCCGTCGGCGAACGCGGTCACTCGTGGGGGGCCCGTCGGCGAACGCGGTCACGCGCCGGCCGTCCCACTCGGCCACCGCTACATCGGAATCTTGAGTGTGTCGCCCGGGTAGATCCTGGATCTCCACCCGAGCCCGTTCGCGCGAAGCAAGCTGTTCGTGCGCTTGCCGAACTTCCTCGCGATCGATGACACCGTGTCGCCGCGGCGAACCCTGTAGCTCCGCGACTCGTCGAGCCCCGCGTAGACGTCGCCGCTCCCGGTCGCCCCCGTGGGGATGACGACGTGCTCGCCCGCCCGGATGCGGTGGGGATTGCTGATACCGTTGAACGAGGCGATCGCCTTGATGCTGGTGCCGTAGGCGTCCGCGATGTCAGAGAGCGTCTCGCCCCGGCCGATGCGATGCCGCTGATACGCCACACGCTCGCTGGCCGGGACCTTGGCAAGCTCTGCGAGGCACTGAGGGCCCCGCCCAGCAGGCACGTAGACGGTGCACGCTGCGTCGCTCGGGGTGCACCAACGCCGAAGCGCTGGGTTCAGCTGCTTGATGGCGTCGCGGTTCGTGCCCGCGGCCTCCGCGATCACGTCGAGGTCGAAGGCGCTCCTGACCTCGATGGGCTCGTACTCGAGCGGCCGTTCCTCCTTCCACCCCGAGAACCCGTACGCCTCGGGGTCGGAGCCGATCACGACGGCCGCCATGAACTTCGGGACGAAGTTCTCGGTCTCCCGGGGAAGGTCGAGGCACCAGTAGTCCGGACACGACGGGTGCTTCTTCCGGGCGCGGATGACGCGTCCCTCTCCCGAGTTGTATCCCGCGAGCGCGAGTTCCCAGCACCCGAACATGTCGTAGAGATCGCTCAGATAGGCGGCCGCGGCCCGCGTTGCTTTCTCGGGATCACGCCGCTCGTCGACCCACCAGTCGACCCGGAGCTCGTACATGCGCGCGCGGCTCGAGATGAACTGCCACATCCCCGCCGCGTGCGCGGACGAGTAGGCGTTCGGGTTGAGCCCGCTCTCGATCATCGCAAGGTAGAAGAGCTCGTGAGGAAGGCCGTACTCCTCGAGAACCTCGTCGATCATTGGACGGTAGCGTGTCGTCCGCCCGAGCCACCGGGTCATGTCGTTCTTGCCCCTCGTCCGGAAGTACTTGATCCACGACTCGACTCGGTCGTTCCGGACGATCGTGATCGAGTTCGTCCGTTCCGTCCTCTCGCGGCTCCGGCGCGAGACCGACACGACGGGCGCGTCGGCGCCGGCCGCGCCACCTTCGGCATCGGGGACGGCGTCGCAGTGATCGGAGACGATCTCGAGGAAGTAGCAGACGCGCGATTGGAGAGAGGCCCTGGCGGACTCGCCCTCCTCGGTCTCGGGAATCGCGCCGTCGAGGAGCACGAGGGCGCGTTCGAGGAGAGGCGCGGCCTCGTCCCAGGCATCGGTGACGTAGTGGGCGAGGGCCTCCCGGTAGAGCCGGTCGGCCGCGTCGAGGGAGTCTCCCACGGTGGTCCTCTCGGACGTGTCAGTGACGTCCGAGCTTCGTGTCCGGGACACCGTGGAGCCGGTACCACTGCAGCCGGCAAGACTCACGAGCCCAATGAGTGCGAGCAGCAGCCCTGCGTGTTTCACGATAGACGACATTATCCCCATCGGGGCCCTCCGCGCAAGAGGAAAACGAGGCGTTCGAGCGACCGCCCCTTTGACTGATTCTTGACGATGGTCTATGATTGTTGTTGAAAGAAACGTGCCGGATTGCATTGCAGCCGGGGCCACGACACGGCACTGGGACGGACGAAATGAGGAAAAGAAGGCTGACATCCTTCGAGCTTCTCGAGCGGCTGATTCCGGTGGGGGCGCTCGATCGTGAGGGCCTCGATCTCTATCGCGCGCTCCTCGCCGAGGCCGACGAACGCGCGGTTCGCGAGGGCGCAGTGAGGCTGCTCGAGCGTCTGTGCGAGATGGGACGGATCGAACGCGTCGGACGAGAGGAGGCCGACGGCCGCGTTCGGCTCAGCTACCGCGATCTCGCCTCGCTCGACACGATCTCGATCACCCTGGCGCAGGTGGAGCAGACCGAGCCGTCCGTGCCGGAGCCGCCCGCGGGCGAGCCCTCGGCCGCCGCCAAGCCTCTCGCACCCAGCGCGCCACCCGCGCTTCCGCTGGCCCTCCTCGACGCCGTCGCCGCTTCGAGCCGCCGGAGCGATCTCGTGGGCGCCCTCGATCGTCTGTACGATCTGCTGCACGAAGCAGTCGGTTACGATCGCATCGCCGTGTTCATGTCGCGAGGCCTGTCGAACTCGTCGGCGCGGACCCTGAGCGAGCTGGACGACGTGTACCGCTGGCCGGATGAGGAGCGGATCACCCCCGATCCCCTCAAGGCCGAGGTGGAGGAGAGCGGGCGCTCGCTCCACGTCCCCGACGTCCAGGCCGACGAGCGCCACGCGAGGTGCTTCCCCCACGGCGTGGGCGGCTCGCTCGTCGTCGCTCCGCTCAAGGCCGAGGCCTACGTCTACGGCGTGCTGGAGCTGTGGACCGAGCGTCCGGAAGCGTACGGGCCGGAGGACCTGTTCATCATCGAGTTCATCGCCGAGTTCGCGGGCGGCCTGATCAAGCGGAGACTCGAGGTCGAGGAGCTGATCTTCGTCGACCACATGAGCGAGATCCACAACCGACGGTACTTCGACGAGCAGCTGACGCGGGAGATCGAGCGCTGCAAGCGGTCGGGAAACGCGCTGGCGCTCCTGGTCATGGACCTCGACGACTTCAAGCAGATCAACGACACGCTCGGCCACGCGGCGGGCGACAGCGTCCTCAGGCAGGTCGCACGCATCCTGACCGAGAACGCTCGACAGGTCGACATCGTGGCGCGCTACGGCGGGGAGGAGTTCGTGCTCGTGCTCCCCGACGTGACGCGCGAGACCGCGAGGATGGTAGCCGAGCGTGTCCGGAGCAACGTGGAGACCCAGCGGTTCGTTACCGGCCTGTCCGACGACCCGACGCGCGACGTCACGATCAGTATCGGTGGGGCGCTCTATCCGCTCGATGCGAAGTCGAGGAGCGACCTCATCGACAAGGCCGACCGCATTGCCCTCTTCGAGGCGAAGCGGACCGGCAAGAACAGGACCGTCTTCTGGAAGGACATCCGGCAAGAGTGACGCGAGTCGCGCTCCTCTCCGAGGCGATCGGCGTCGGCCGCGGCGACGTGGTCGCGCTCGTCGGTGGAGGGGGGAAGACGACCGCGCTTCTGAGGCTCGTCGAGGAACTCGCCGGCGTGGGCTGGAGAGTGCTCGCGTCGACGACGACGAAGGTCGGGCAGAGCGTTGCGGAGGCCATGCCGGTCGCCCTGTGTCCGTCCTGCCGGCCGCCGGACGGAGTGGCGAACGTCCCCCCGCTGCCGAGAACGGTGGGAAGCGCCTGCACCGCGCGCGTCAGCCGGGATCTCGCCGTGCATCGGAGCCTCTTCGTGGCGAGTGCGCTTGGCTCCGATGGGAAGTTCGTCGGCGTCGCCCCCGCGGCCCTCGAGGCCCTCGCCGCGGCCGTTGGGCCCGACGCGACCCTGGTCGAAGCCGACGGCTCGCGCCAGCGGTCGCTCAAGGCGCCGGCCGAGCACGAGCCCGTGATTCCCGGAGGGGCGACCATCGTCTGCCCGATGGTGGGGCTCGACGTCCTGGGTCGCCGGATCGACGACGGCACCGTCCACCGGCCAGAGCTCCTTCGCGCCTACGCCGAGGGGGATCGGGTGACTCCGGACCTCGTGGCGCGCGTCGTGGCCGCACCAGATGGGGGCATGAAGCGCGTGCCGGCCGGGGCGACCGTCCGCCCGATTCTGAACAAGGTGCCGTCGGAATCGAGGGATGCCGCGTTCGAGATCGCGATGGCGATCCTCTCCGAGACCGGCGAACTCGTCGACAGGGTACTCGTGACCGACATACGCGCGGAACGTTTTGAATTCGTCAAGCGGGCGCGAGGTTGACAGAGACTCGCTTTTGGTAGATGCTCGGCGTTGTTCCCGCGGGCCCGCGGTCCGCGGCACGAGACGGGCGCATCGGCTGCCCCGAAACCGGAACGGTGAAAACGACGCCTGTGACGGAGTTCAAGGAGGCACAAGTGGCACGAGCATACGTGAAGATCAACGTCGCCGCCGGGAAGGAGCGGGAGGTGAGGGACACCCTCCTGGAACGCCGCGAGGTCAAGACCGCCGATCTCACGAGCGGCGACCAGGACATCATCGCCCTCGTGGAGGCGGAGACCTTCGACGAGCTTCTCGATCTCACGTTGAACCAGCTTCGCACGATCGAGGGAGTCACGGGAACGGTGACCAACCTCGTCGTGGACAAGGAGGAGGGACACTGACGGCTCCGCGGCGCGCGCCGGACCACCGTGTCGGCGCCCTCTCCGGCTCCGTCCGTGGAACGCGCGGGAGGAAACGGTCATGGCTGTTGTTCAGGTGAGCGTGGTTCCGGTAGGAACGTCGAGCGCGAGCATCAGCGAGCACGTCGCCCACTGCCTGGACGTGCTGGAGTCGACGGGGCTCCGCTTCGAGCTCAATCCGATGGGAACCGCGATTGAAGGAGATCTCAGGGAGATCCTCGAGGCGATCGCGCGCATGCACGAGTCCACCTTCGGGGAGCACGTCGTGAGAGTCCTGACGACGGTCGTCATCGACGATCGTCGGGACAAGGAGCTCACGATGGCCGGCAAGCTCGGTGCGGTGCGGAAGAGGAGAGGGAGGTAGGCGCTCACCCCGACGGGCCGGCGGCGGGTCGGACGAGACGGACGGTGGTCGCGGGCGATCGAGGACGAACCTCGAGCGCCAAGGGCCGCCGAGCGGACGAACACGAGAAGCGGCGCCCGAGCCGGTCACGACCGGTCCGAGCGCCGTTCATGTTGAGCCTCGATGGAGCGCGTGGTCTACTCGATGGTGTCGTAACCCTCGTCGACGACGCGAGCGGCTTCCATGCGCTCCGCGACGAACATCAGAATCGCAGCGAGGAGCACCGCCGCGTCCGCCACGATAATGATGAACGGCACGGTCAGGCAGAACGTGGTCGCGATCAGGACGGGAACGACGATCCCAAGTGTTTTCGCGGTGGCGCTCACGTTTGCTCGCTCCTTGCGGGTGCTTTTTGTCGGCCGGCCCGGGTGTCCAACGTTCCGAGCTTCCCCGGGTCTCGGGGCAGTTCCTCGACTCAACTCAAGAGTACCACATATCAAACAACATGTCAAGTATCGGTCTGACGAGCATTCACCGACGCATCTGCCAGGCGCGACACACTAAGGTCCTGAGGCTCCATCACCAGGATTGGGCTCGCGCCTGGGCACCAGCACCTGGATTGGGCTGGCCTGGGGCACCAGCACCAGGATCGGACTGGCCTGGGGCGCGAGATCGGCCGGGCCGAGGGCACGGTCGGACCTAAGGCACGATCCGCAGGCCGAGCTCCCTGGCCAGCCGAACCGCCTCCCTGTGCTCCTGCCTCGTGACGGCCCTCCCGACGGGCCCCTCGGCGCCGACGGCCCGGAAACAGGGACGATACTGGGACATGACGTTGACGGAGAGCCTGGACGACACCTGGCTCGCCAGCCGCTCGAGCACGGCGTCGCTCGCGGCGAGGTTCCCCGGCATGACCAGGTGGCGCACGAGGAGTCCCGACGTCGCCAGCCCGTCGTCGCCCACGGCGAGGTCGCCGACCTGGCGCTGCATCTCACGGAGCGCCGCCAGCATCACCTCGGGATAGTCGGGTGCGCCGCTCAAGCGCGCGGCCGCGACCGGATCGGCGAACTTCGCATCGGGCATGTAGACGTCGACGACCCCGTCGAGCAGGCGCAGCACCTCGACCGACTCGTACCCGCCGCAGTTGTAGACGATGGGGAGCGCGAGATCCCGGTCGGCGGCCAGGGCGAGGGCCGCCACGATGCCCGCCGCGTAGTGCGTCGGCGTCACGAGGTTGATGTTGGCGCACCCGAGGGAAGCGAGTTCGAGCATCATGCCGGCGAGATCGTCCGGCGTGGTCGGGCGGCCTCGTCCGAGATGGCTGATGTCGTAGTTCTGGCAGAAGATGCACCTGAGGTTGCAGTGGGAGAAGAAGATCGTCCCGGATCCTCGGCGGCCGACGAGCACGCTCTCCTCGCCGTGGTGCGGTCCGTAGCTCGCCACCTCGACCTCGAGCGTCGCCCCGCACGCCCCCAGCTCACCGGCGCCCCTCCGCGAGCCGCAGGCACGCGGACACAACCGGCAGGGATCACCCAGCCGGTCGAGCCGACTCGCCCTGTCGCGGAGCTCCTTCGCCTGAAGACGCAAGTTCCCTCCGTTCTCGTCCCGACGATTGTACCAGGTCGTGCGCTCCCGGGCTTAGATCTTGTGGGCGGCGCGCGCAGCTGCTAGATTCTGGGGACTTGGCATGTCGGAGGCAACGGAAGGCGCCTCGAAAGGACGGCGACGTGAACGACGAGCACAGCGGCGGGGGACCGCCCGACCACGCGCGAGAGAGAGACGGCGACGCGGGCCTCCGTATCGAGCACGAGACGCTGCTCGAAGCGGTCCGCACGATCGTGTCGACGCTCGACCTCGAGACTGTGCTCGAACGTCTGCTCTATCTCACGCACCGATTCCTGGGGTTCGAGTATTGCACGATTCTCCTGATCGACCGGGACAAGCAGCGGCTCAGGGTGGCCGCTCGGTACGGGTATCCGCCGAGTATGGTTCAGGAGATCGAGCTGGCGGTGGGCAAGGGCGTGACGGGGCGGGTGGCGGAGACCGGCGAGGCGCTGATCGTGCCTGATGTCTCGAGGGAGGAGCGCTACCTGGTCGGGCTCATCGGCGCGAAGTCGGAGCTCGTCGTTCCCCTCGTGTTCCGGGGCAAGGTGGTCGGCGTCTTCGACGTTCAGAGCCCGAAGCTCGACGCGTTCAGCGAGAGGGACCGCGACTTCCTCTCCGCGCTCGCGAGCGTCGCGAGCGTCGCGATCATCAACGCGCGCAACCACGCGAACGCCATCCGGGCCAAGGAGGAGGCCGCCAGCCGCCGCCGCCTCGAGCGCGAGCTCGATCTCGGCCGGACGATTCAGGAGCGTCTGCTCCCCGACGCCGATCCGGAGGTCCCGGGTTACGAGATCACCGGGATGAACCTCCCGACCCAGACGATCAGCGGGGACTTCTTCGATTACCTCGAGCTGCCGGACCGCCACCTCGGCGTGGCGGTCGCGGACGTGTCCGGCAAGGGCGTCCCGGCTGCCCTCCTCGCGGCGTCGCTGCAGGGCACGCTCAGATCGCACGTGGAGAACATCTACTCGATCGCCGCCATCATCGCGCGCGCGAACACCTCGCTGTGCCGCAGCACCGAGCCCGAGAACTTCGCCACCCTCTTCTACGGCGTGCTCGATCCCGAGGGGCCCCTCACGTACGTCAACGCGGGTCACAATCCCCCTCTCCTCATGCGAGCGACCGGCGAGGTGGAGCGGCTGATGGAGGGCGGCACGGTCGTCGGGACCTTCGAGGGGATCACGTACGTCGAGGGAAGGACTCACATCGAGCCGAACGACTACCTGATCATCTACACCGACGGCCTCACGGATGCGATGCACGGAGACGAGCCGTTCGGCGAGGCGAGGATCATCGAGACCGCCTCGAGAACCCGCGGCGCGCCGGCGCGCGTGATGGCGTCGGTGCTCATCACGGAGGCGGACTCCTTCGCCGGCCCGGGCACGGCGTCCGACGACATGACGGTCGTCGTGGTCCGACGACTCGGCCCGGAAGGGTGATCCCACCTGCTTTCGAGTACGGCCGACACCAAGCGACTTCGAGCACGACCGACACCGCCTGCATTCAGGTACGGATGATGCTCCGTTTGGATGGACCCCGTTCGTCCCCAGGAGCCTCTCGCTCGTGCGGCCGATCTGCCACGCCAGGATCCCCGCGGCGCTCTGCGCCGTCTCCGTCGCGGCCGGAATCGCGCTCTCCGGGGCGCTCGGCATCGGACCGCCGGCCGTGCCGGCGGCCTTGGCGCTCCTCCTCGCGCTCCCAACGGGTGTCAACATCGTTGTCGGAAGGGGAGGGTCGCGGCCGAGTCGCGGCGGCGCCGCGCGGGCCGTTCTCGCCGACGTGGCGCTTCTGGCAGCGCTCCTCCCGGCCGGGGCCCTCTGGCACGAGGTGCGCCACGAGCGGGTGGCCAGAGACGACGTGTCCCTCGTCGCGACCGCCGCGCGCATCGAGATCGACGCGCGCGTTCTCGAGGTTCGGGGAGGATCGACCGATCGCCCCCGGATCGTCGCCCGGGCGATCGCCGCGCGCGACTCGGCCCGGGGCGGCGCCCCCGTTCCGGCGTCGGGCCTCGCGTGGGCCTCGCTCCCTCGCGGCGCACCGACGCCTACCCGCGGCGACCTTCTGAGTCTTGCGGGAACGATCGAGCCTCCGCGCGGCGCCCGCAACCCCGGTGGGTTCGACTTCGCGTCGTACCTCTCGAACCGCTCGATCCACGCGACCTTCGACGTCGACCGTTCGACGCTCCTCACCGGCGGCGGTGGTTCGGGAGGGGCCGCGGCCTGGGTCGAACGTTCGATCGCCCGCCGGCTCGATCCACACACGGCAGCCGTGACCACGGGTCTCCTGCTCGGGCGCCGCTCCGACCTGCCCGACCTGCTTCTCGACGCGTTCCGGCGTTCGGGAGTCGTCCACGTCCTCGCGGTCTCGGGCCTCCACGTCGGCCTCATCGGCCTCATCGTCTACGCCCTGCTCCGCAGCGCGCGCGTGCCGCCGCGAGCGGCCAGGCTCGCCGTCGTTCCCTTCCTCGTCGCCTTCGCGTGCGTCGTCGGCCCGCGTCCCTCGGTCGTCCGGGCCGTGACGATGGCGACCGCGCTCATACTCTCGGGCTCGCTCGAGCGGCGGTGCCCGTCGCTCAACACCGTCGGGGTGGCTGCGCTCGCGCTTCTTCTCGTCCGCCCCGGGTCCCTGTTCGACCTCGGCTTCCAGCTCTCCTTCGCGGCGACGCTCGGCATTCTCCTGCTCGCGGGCCCCATCCGCGGCGCGCTCGTGGGCCGGCTCCGGCCGCGGGACGCCACCGCGTCGAAGCAGACCCCGCGGGCCCGCGCCGTCGCGGAGCGGCTCGCCGGTCCGCTCTCGATCTCGCTCGGCGCGCAGCTCGGTGTCGCGCCGGTCATGATCGCGCACATCGGCGAGATCTCGCTCATCGCCCCGCTGGCGAACCTCGTTGTGGTTCCTCTCGCGGGGCTCACGGTCGGATCGGGCATCGCGATGCTCGCCAGCGGCCCGGTCGCGCCGTGGCTGTCGTCGATCTTCGCTTCGACCGTGTGGCTCTCCGTGCGGGGCATGAGCGCCGCCGCGGCCCTCGCGGCGGCGCCGCGCTGGGCGTCGGTGGCCGTCGCCGGGCGATTCTGGCCCGTGGCGCTCGGGGTCGTCGTCGCGCTGGTCGCGGCGACCAGGGGTCGGCGCTCAACGGGCGCGCGCCGCGTCTCGGTCTGTGTGCTCGCGGCTACCGTCACCATGGCCGTCGCGCTCGCCGCGACGGGACCGGGAAGCAGCTACCCGCAGGTGATCTTCTTCGACGTGGGTGACGGCGACGCCGCGCTCGTGTCGGTCCCCCGCGGTCGCCACGTGCTGATCGATGCGGGGCCCGGCGGCGAGGCCTGGAGCCGACGGGACGCGGGACGCGACGTCGTCCTTCCGTATCTCGCGAGAAACGGGATCAGGCGGCTCGAGGCGATCGTCGTCACGCACGGCCACGCCGATCACGCCGGGGGAGCGGCCGCCGTCCTCGCCAACGTGCGCGTCGGGAGGCTGGTCCTTCCGCCCGGAGGCCGGGACCGTCCAGCGCTCTCCAAGGTCGCGGCCGCGGCCGAGCGGGCCGGCGTGCCGGTCGTCGAAGTGGCGCGGGGCGACACGATCCTCGCGTCAGGCCCGCACGCGCTCGTCGTCCTCTGGCCCGACGGCGACCGCAGTCTCGAATCGCTCTCCGAGAACGACCGCTCGCTCGTCGTCTCGGTCGACGTCGGACCGACGCTGCTCCTCACGGGGGACATCGAGCGGGACGCGGAGTTCGCGCTCGTCTCGAGCGCCGGCGTCCCACCCGCCGACGTCCTGAAGGTGGCCCACCACGGATCGGCGACCTCGTCGACCGGGCCGTTCCTCCGGGAGGCCCGGCCCACGGTCGCGGTCATCTCGGTGGGGCTGCGGAGCCGGCACGGCCACCCTCACCGGCGCGTCGTCGAGCGGCTCGAGTCGAGCGGCGCGTCGGTCTTCCGGACCGACCTGGACGGCGCGGTGCTGGTGCGGGTTCTCGGTTCGGGAACGATCGTCGAGGGATGGGCGAGCGGACGGAGGCTGGCTCTCGGGGCTCAGGGCCGGCCGGTCTCGGGCGCGACGTCGGGCCGCGGGGCGCTTCCCGGTTCCGGCGCGCTTCCCGGACCGCGTCCGGCCTCGGTTTCGGACTCGCTTTCGGGGCCGACCACGACGATCGCGCTCCGGTCCGGATCGACGACCCGCCGCGCGACCGCCAGCACGTCGTCGGCGGTCACCGACTCGACCAACGAGCGGTAGCGATCGTCGTAGTCGAGGCCGAGACCGTATCGCTCAGCCCTCACGAGACGCACGACGCGCGACTCGCCCGTTTCGCGCTCGAGCTCGTGTCGCCCGTGGAGGTAGGCGATGGCGGACTCGAGCTCGCCCGACGTCAGCGGCTCGCGGCGCACGCGCCTCATCTCGTCGAGGATCCCGTCGATCGCGCTCTCGACGTGCTCGGGCGACGTGGCCGTGTACGCCCAGAAGACGCCGGGATCGATCCCGGCGGTCGCGCACGTGTCGCTCTCGACGACGTAGGCGAGCCCCGCCTCCTCGCGCAGACGGGTCGCCAGGCGCGATCCGAACCCCGCGCTGTCTCCCAGCACGACGTCCAGAACCGCCGCGGCGTAGTAGGCGGGATCCGAACGGGCGAGCCCGAGACCGCCGAGCGACACGTGGACCTGCTCCCGCGCCATCGGGATGCGGCGCGTCACGCTCTCGCTCAAGCGGGGAGGCAGCGGAGGGCGCGGCTCCGGTGGAACGGACCCGGTCCAACCAGCGAAGGCCCGTTCGATCGTTCTCCCGGCCGTCGCGGCGTCGACGTCGCCCGCCACCGCGAGCACCGCCCCGCCGGGTACGAAGTGACGGCGACGGAACTCCAGAACGTCGCCCCGCGTTATCCGCTCGACGGACTCCCGCGATCCCGCGACCTGACGGCCGCGGGGATGCTCTCCGTATACCTCGCGGAAGAACTCGCGCCGACAGATCAGGTAGGGCTCGCTCTCCTCCTCGGCGATCTCCGTGAGCTGGGAGCGCTGCGCCGCCTCGAGGTCGTCGGCCGTCGCCCGCGGCGTCCGCACGAGCTGCGTGAGAAGCTCCACGATCTCGTCGAACCGAGCCGAGAGCCCCGTCACCGAGATCGACGTTCGCTCGTATCCCGTCACGACGTCGAGGCTCGCCCCCTCCGCCTCGAGCAGGATGGCCGGATCATCGGGGGAGACGTCGGCCGCACCGTCCGCCGTGAGGCTCCCGACGATCGACGCGAGGCCGAGGAGCCCGTCGGCGTCCCGCCGTGCGCCCGCATCGAGCGACAGAAGCAGGTTCACGACCGGGAGGGAATCCGGCTCGTCGACCAGCACGACCAGGCCGCTGTCCAAGACTGACCGCGCTACTCGCCGCGAGGCGTGAGCCATGCGCTGCTCCTCGAATCGGGGTCGAAGTAGATCTCGAGAACTCCGGCGACGTCGTCGGGCCGGACGGCGTCGAGCCGCTCCTCATACGCGTCCCCCAACCGCCAACCTCCCAGCGTCTCCCAGAACCCGAGCGCTCCCGAGAGACCCAGGCACGTCTCGCGGCCGAGGAGAAGATCGAGACGAATCACGTTCTTCGCGCGCTCGACGTCCTCCTCGGTGACGCCGCTGCCGCGAAGCTCCTCGATGATCGAGAGGGCGCCGTCCTCGAACGTCTCCGGTTCGACGTCCGGGTGGAGCTGCGCGGCGACGTAGAAGAGCCCCGGATCGCGCTGGAGGAGCCTCATCGCGGAGACCTCCGCCGCGATGGCGTCACCCACCACGAACCTCCGGTGGAGGAGCGACCCCCTGCCCGTCCCGAGAATCGCCGCGAGGACCTCAACGGCCGGCGCGTTCTCGTCGGTCGCCGACGGACATCGGTAGACGACGACGGCCTGCGGGGCGGCCGCGTCCTCGCGCTCGATCACGACGCGGCGCGGGGTCGTCTGCGGGGGCTCGGCGATTGGGGACGCGCTCGACAGCCGCACCCTGGGAAGATCTCCGAAGTGCTCGCGCGCGGCGTCGATGACCCGCTCCGGGTCCACGTCGCCCGCGACCGCCAGGACGGCGTTGTTCGGTCCGTAGTGCGCCCGGTAGAAGCTCCGGAGGTCGTCGTGCCCGAGCCCGGGAAGGTCCTCCCGAAGACCGACGACGGGATGGCGGTAGGGATGACGCGTGAGCGCGATCGAATCGACCGCCTCGTCGAGCGCGGCCTCGGGATCGTCGTCGAACATCTTGCGCTCCTCGATCGCGACCCGCTTCTCGACCTCGAAGGACGCACGGTCGAGCGTGCAGCCGAACATGCGATCGGCCTCGAGCTCGAGCGGGACGCGCCAGTGTTCCGCGGGGAGAACAAAGTAGTAGGCGGTGTAGTCGGCGGTCGTCAGCGCGTTGTTCACCCCGCCGCGCGCTCCCGTCGCCGCGTCGATGGCGCCTCGCGGGTATCGCTCCGTTCCGCGGAACATCATGTGCTCCATGAGGTGCGCGAGGCCGGTCTTGCCCGGGACCTCGTGGTACGAACCGACGCGGTAGAGGAGCGTGGTGGCCACGAGCGACGAGCCCCGCACGGGCGCGGCCAACACGACGAGGCCGTTGTCGAGAACAGCGTGGGTGGGAGCTTGAGCAGTCGCCATCGAGTCTCCGGATCTTGAGGGACGCGGCCGTCAGAAGCGATCGGGCCCCGTCGCGCCGGGCTGCCACCCGGCCGGGCTTGACGCGGGACCCCACCCAACTTATGCTCCGATGCGATGGGCCGTCAAGCATCGAGTTCCCGGAAGACGGCTCCAGATGACAGCAACCACGGGCCCCCGTCCCCGGATCGCCGCATGCTCGCCTCCGATCTGCACGTTCACCTCGACGGTTCGCTTCGGACAGAGACCCTCGTCGAGCTTGCATCCATCGAGGGCGTCTGCCCCGCGGGAGGAGGCGACGACCTCGCCGAGCGGCTCCGGTTCCACCCAGGCATGACGCTCCCGTCGTGCCTCGCCAGGTTCGGGACGACGATCGGCCTCCTCCAGACGGAGGGCGCGCTCACACGGGCCGCCGCCGAGCTCGTCTGGGATTGCTACCTGGACGGCGTTCGCCACGCTGAGATCCGGCTGTGCCCGGTGCTCCACACGCGGCGCGGGCTCGCCGCGGATGCCGTCGTCGAATCGGTCCTCCGGGGCATCGAGGACGGGGTGACGCGGGTGCACGCACGGGTCCCCGACGACTGGGTGAGCGCGGTCGTCGTGATCGCGGTGATCGAGGGGATGGACGCGGACGAGGCTCACGAGCTCGTCTCTCTCGCGGCGCGTCATCGCGGCTCCGGCGTCGCCGGCGTCGGCCTGGCGGGAAACGAGGCGCTCTTCGACGCGCGACGCTACGAGCGCCCATTCCGCGCCGCGCGCGACGCGGGGCTCCACGTGACGGTCCACGCGGGCGAGGGGCACGACCCGTCCCACGTCCGCGACGCCGTCACCGTTCTCGGCGCCGAGCGGATCGGGCACGGCACGTCGGCCGCCGACGACCCGGACGTGATGGCCCTCCTGCGCGAGCGCGACGTCGCCGTCGAGGTCTGCCTCACGAGCAACGTGCACACGGGCGCCGTCGCTCGGATCGACGAGCACCCGCTCCCCGCGCTCATCGAGGCGGGCGTCCCGGCAACGCTCGCCACCGACAACCGCTTCTTCTCGAACACGACGATCTCTCGCGAGTACGACCTCGCGGCCGAGGTCCTCGACCTCGGCCCCGAAGCGATCGATCGCCTCGTGATCGCGGGCGCGACTTCCGCCTTCCTGCCCGCTCCGGATCGTGCGACACTGAAGGAGATATATCGAGGCAGCCTCGGGTCCCGCCGACGACGGGCAGGGAAGGACGCGCACGGGCCGAGGTGAATCCGCTCTGAGGAGGAGCGACATGGCGAAACTCAAGGTGGGCGTCCTCGCGTCCGGCGGAGGTTCGAACCTCCAGGCGATCATCGATCGTTCACTCGCCGGCGAGATCGACGTGGAGGTGGCGGTCGTCATCAGCGACGTTGCGACAGCGCACGCGCTCGAGCGGGCTCGGCGAGCCGGGATACCCGCCGTCCACGTCCCTCCGGGCCGCTTCAGAACCAAGCTCGAACCCGAGATCGAGGAACGGTACGTCGAGACCCTCGAGCGGTACGGGATCGACGTCATCGCGCTCGCCGGCTTCATGAGGATCCTCCACGACGAGTTCCTCGCGCGCTACTCGGGGAGAATCGTGAACGTCCACCCCTCCCTGCTCCCGTCGTTCCCCGGACTCGCCGCCCAGCGGCAGGCGTTCGAGTACGGCGTCAGGTGGACCGGTGCAACCGTTCATTTCGTGGACGCCGGAGTCGACACGGGGCCGATCATCGTCCAGGCCGTCGTGCCCGTGCGTGACGACGACACCGCGGAGACGCTCGCGGCGCGCGTCCTCGATGAGGAACACCGGATCTACCCGGAGGCGCTCCAGCTCATCGCAGAGGGCAGGGTCCACGTCGCGGGACGGCGGGTCGCGATCGCGGAGCGTCCGGAGCCTCGCGAGCCCGAGACGGCGCCCGCCGCGCAGGAGGGGAAGGACGCGGGCCGATGACGCTCACGCGCGCGCTCCTCATCGCCCTCGTGGCCGCCGGCGCCTGCGCCCCGCGCGCGGCCGCGGACGACTACGATCCCACGACCATCGTCTACCCTCCCTTCGGTCACTGCCTCGGCATCCACAGGGTGACGGGCTTCCACAAGTTCCTCTACCTCGGCACGCGCACGAGGTTCGATGAGCCCACGGGCATCGCGGCCGTCAAGCTCGCGTCGAAGGACGATCCGACGACCGAGTCGGACGACGACGAGCTGACCGTCTACGGTCTGAACACCGGCGAGTGCGAGATCATCTACAACACGTCGCTCTACAAGATCGAGATCTTCGGTGAGTGCGGAGGCGGACGCGGCCAGTTCCGGAATCCCCTCGGCATCGCGGCCGACGAGCGCGGGAACGTCTTCGTGGCCGACACCGGCAACCACCGCGTCGTCCGGCTGCTCTACCGGGACGACGAGCTGCACTTCGTGAAGACCTGGGGCTCGCTGGGGGAGGAGGAGCGGCAGTTCTCGACTCCCTCACACATCGCGCTCGGAGCGAGCGGCACGCTCTACGTCTCGGACACGGGGAACGACCGCATCGCGGTGATGTCCGCGACGGGGGACCCCGTCCGGACGATCCGCGCCGACGAGGAGGCGGGGATCGTGCTCGACGGTCCCGTCGGGATCGCGGCGGTCGAGAAGGACGACGACTGGATCGCGCGGAACCGCGAGTTTATCGTCGTCGCCGACTCCGCCGGAGAGAGGCTCGTCAAGCTCACGCTCGAGGGGAAGGTGGAGGCCGTCGTCCACGCGGCCGATCTCCCGGTCGCCGACGCCCGTTTCGACTACCTCGCGATCGACTACTACGGCAGCGTCTACGCCACCGACCGGCGCGGCTCGCGGATCCACAAGTTCGACTGGAACCTCACCTACGTGACGAGCGTCGGCCGCCAGGGCGCGGGAACGAAGGAGCTCGACGATCCGCGAGGGCTGGCCCTCTGGCGCCGATTCGGCCAGATCTTCGTCACCGAGCGGACCGGCGCCCAGTACTTCTGGATCGGCACGGACATCCTCGAACTCACGATCGAGCCGGCGACCTTCGTGCCGGTCTCATCGCGCGCGGAGATCCGCTACGTCCTCACGGAGACCTCGCGCGTCAGCCTCGAGGTGCTCGACGACGAGGGCGACGTCCTCCACACCCTCATCGACGGCCGCCGGCGGGCGATCGGCCCGAACGTCGAGAAGTGGAGCGGCTCCCCCGGTCTCAGGCAGAAGGTCCCGCTCCCGCCCGGACGCTACACCCTGCGCCTCACAGCGACGCCGACCTACTCCTCAGGC
Source organism: bacterium (assembly GCA_025774545.1). GTDB lineage: Bacteria > Joyebacterota > Joyebacteria > Joyebacterales > Joyebacteraceae > JALGVU01. Next base: position 250 of record JALGVU010000004.1, on the reverse strand, counting down.
ACGTACTTCCACGATGTTGAGGAATTTCAGGTAGATATCCTCCCTCTGACCGAACAGTAGCCTCGCGCACCCACACGGCGCTTGCGCCCCGTGAGTCCGTCTGCTACTTTGCTAGGTTAGTTTGGCGCGGACGTCAACTCAGACTGGAGATCTACGCTTGTTCGGGAAACTCATCACCAAAGTGGTCGGAACGAAGACCGACCGCGAGGCAAAGAAGCTCCTTCCGGACGTCGCGCGCATCAACGAGGTC
>JALGVU010000470.1 GCA_025774545.1 bacterium | reverse complement strand
CGCGTGTTCGCCCTCGGCCACACCTCGGGTGCCGATCTCGCCACGGGCCTCTTCATGACACTCGAGACCGGACTCCGCCGCACGATCTGGCGGAACGGCTCGGCCGCGCGCCGGTGCGAGGGAGCCCTATGGTCGTAGTGGGCCGCGTCAGGAAGGGCGCGTACTTCGATTCCGTGACGCTCATGAACGTCGGGCGGGAGGTCGCGTCGCGTGAGGGCGTCCTCGACGCGGCCGTGATCATGGGCACCGAGGAGAACCGCGCGATCCTCGCCGCGTCCGATCTCCTCGCGCCCGAGTTCGACGCCGCCTCCTCCACCGATCTCCTGATCGCCGTCAGGGCCGAGAGCGACGACCTCGCCGCGGCCGCGCTCGTCGCGGTCGACGAGCTCCTCGATCGCGCGAGGATGCCCGCCTCGACCGGCGAGGAGTTCCAGCCCGCGAGCCTCGAGGGCGCGCTCAGCGCCCTGCCCGGCGCGAACCTCGTTCTCATATCGGTCGCCGGCCGCTACGCCGGCGGTCTCGCCCGCCGAGCGCTCGCCGAGGACTTAAACGTCATGCTCTTCTCCGACAACGTGCCCGTCGAGACCGAGATCGGGCTCAAGGCGCTCGCGCGCGAGAAGGGGCTCCTCGTGATGGGCCCGGACTGCGGCACCGCGATCCTGAACGGGGTCCCGCTCGCGTTCGCGAACGCCGTGAGCCGAGGCGACGTCGGCATCGTGGCGGCGTCGGGCACCGGCCTTCAGGAGGTGAGCTCGATCGTCTCGAACCGCGGCGCCGGGGTCTCGCAGGCGATCGGGACCGGCGGGCGCGACGTCTCGAGCGACGTCGGGGGGATCACGTTCCTCGATGCGCTGGGCGCGCTCGCGGCTGATCCGGCCACGCGCGTGCTCGTGCTCGTGTCGAAGCCGCCGGACGCGGGTGTCCTCGAGGCGATCCGCGAGGCCGCGGCCGGCATCGGCAAGCCGGTCGTGTCGGTCTTCCTCGGGGCCGCCGCCAACGAGGCGGCACCCGGGGCCGAGGTCGTCGGCGTGGCGGACAGGACGGCGAGCAGTGCGGCTGCGCCTGGGACCGTGGCCGCTGCCCCGCGCTGGGAGGCCAGGACACTCGAGGAGGCCGCGCTCGCAGCCGTCGCGCTCTCGCACGGCCGCGACCCCGACGGCATTCGGATCCTCCTCGCGTCAGAGGAGCGCGATCAGATCGAGATCGCTCGGAGCGAAGCCGCCAAACGCGTCGCGGGCCAGCGGTACCTCCGCGGCCTCATGAGCGGCGGGACCTTCACCGCCGAGGCGCAGGTCGTGCTCGCCGGCATGATCGATGGGATCCACTCGAACGCCCCGACCGCAGGCTCACGGAGGCTCGAGGACGCCCTCAAGCCCTTAGCGAACACGATCGTCGATTTGGGCGCCGACCAGTTCACGGTCGGACGGCCGCACCCGATGATCGACTACTCCCTTCGGAAGAAGCGTATTGAGGACGAGGCGGCGAATCCCGAGGTCGCTGTGATCCTCCTCGACGTCGTCCTCGGGTACGGGTCGAACCCGGACCCCGCGGCGGAGCTCACCGACGTCGTCCGAGAGGCGAGCGAGCGCGTGACCGTCGTCTGCTCCGTGACCGGGACCGATCGGGATCCGCAGAACCGGTCGCGCGTCGTTGCCGCGCTCGAGGACGCGAGCGCCATCGTCGAACCCTCGAACGCCGCCGCCTCGCGGCTCGCGGGACTCATCGTGCGCGAGCTTGAGAGGGACCCGCTGAGCGGCCGACGCCCCTCAGCGGGGGAACCGAGGGAGACCCCATGAGCATCCGCGACCTCTCCTCGAGCGAGCTCAAGATCGTGAACGTCGGGCTCGCCTCCTTCACCGAGAGCCTCGACGACGCGGGCGTCGCATCGGTCCAGGTCGATTGGAGGCCGCCGATCGATGTCGACGAGGCCGCCGCGCGCACGATCCGCGACCACCTTCGGGAGATCGATCAGGCGAACGCGAAGGTCACCGACATCATCCTCCG
>JALGVU010000469.1 GCA_025774545.1 bacterium | reverse complement strand
CCGGAAGAGACCCGACGACGAGGACAAGTACGCACCCCCGCCGGTGTCCTGGATCTCCCGTCCGTTCCGCTCGAAGTCGCAGTCGATCACCGTGACGGTCGAATCGAGCGCGAAGAGCCCCGGACCATACACGTTCCCGGACTCGTAGGACAGACGGTTGTTCTCCCGGAGAACGCACCGGAGCAGCTCGGGCGAAGAGGACACGGAACACAACCCTCCGCCGCGTGTGTAGGCCTCATTTCCAAGGAAGAGGCAATCCTCGAAGATCGGCGACGAGCCGTTCGTGACGTAGGCTCCCGCGCCGTTCTCGGCCACACCACCGGTGATCGTGAATCCACTGACGACCGAGGTGGAAGCCTCGCCGTTATGGAAGTAGAAACCACGATGGAACTGCTCTGCGCTTCCACCGCAGTCGATGATCGTCGTCGCGGCGCCTCCGGACGAGCTGAGCAGGAGGTTCGTCCCGTCGAAGTCGAGATCCCGATTGCCAGGCCCCGAGTACGTGCACGGCGCGACGATGACGCTGTCGCCTTCGCCCGCAGCGTCGATCCCCTCCTGGATCGTATCGAAAGGATAGACCGCAGAGCCGCTCTCGTAGCCCGACGTGTTCGTGCAGTCTACGTACCACGTGTCGCCCTGTCCGCACCCCACGACGCAGGCGCCCATGAGGACGCCGCACATGTTGTTGTCCGGCGAGCACACCGAAGCGCTCGACACCCGGAGGTCACCGCCCGGTCCATCACAGAACATGGGATTGAGGCCGAGATTCCCGTTCGTCCCATTCTGACCAGCGATGCAGCCGACGTAGTTCCCTCCCGTGTTCCCGTACACGTCGCAGCAGGTGAGCGTGCAGCTCGACATCTCCTCGCAGGGTCCAGTAGCAGTGGATCGCCCCGCCCTCGGGAGCGCCGTTCCCGTAGAACGTCACGTTCGTGAGCGTCGGCGACGACCAATCGTCGCAGCTCAGGCCGCCGCCCTTGGCCGCGGTGTTTCCGGTGAAGAGGCAGTACTCGACGGTGGGTCCGCAATCGAAGCAGTAGAGACCGCCGCCCCGGTTGCCCGCGTGGTTGCCCTTGATGATGAGGTTCCGGAGAAGCGGGAAGGCTTCCGCGCACTCGATCCCGCCACCGTTGCCGGCGACCCAGCCGCCGGTGATCGTGAATCCCTCGATCGTGCCCGACATGACGCCGCAGAAGAAGACGCGCCCGAGACCCTGCGCGTCGATCGTGACGCAGTCGGGCTGACCTGTTTCGCTTCGGAGGTAGATGCTGTTGGAGATCGTGATGTCGTGCTCGTAGTACGTGTCGCAGGCCACGATCACCGTGTCGCCGTCGGAGGCGGCGTTGACCCCCGCCTGGATCGTCGGCTGATGGTCGGGGACCAGGATCGTCGTCGCGCCTACCGATACACAAGCGAACAGCACCACAGATACCGCGCAGAGACAGAGCGCCCTTGCCATGGTGGCCTTCCCCCATCTGAGGCTCCGACCTTCCTGCGACGGAGCGGCGTCGTCCGCCAGAGGTGGAAGCACGGAGGGCCTCATCTTGCTCCGCGCTCGTCGCGGGTCGCCGCAGGACACCAGATTACCCCAAGACGCAGCTGGTCGCGGCCCAACACCACGGGTAGGTGTTGAGTGGATGCCAGTCTGCCATCTTCATTGAGCGTGGCAATTATACTACGAAGTCGTCATGTTTTGCAAGAGGAGAGGCGCTTAGGTTTGGTGGAATGGCTACGTCAACACGGATTGAGCGATCTGCCCGAAGGACATCGACTGAGCTCATCGAGGCTCGCGCCACCGTGCCGTGGCGAGCGCAGACAGACGAGCGGGCCCGCAACCCCGACGGGGACGGCCGTGCCTTGGGCATGAGCGGATCGATCGGCGCGCCTCGCCCGCTTGACCCTGCTGAAGTCTGGTGCGAGAATCGACACGACGGCACTCGCCCCGCCGTTGCGCGCGAACACACCGACAGGAGATCCCATGCGACGTCTCGTCGTCCCGCTCGCAATCGCGGCAGGAGCGCTCGTCTCCTCGCTCATCCTCGCTCCTCGCATCTCGCACGGTGAAGAAGCTCGACCGGCCAGCGCATTCCCGCTCTTCGAGTCGACCGTCGAGGTGGTCCACAGCTCAGCCGGCGAGGTCGTCCTCCGGCTCGCTGCACCGCCCCCGCTGGGCAGTGCCGCGCGCGGGAGCGCCCCCTTCACCGCACTCGTTCGAGTTCCCGACCGCGGCAGGATCGACGCCGAGATCACGGACGTCGTCCTGGCCACGCCGGACGGGACTCCGGGATCGGCATCGTCCCCGGCCGTCGATCCCACGAGCTTCATCGAGATCTCGGAGCCTGCGATCATGAGAGACCTGAGGCTCGTCCGCGTCTCGTTCACGCCTCGACCGGCAGGCTCCGCGGCCGACGGCCGTACCGACGCGCCCCAGGCCCGTTCGCTCACGCTCACGCTCCGCGCGACCGCAGGTGCGGGCACGAACGAGCGGCGCCCGCACAACCGACCAACGTCGCCCACCTTCCGGCGACTCTACGAGCGCACGGTCGTGAACTACGAAGAGGATCCGGCGCGTGACCGGGTGCGCGGGCGATCCCCGGCCCGGCCGACCGGCGCCCAGTACCTCATCATCGCGCACGATCCCTTCATCCCTGAACTCGAGCCGCTCATCGAGTGGAAGGAGCAGAAGGGTTACCGGGTCGAGGTCATGGGGCTCTCAGAGATCGGCCACGAGATCGAGGAGAACTGGGACATCACTCCTGAGTTCGTCCTTCTCGTCGGGGACACCGAGACGATCCCGACGCGATCCCACGGCTTCGAGGATCGGCACACCGACAACTGCTACGCCGCGATCGACGGTGACGACTACCTCGCCGACGTCATGCTCGGCCGCTTCCACGCCGACACGCTCGAGGAGTGCCGGCTCATGGTCGCGAAGACGCTCGCGCACGAGCGAATCTGGCTCCACGACGACCCCGCGTTTCCCATGAGCGCGGCGCTCTTGGTGGCGGACGACTTCGACGCGGGCGACGTCATCTACTACGACAACACGTGGTTCATCCACGACCTCATGGACTCGCTCGGGTTCGCGCCGGTCGACACGCTCTTCAGGAAGAACGGCGTCACGTTCGATGAGGTGTTCTTCGTTTTCGATCCCGAGTGGCTCACGAACGTCGGCAGGCTCCCGATCGTCTTCTCGGGAACGTGCTTCACGGGCTGGTTCCACGGCGACCCGACGTTCGCCGAGCGCTGGCTCAGGGACGGGACCATCGAGGCGCCGGAGGGCGGCGTCGCGTTCTTCGGCACGACCACGTCCGGCCAGGGACCCGAGTGGTCACTCAAACGGGGCTACGTGGACGAGGGGTTCTTCGGCAACGCGCTCCGAGAGGGCTCTACGCTCGGCGAGGCAGCTCTCGCCGGGAAGCTCAATCTCCACGTTCAGGTCGGCGAGATCGAGGAGTACGAGGGCTGGAATCTCTTGGGCGATCCGGCACTCCCGATGTGGACCACGCTCCCGTCGACCCTGTCGGTGGCGGTCGACGGGATCGTCGAAGAGGGCGAGGCCACCGTCGACGTCGAGGTCTCGATGCATCAGGTCCCTGCGCCCCACGCCTTCGTGGCGTGCACCGATCCCACAGGTGTGTACGTGTTCAGCGAAACCGACGAGGAAGGCCGCGTGACCCTCGTGTTCCCGGCGACGGCTCCGTGCAAGTTCGACGTGCACGTGGCCGCGAAGAACGCCGTCCCGCGCTCGAGGGGCGCCATCGTCGTGGGCACGGGCCCCTTCGCGCACTTCGATGCGCTGACGGTCGATGACGCCGATGGCGGGAACGGGGACGGCTGCGTCAGCCCAGGAGAGGACGTGAGCCTCGCGGTTCGGATTCTGAACCTCGGGACCGCGGAGGCGACGGGCGTCACCGGGACCCTCCGCGCGCTCGATCCGTCGGCGACGGTGACCGACAGCGTCGCGAGCTTCGGGAACATCGCGCCCGATTCGACGGCCTGGGGCGAGAGCGCATTCCGGGTGCGCGTGTCGGACGGCTGGCAGGGAGGCTACGCGATCCCGCTCGAGCTCGCGCTCGCCTACGGCGACTCGGCGCGGGTGTCGACGCTCCCACCGCTCCCGACCGTGACGGGCGATCTCGGCGTCGCCGCGGTGACCCTGGACGATGCGCCCCCGGGCGGGAACGGCAACGGACTCCTCGAGCCCGGGGAGGTCGCCGGGCTCGTCGTGGCTCTCGCCTGCATGGCGGACGCGCCGCTCGAGGGAATCGAGGGGTACGTCTCGACGTGGGACCCGTACGTGACGGTGATGCGCTCGAGCGTCTCGTTCGCCGACGCGGCGCCTGGGTCGCTCGTCGCGCACGACTCCCCGCCGCCGCTCGTCTCGGCGTCTCCCGAGACGCCGCGCGGACACACTCCGACGCTCGCCCTCCGCATCGACGCCGCGGCCCCCACGTACGCGTACGCCGAGACCCTCCGAATCGCTCTCGAGATCGAGGAGACACCGGGACGCTACCCGACGGGGCCCGACGGCCACGGCTACTACGCGTACGATTCGACGGACACGGGCCTGGAGCAGGCCCCGGTGTTCGACTGGGTCGATCTCGTCCCGCCCGGACCGGGCGCGTGGCTCCGGAACGTCAGCGAGAACGACAACGACACGAGGTTCTGGTTCCCGAACTTCATCATCAACTACTACGGGACCGAGGCGAACGTGAGCACGCTCTGCTCGAACGGATTCATCTCGCTCTCGCGTCCGAGGGTGCGGAGTCGATGATCGCGCCGTTCTGGGACGATCTCGACCCGTCGCAGGGCGGTGACGTCTACGTCTGGAACGACGACGACGGCGGCCGCTTCGTCGTGCAATACCAGGACGTGCGCCGGAAGCACACGGACGACACGGAGACGTTCCAGGTCATCTTCCACCACCCGGAGGTGCATCCGACGCCGACCGGCGACTCCAAGATCCTCTTCCAGTACCTCGAGGTCTCGGGCACGGACAGCTGCACGGTCGGCATCGAACATCCGCAGCAGTACGACGGCATCGAGTACCTCTACAACGGGCGGTACGGCGCCTCGGCTGCGCCGCTCGCGGACAGTCTCGCCATCCTC
>JALGVU010000468.1 GCA_025774545.1 bacterium | reverse complement strand
CCGAAGAGCCTCCGGAGACTGATCACCTCATCCAGCGTGCCCGGCGCGAGTCCCGGACCGCGCACGAAGAGGGGCACGTGGAGGACCCGCTGTGGGAGACCGTACTCGTGCCCCACCCTCCCTTCCTCACCCAGTTCCTCTCCGTGATCCGATGTCACGATCACGATGGCGTCCTCACCGTAGCGTTCGTCGATCCACCGGAGGAACGACTCCAGGTTCATGTCCAACCAGCGCAGCTCACCGTCGTAGAGGTCGGCGACGTACTGGGCCTTACCGTCGGGCAGCGAGTCCCAGAGCCGGGTGGTCGCTCCGTTCCACTGATACCGGGAGAACAGGCGCCCGGGCCGGACCCCGAGTTCCCTGAGCGCCGCGGGCGGAGGATTGTACGGGCAGTGAGCATCGAGGAAGTTCACAAACAGAAAGAGCGGCCGATCGTCATCCGGAACGGCGCGCCGGGTGATGTCTGCGATTCCCCGAGCGTCGACGTACGGCGTGCGCCAGCGCATCCACTCGTTGACTCCCCTCGCGAAGGGAGATCTCTCGTCGGCGCGTCCGGCCAGCGTCGGGAATCGCCACTGACGGTGCCTGGGCATGACCACCCGGTCGAACCCCGTGCTGTCACCGTACATCGCCAGAGGGTTCGCGGAGACGGCGAGGCAGTGGTACCCCTCGGCGCGCAGCATGTCGGGGAGCCACGAGACGTCATCGTAGGGTTGGGTCGCCATGGGAGCGCCGGGGTCCGTCGTCCGTGCCGGATTGTAGTGGACTCCGTGGCCCGACACGGTTCTTCCCGTGAAGATGGAGGCGTGCACGGGAGCGGTCCAGGCGCCGGGCGAGACGGCCCGCGTGACGGTCAGCCCTCCGCTCGCCCACCGTTCGAGCGCGGGCATCGTGTCGCGCGAGTAGCCGTAGCATCTCAGGTGATCGGCGCGAACCGTGTCGAGGACGATCAGGAAGATGGGCGGGCGCCCCTCGGACCGACGCGGCGGGACTCCCTCGTAGTCGAATCTCCCGCACGTCCAGGAGTTGACGCAGGCGTTACCCGCGAGCAGGATCGCGGCGAGCACGGGCAGCCACACGACCCACGATCCGCGTGTCCTCGGGCGCGTCCGCACGAAGAGGAGGGCAGCACACAGGCCGGCACAGACGCCGAGCACCCACACCAGAACCAGCGGCGGGGAGCCCGCCAGCGCTCGCTTGAGCGAATCGTTCGCGAACGTGATCGCGAGCGCAGGAAGGAGCGTCCACTGGATGATCTCGGGAATGCCCCAGGCATCGATCCGCCGGGCCCGAGTGAGGAACCGCAAGACGGGCCACGCGACGAGACCGGCAACGGCCGAGACCAAGAGCTTGCTCCCGACACTGTGAAGCACGGAGTGCCACGCCGCCGTCTTGACGAGAACAGCGAGAGCCACCGTCGTAGCGGAGAGGAACGCCACCGCCTCGCGGTCTCGACGGCTGGCCGCGACGAAGCGCTCGACCGCGAGTCCGACCAGCCAGGAAGCGACCGCCACAGCGACGGCGATCTGAAGCTCCCCCAGCAGGAGACCGGCGAAGCTCTGAGGGTTCCCCAGCGAGTCGTGGTCGAGGAAGAACCCACGGACGAGCTCGAGATTCACGAGAACGTCGATGACCCAGAGCGCGATCAGCGCACCCAGAAAGAGGCGGAGCAGGAGGAGGAGGTTTCCCGAGCCGGATTGCGTCGTTCGTGTCCGCGTCGGTTGCATCGTCGTGGGCCTCTCTTCGTAAGACCAGGGACCTCTCTCCCCCGTGCGGTACTTCCCGCCATCATATCACGAGATGGAAGGGAGGCGGTGGATAAGTGAGGGTGGGGTCGGCGAGTGAGGCGAGCAACTGCGGGTGCACTGACGGAACGGGCGCCCGCCGAGGCCTTGCTTGCCCTGCGAGTTCAGCCGCGCAGCGGCGTGTGTCTGAGCAGGAAGGCAAGCCGTCGGCGGGCACCGGTACGCTTGCGGAACAAGCCCGCAGTGAGGGCCCTGCCCGTCCCGCGAC
>JALGVU010000467.1 GCA_025774545.1 bacterium | reverse complement strand
CGGAGGCATGTACTGCGAGGCGTCGTCGCCCACACTCACGGGCTGCACGTTCTCGGAGAACTCCACGAGCGGCATGGGGGACGGCGGCGGCCTGTACTGCAGAAACGGCTCCTCCCCCACGCTCACCGACTGCCACTTCTTGGGGAACCGCGGGACGTTCGGCGGCGGCATGTTCTGCAGCAACGAGTCGTCGGCCACGCTCGTGGACTGCACGTTCTCAGGGAACATCGCGCACGCCGGAGGCGTCGGTGGAGCCATGTATTGCGGCGGCTCGTCGCCCTCCTTCACGCGTGTCCTTTTCGAAGGGAACACCGCGGAGGGATCGGGGGGATGCATGTACGTGCACGGCTCCTCCCCGACGCTCACGGAGTGCACGTTCGTAGACAACTCCGCGAACTCCGATGGAGGAGCGATCTATTGCAGCTCCGGCGCGTCTCCCGCGTTCGACCACTGCACGTTCGCCGCGAACGGTGCCGACCACGGGGGCGCCATCTACTGCTACTACGGTTCCTCGCCGACTCTCACACACTGCATCATCGCGTTCGGGGCGCCGGGGATCGCCGTCTTCTGCGACGACGCTCTCAGCGAGCCGTCGCTCGTCTGCTGCGACGTCTACGGCAATCCAGCCGGCGACTGGGTCGGTTGCATAGCGGACCAGTACGGGCTGAACGGGAACATCTCCGAGGACCCGATGTTCTGCTACAACCTGAACCCGGACGAACCGCATACGCTGCACGCGGACTCCCCGTGCGCGCCGGAGAACAACCCGACGTGCGGACTCATCGGTGCGTGGGACGTCGGCTGCGGGTTCTCGGGCGTGGAGCCGGTGAGTTGGGGCGCGATCAAGGGGGTGTTCAGGTAGCCTGCGAGATCACTCGTCGAAAGGTAAGCGGGGCCCGCTCGTGTGAGCGGGCCCATCGTCTGAACGGTGGGGCTGCGGCCCCGCGAAGGTGAGCGGCTGTAGGTACATCAATGGGAAGCGCCCGCCGACGGCTTGCCTTCCTGCTCAGACACACGGCGCTTCGCGCCTGAACTCGCAGGGCAGGCAAGCCGTCGGCGGGCGCCTCGTCGTTCCCTTGGTACTACCTCAGCAAGATGATCCGCTCGCGGTCGACCCCGCTCGGTGACCTCAGTACGCAGAAGTAGGCGCCCGAGGCCACCCGCCGACCGCGATCGTCGAGTCCGCTCCACTCCACGATCCGGGACTCCCCCGTCTCGTCACCAAGATCCAAGCGCGTAACCAATCGCCCTCTCAGATCGTAGACCGAGAGCTCGCCGCGCGCCGCCTCCGGCAGCCGGCACGCGATCGTCGTCGCGGATGAGAACGGATTCGGATACACGCCCACGATCCGCGGGCCGGCCGGCAGTGTGACATCCGGATCACCCGCCACGTTCGTGACCGACACCAGATCCGACAGCGCCCCCGCGTTGCCGAACGTGTCCCACGCCCGGATCCTGAAGAACGAAGGCACCACCCCCCAGGGGAACGGGATCGTCGTCTGCGTCGTGCTGATGTTCGAGAGGACCTGATCCTCGGTCCAGTCCCACACGTAGGCCGCATCGTCGACGAACGCTGTCGTATCGTAGAGGATCTCGTAGTACGCGAAGTGATCCTCGACCGCGACGTCCCACGTCAGCGTCACGTCGCCCGGCGTCAGCGTCAGCACCCGGAAGTTGAACGGGCCGAGAGGCGGGATGAGATCGATCTCAGGCGCCACCTCGATGATCAGCCCCGTAACGAACGACAACGAATCGGGCACCACCAACTGCTGGACGCTCGCCATGTCGACGGGAGGGATGATCGTCCCGGTCATGTCGTCACGGATGGTGAACGCGCCGAGGGGCAACGCCGCCGCCCACGACACCGTGATCGGATACCCCCCGATGCCTTCCTGCCACTCGAGGTGATAGCTGATCGTTCCTGCTTCGGTAAGACGCACGTCCCGCTTCGAGTGCGTCAGATCGTCCGGCAAGAGCATCCGCGCCTCGAAGATCTCCGACGGTGGCCACGGCGG
>JALGVU010000466.1 GCA_025774545.1 bacterium | reverse complement strand
CGCTGAATCGGGACCTTGCAGCGGGGGCAGGCCGAAGGCGGATTGACGATCGACCGCCCCCGCGGCATCCGATGGATGACGACGTTCAGGAAGCTCCCGAAGACGGCACCCAGTACGAAGAGGAATCCGGCGATCACTGCTCCACCGCTCCGAGCTTCTCGTCCATCCTGCTCTCGGCGCGCTCGCTCAGGCGCTTCAGGGCCTCCGCGCCCAGGATGCGCGGCGTGAGGAAGACCATGACCTCGGTCGTCGTGTCGCTCGTCCTGAAGAGAGCGCCGAGGAGCGGAATGTCACCCAAGAGCGGCACCTTGTAGTGCGACTCGCTCACGTCCCTCCTGAGAAGTCCACCGATCACGACGGTCTCAGCGTCCCTGACCATCACGGTCGTGCGCGCCGTCCGGTGCTTGGTGTCGACGGCGTCGTCCGGGAAGAACGACGACCGATGCGCCGAGCTCACCTGCGGCTCGATGGTCATGGTCACGAACTCCTCGTTGTTCACGTGCGGCAGGACCTTCAGGGTCACGCCGACGTCGCCGAAGATCGGCTCGACGGTGGAATCCGCGCCGCCCTCGCGATACGTCACCTTCCTCGCGAGCGCGATGTGGGACGTGATGGCGATGACCGCCTCTTGGTTGTCGAGCGTGAGGATCTGCGGCTGCGCGAGTACTTCCGCTCTTCCATCCTGCTGCAGCGCCCTGATCTTGCCCGCGAGATCCTGGATGTTGACGAACGAATCGAACTTGCCGAACGTCAGCTCGAGGATTCCCTCGGCCTGATCGGTGTTGAACGTGCTACCGTACGAGATGGCCTCGCCGGTGTCGAAGTCGCTGTAGTCCCACGTGACCCCCAGCTCGCGCGCTGCGTCCTCGGAGAACTCGATGATCTTCGCCTCGATCAGAACCTGGCCCGTGGGGTCGTCGAGGTCGTTCACGAGCTGCTGGAGCGTCGTCATGTTCTCGGGGATGTCCGTCGCGACGAGCGAGTTCGTCCTGGCGTCGACGACGATGCTGCCCGCTTCCGTCAGCACCGACTCCATGGTCGGCAGGAGCATCGTCGCGTCGGCGTAGCTCAGTCCGAGGACCTCGGTGACGGTCGTCACGGGAGGCCCCTCGGGAGCATCCATGATGACGTAGATGTTGGTGCCCTTCTGGCGCGTGTACCACAGGCCGTTCGCCCTCATGATGGCGGCGAGCGCGTCCTCCACGAGGACGTCCTCGAGGTAGACGTTGATGCTCTTCCCCACCAGATCCGACCCGATCAGGAAGTTGATCCCCGACTTCTGGGTCATGACCTTGAGGACGCTGCCGAGCGTCACGTCCTGGAGATTGAGCGAGATCCGCTGGACTCTCCCCCGCGCCGCACTCTCGAGGGTGTCCTCCTGCGACCACGCGACGGACGTCATCGCGAGCAGGAGAACGAGCGAGGCGATGAGCACCGAGGGCGCTCCACGCCGTGAGAAGCGATCGTGTCGTGTGAACATGGACGACCTCCTTACTCGACGGTCAGGACGAAAAGCCTGCCCTTGTATGAGATGGTAACGCTCTCCTTATCGATCTCGGTGATCTTCGCACCGAGCACGGTGTCTCCGACGCGGTACGGATTGCCGCCCATCAGCGCGGTGGGGTCACTCTCGTCCCAGATGATCCCGTCGAGCCGAACGGGCGGCCGCACCGGTCTCGTCGGCCCAGGGTCGGCCGGCTCTGGCACGGGAGCCACCGAGCGCTCGCGGACGAGCGCCACCATCGGATCCCTCGTCGCGCGCGCGTCGTACGGTTGGCGCTGGCGGGACCTCGCCACCCTGGCGACGTCCGCGAGGTGCTGCGGCCGGGAGTCGAGAAGCCCCACGGTCGAGCCCCCGACGCCGTCGGCCGATGCCGACTCGGAGACTGACGAGTCACGTCCCCCGAAGACGAGGACGACGCACACGGCGAGGGTGGCTGCGGCACCCGCCAGAACAACCAGCCTCTTCTTGCCCGCGTCCATCTGAATCATAGACGAGTCCTACCTCCCACCCCCCGGGGGGCCGCGATGCGCGCCCCCTAGCTCCTCTCCCACGCGACGGCCGCCACGACGATCGTGATGTCGCTGAGGTAGTCCCCGACCTGGTGATACGTCCCCCGGAGCCGAAGCTCCACGGGATACTCGACCATGTTCTCGGTGATGTTCTTGTCCGGGAGGTGTGCGGCCTCGCCGATCACGTCGAGGCCGGCCTCTCTCGCCGCGGACTGGAGCTCCGCGACCACCGTCATGCGCTGATCGCCCTGCATGAGTCCCTCCCTGAGACCCGCGAGCACATCGCGCGACGTCGAGAGGATCCTGTAGTCCTGGAGCGCCGTCTTCTTCGCCGCCACGGCGTCGCGGCGTGCCCAGATCGGCTTCATCACGAAGAAGTACGAGAGGCTCACCACGGCCGCGTACGTGACGAACGCGATCGC
>JALGVU010000143.1 GCA_025774545.1 bacterium | reverse complement strand
AGTTGCCCGCGCTCTTGCTCATCCGTCGAACGCCGTCGGTCCCCTCGAGCACGGGAAGGAGCATCACGACCTCGGGCTCGACCCCGTAGGCTCTCTGGATCTCTCGCGCTACCAGGCAGTTGAACTTCTGCTCCGTGGCGCCCAGCTCGACGTCCGCCTTGATCTCGACCGAGTCGTACCCCTGCATGAGCGGGTAGAAGAGCTCGTGGATGCTGATCGGGAGCTGGTGCCACCGTGTACTTCCCGGCGAGGTCCATCACGTCGGCGAACGACATCTTGCTGAACCAGTCGCCGTTCATGACCACCTGGAGCTTCGCCGGATCGGGGTCGACGATCTTCTGGAGCTGCTCATCGTAGCTCCGCGCGTTCCTGACGACCTCGTCGTGCGTGAGCCGCGGGCGCGTCTCCGAGCGCTCGGAGGGGTCCCCGACCATGCCCGTGTAGTCGCCGATGACCACGACGACCCTGTGACCGAGATCCTGGAACTGCCGGAGCTTCCTGAGCCCGATGGCGTGCCCGAGATGGAGATCGGGGGCGCTGGGATCGAAGCCCTGCTTCACGACGAGGGGACGCCCCTCGTCGCACGCGCGCGTGAGCTTCGCCTCGAGCTCCTCCTCCTTGATGATCTCGACGACCCCGCTCTTCAGGGCCTCGAGCTGCTCCTTCGGTCCCATCTCAGGTTCCTTCCCGAGGCCTTGATGCGCCAGGCGAAGAGAACACGCCTCTCCGGCGTCCCACGGGACGCCGGAGAGGCCGCGATGCATAGTACATACCAGCCGGCCTCGGCCGACGCAAGGAAAAAAGGCCTCGCGAGAGCGTCCCGAGGCCGCGCGCCGGCCTCGAGGGCGACGCCTTGACTTCGCGGAAAGGCTGCGCTAGCTTAGCGGAATGCGCTCTGGCGCATCCGCGCCGTTCGAGGGGGTCCCGTGCTGAAGTTCTGGCTCATCACGTTTGCGATCGCGCTCGCCGTCGTCACGGCGACCTCGATCGGAGCGATCTCCTTGCTCTCGCGCGACCTCCCCTCCCCCTCACTCCTGGAGTCGATCCAACCCACGATCGGCACGAAGGTCTACGCGCGCGACGGGCAGGTCATCCACGACTTCTTCACTGAGAACCGCGAGATCATCTCCCTCGACGAGATCTCCCCCCACTTCGTGAACGCCATCATCGCGACCGAGGATCGGGAGTTCAGGGAGCACTGGGGCATCGACGCCATGGCGATCCTCCGGGCCGTGCTCCGGAACGTGCGGGCGGGACGCGTGGTGCAGGGCGCGAGCACGATCACGCAGCAGCTCGCGCGGAGCCTCTTCCTCACCCAGGACGTCACGCTCACGCGGAAACTCAAGGAGGCGCTCCTGGCCCTGCGGATCGAGCAGATCTACTCGAAGGACCGCATCCTCGAGCTCTACCTGAACCAGATCTACTTCGGCGACGGCGCCTATGGCATCCAGGCGGCGGCGCTCGATCTCTTCGACAAACCGTCCGCCGAGCTGAACCTGGCCGAGGCGTCCCTCCTGGCGGGCCTGCCGAAGAACCCCGCCGGGTACTCGCCGAGGCGTCACCCGGAGCGTGCGAGACGGCGCAGGGACGTCGTCATCGCGATGATGGTCGACCACGGCACGATCACGCCGGCCGAGGCCGCGCGCGTCGACACGGCGGCCCTGAGCGTCGTCACGCGCCAGGAGGAGATCCGCCTCGGAGGGTACTTCGTCGAGCACATCCGCCGGGACGTGATCGCGCGATACGGAACGGAGGCGCTCTATTCGGGCGGGCTCCGCATCTACACGACGCTCGACGCGGACCTCCAGGCCGTGGCGGAGGAGGCGCTCGAGGACCGGCTGGTGCGCCTCGAAAACAACTACGGCTTTGAGGTGAAGCGGGGCGACCCCTTCGCCCCAGACTCGGTCGCGCACATCCCTTACATCCAGGGCGCGCTCCTCGCCATCGACGTGGAAACGGGTGGCATTCTCGCCATGGTCGGCGGCCGCGACTTCCGCGACAGCTCGTTCAACCGCGCGACGCAGGCGCCGAGGCAGCCCGGCTCGGGCTTCAAGCCCTTCCTCTACACCGCCGCGATCGACAACGGCTTCTCCCCCGCCGACACGCTCCTCGACGCCCCGCTCGTGATTCCGGGAGCGGGACCGCCGAAGATCCTGGAGGGCACCGACCCGCCGGTGGAGGAGCCGACCGACTGGATGCCCGAGAACTACTCGCGCGAGTACAGAGGGCGCGTCAGGCTCCGCTACGCGCTCAAGAAGTCGATCAACATCCCCGCGGTGAAGCTCGGGATCATGATCGGCCCCTCCACGATCGCGCGGTACGCGCGCAGGATGGGGATCAGCACGACGATGCGGCCCGTCTACTCGCTGCCGCTCGGCAGCGCGGAGGTCAGACTCATCGATCTGGTGAAGGCCTACGGGGTGCTGGCCAATCAGGGGATCCTGATCGAGCCCCACGCCATCACGCGCATCGAGGACCGCAACGGGCGCGTCCTCGAGAAGCACGTGGGAACGAGCCAGGAGGTCCTCTCGCCCCAGACGGCGTACGTCGTGACGAGCATGCTGGAGAGCGTGATCCAGAGCGGGACGGGCTTCGGCGTGCGATCGCTCGGCTTCACACACCCGGCCGCCGGGAAGACCGGGACGACGAACGACTGCACCGACGCGTGGTTCACGGGATTCACGCCGCACATCGCGTGCGGCGTCTGGACCGGGTACGACGACAGGCAGTCGATCGGCGAGAGGATGACCGGGGCCCGCGTGGCTCTCCCCATCTGGACGGACTTCATGAAGGCCGCCCACGCCGAATTCCCCGATGACGAGTTCCCGATGCCTCCGGGGCTCGAGGTGAAGAGGATCTGCGCGGACACGGGCGAGCTGGCGTCCGAGGGCTGCGATGATGTCATCGAGGAGGTCTTCCTGGACGGCGAGGGGCCGGTCTGGCACTGCAGGCTGCACTCGGCAGGCGCTCGCCGCCGAGGCTTCTTCTGATCAAGGAGGCCCCGAGGCCTCCCGTCGTGATACCTTCCCACCACACGCGCGAACGCCACTGTCGCCGCGAGGATGAGTCCTCGCGGACCGAGGGCGACCCTCACGGAGCGCGGTGCTCACACTCGAGCACCTCGATCAGCCTCGAGCGCGGCTCCGGCCGCTCGTCCCCCAGGGCAAACGCCGCCCCGACGCGGTCGACGGCGGCGGCGATTCCGGTGGGGTCGTTCCAATGGACGACCGCGAGGGGGTCGCCCGCCGACACCGCGGCGCCGACCGGCGCCACAATCTCGAGCCCCACCGCAGGATCGATCGGATCGTCGACCGTCGTTCGACCGGCCCCGAGTCCGAGCGACGCGAGTCCTATCTCGAGCGCGTCGATCGCGACGACGTGACCGGGCCGGGGTGAGACGACCTCACGCGTGTTCGCGGCCCGAGGCAATCGAGAGGGATCCCGGACGGCGGCCGCGTCGCCGCCCTGCGCCGCGACGAAGCGCTCGAAGACGCCGAGGGCGCTCCCGTCAGTGAGAACCGCCTCGGCTCGAACGAGGGCGGCCGCGGGAACGGGTTCCAGCCCTGCCAGATGGATCATCCGGGCGGCGATGGCGAGGCTCGTCTCCCGCACGTCGGGAGGTCCTCCGCCCGACAGCACGTCGATCGCCTCCACGACCTCCAGGGCGTTCCCGACGGTCCTCCCGAGGGGACTCTCCATGTCGGTCAGGAGCGCCACGGCGGGAAGCCCCAGGCGGTCGGCCGTCGCGATCAGCGCCTGGGCGAGGCGCCTGGCCGTCTCGAGCGTGCCCATGAACGCCCCTCTCCCCACCTTCACGTCAAGGACGAGAGCGTCGAGGCCCGCGGCGAGCTTCTTGGAGAGGATGCTCCCGACGATCAGCGGTACGCACTCGATCGTCGCCGTCACGTCGCGGAGCGCGTACATCCGCCGGTCGGCCGGAGCCACCTCCGGCGACTGGCCGACGATGGCCATGCCGACCTCGTCCACGAGACGCGCCACGTCGCCGGACGCGAAGTCGGTCTTGAGGCCCGGAATCGACTCCAGCTTGTCGAGCGTCCCTCCGGTGTGCCCGAGTCCCCGCCCTGAGATCATGGGCACCCGGACCCCGGCCGCGGCCGCGACCGGGGCTATCACGAGCGAGAGCTTGTCACCGACGCCACCGGTCGAGTGCTTGTCGACCTTCGCGCCCTCGACGCGGGAGAGATCGAGCGTGGCGCCCGATCCGAGCATCACGCGAGTGAGCGTCTCGGTCTCGGCGTCCGTCATCCCGACGAAGAAGACGGCCATGAGGAAGGCCGACATCTGGTAGTCGGCGACGTCCCCGGCGAGGAACCCCTCGACCATGAAGCGGATCTCGTCGGACGAGAGCTCGTCACCGTCGCGCTTCCTCAGGATGATCTCGTACGCGGTCACCCGAACCCCCCGTGAATCAGACAACCGGCGACGATCGCCGGCCGTCATCACGCAGCACTCTGGCACGAGCTCTCGCCCCGTCACCGGGACGCACTTCCACCCCGTCAGGCCGAGCCCGCGGGCTCGTCTCCTCCCACGATCTTGACGCTCGCGCTCGCGCCGATCCGGCTGGCACCCGCGGCGATCATCTCCCTGGCCGCGGCGGTGTCCCGAATGCCGCCCGCCGCCTTCACGCCCATCTCCTCCCCAACGACCGATCGCATGAGGGCGACGTCGTGGGCCGTCGCTCCTCCCGGGCCGAAGCCCGTCGACGTCTTCACGAAATCTGCACCCGCGGCCTTGCAGATCCGGCAGACGCGGACCTTCTCGTCGTCGGTGAGGAGCGCCGCCTCGATGATCACCTTCGACACGACGATGCCCCGGCAGGCGTCGACGACCGCGCGGATGTCGCTCTCGACCACGTCGTCCGCTCCGGACTTGAGCGCTCCGACGTTGGCGACCATGTCGATCTCCTGCGCGCCGTCCGCGATCGCGCGCTCGGTCTCGTAGGCCTTGACGTCACCGCGGTTGGCGCCGAGCGGGAACCCCACGACCGTGCAGACCTTGACGTTCGTGAGGCGGAGCAGCTGGGCGCTGAGCGACACGTAGGTCGGGTTCACGCAGACCGACGCGAAGCTGAACCGCTTCGCCTCCTCGCAGAGCTTCGTCACCTGCTCCCGCGTCGCCGAGGGCTTGAGAAGCGTGTGGTCGATCATCCGGGCGAGCCGCCCGTCGACCGAGGAGACGCCGGCCGTCGCGCTGATGCGCGAGGCGCCGGAGGCCACGATCGAGTCGACCTCGTCGGACCGCTTCTCGACGCAGAGGCCGCAGGCGACACACGGATCGCACGACGCGTCGCCGACGGCCGTCTGGCCCTCGAGCCGGGCGATGACCTCGCGGGTCACGCGCGCGATCAGCTCTTCGCGTTCCATTCGCTCTCCAGTGCGAGGATCTTCGAGACCCTTCGCTCGTGCCGGCCGCCCCCGAACGGCGTCGCGAGCCAGACGCGGACCATCTGACGCGCCAAACCCCGCCCAACGACGCCCGACCCCAGCGTGAGGACGTTCGCGCCGTTGTGCTCCCGGCTGTTCACGGCCGTCTTGAGATCGTGGCAGCAGGCGGCGAGAACGCCCGGCACCTTGTTCGCGGCCATCGAGGACCCGATTCCCGCTCCGTCGATCATGATGCCGCGCCGGCACTCGCCGCTCGCCACCGCGCGCGCGACGGCGACGGCGTAGTCGGGGTAGTCGCAGGAGGCCGGGCTCGTCGTGCCGACGTCCCTGACCCGGAAGCCGAGCTCCTCGGTCATGTAGCGCTTGAGCGTCTCCTTGAGCTCGAACCCCCCGTGGTCCGATCCGATCGCTATCGCGTCGTCGGGCCCCAAGGCGCCCGGCTCGGGGACGTCGGCGGTCTGCCCCAGGACCTCCCGGACGACCGCCTCGATACGCTTTCTGTCGATCTGCACGGGGACGCCTCCCCCGGAAGAGGGACTCGTTCTACGGCTCGTACGAGGTGAACGGCAGCGGGAAGAGCTCCGCGATGGTCGAGACCACGCGCGCTCCGTCGTTCGACTCCACGATGACCCTGAGATCGTGAGAGAACTCCCAGATGACCTGGCGGCACACGCCGCAGGGCATCGTCGGATCGCCGGCGTTCGTGACGATCGCGATGCTCTCGAACTCGCGGACTCCCTCGGAGACGGCCTTGGCAATCGCGTTCCGCTCGGCGCAGACCGAGAGGCCGATCGAGGCGTTCTCCACGTTCACGCCGGTGAAGACCCTGCCGTCACGCGCGAGGAGCGCGGCTCCGACCGGGAATCCGGAGTAGGGAGCGTGGGCGTGAGCGATGGCCCTTCTCGCCTCGAGCACCAGTCCGTCGTCGGTCATGTTCGTCCTTCATCTCCGGCGCGGGGGATCCGACCTGCCGCCCGTCACGCCCGTCGTCGGGCGGCGGCGGCGCGAAGAGGGTGTATGGTACCATGGGCGCCCGAGGTGCTTCAAGGGCGAAGCCGGCCGCGAGGGGCCGCGACGGGCGGCCGTGAGTCCGCGACGGGCGCGCCGAGGGACCGCGACGAGCTCCTGGCCGCCCCCGGCCCACCCCGGAGTTGACAGCGGGATGGCGAGCACGTACGCTTCCGGCTGTCCCGAGTCCCGGAAGCGCCAGAGCGACGCGAGAGCCCCGACATGACCGCAGAAGGCCACAACCCCGAGATCGCAGGCGTCGTCCCCCCTCGCGACGAGAGGGTCCTCGGACGCGCCGCGAACGCTCTTGTCCTCTCCGTTCCGGTACCGCGTCCTGGTTCCGACGATCGTCCGATGGACGGGCGCGATCACGGGCGCCCCGCATCGGTGGCTCTTCTGGGCGGTCGCGGGCGTGGCGTTCTTCCTTCTGCTCATCGTCTACCGGAGATACCTCGCGAACTTCGTCTCCCCGCGCGTCGCGGCCGCGTCGGCCGTCGCGATCGCCTACCCGATGGTGTGGAACTACTGCGTCCTGAACAACCTCTACTTCCCGTTCGATGTTCCCGCGGTGCTCTTCTTCGTCCTGGGCTGTCACCTGATCTACACCAGAAACTGGCGGGCGTACTACCCGGTACTGGCGCTCGCCGTCCTGAACCGCGAGACCTCGGCCTTCCTCCTCGTCGTCATGCTCGTGACGAGCCTTCACACCGCCATGCCCAGAAGGACGCTGGCGGCCCACCTGGCGGCCCAGGCGGCCCTTTGGGGCACGATCAAGCTCGGCTTCTACGCCGCCATGGGAGGGGCTCCCACGGGCTTCGCGGACCACATCGCCGACAACGTGCGCATCCTCTCGGACATGGCCGCGTTCCGGGGGAACGGTCCGAAGGACCTGCTCAAGCTCGTGCTGTCGTTCGGGGGGCTCTGGCTGCTCGTGCCGTGGGCCTGGCGGCGGAGTCCCGCCTTCGTCCGGCGAGCGGTCGCGGTGATGATCCCGTTCCTCGTGGCGGCGTCCCTCACGGCCGTCATCGACGAGGTGAGGCAGTACGGGGAGCTCATCCCGATCGTGCTGACACCGGTCGTACTGGCGCTCGCCGCCCGCCGCCCCAACGCGGCCGCCGCTCGTTCAGATCCGCGCGCGGAGGGCCGCTCGAGGACCGCTACTTGACCTTCTCGAGCACCGTGTGGTTCGAGAACTCCGCGACGATCTCGTAGTGCTCGCCGACCCACTCGGCGTCTCCTCGCGTCGTGAGCCACTCGAGGTGGTAGCCGTTGAAGACGAGGAACTCAGGCTCGTACTCCCGCACGAGATCGGCGAGATCGAGCTTCCAACCTGCACGGGCGAACGATGCCGTGACCTCGGCGGAGATGATCCCCGACAGCTCGTGGACGTGCCGCCGGGCGCGCCACCCGATCATCCCGGTCTCGTCGAGGAAGACCCGGGCGTCCGGGGCCGCGTGCCGGTCGACGTACTCCCCCGCTGCCCCGTAGCTCTCCCGCAGAAGCCGCGTGTACGGCAGCCTCGTCGCCCGCCAGACAACGACGCTCGACCCGAGGAGCGCCAGCACGAGGACCGGTGCTGCGACCGCGAGGCCGCGCACGCGGAGCCGGACGGAGAGAAGGCGTCGTGCGAGCGCCGCGAGCCCGACGAACACCGTGGTGAGATACGCGAGCCCGCTCGGGATCCCGTACCAGCTGAAGTCGACCCTCCCCCTTCCCACCAGATAGAAGACCATGTAGAGAAGGAAGAGCACCGGGAAGCTCAGGAGGACGCTCCGCCTCCGATAGAGGACCCGCGCGCCGATCACGAAGAGAGCGGCCGTCGCGACGGCGATCGCCCACCAGGCCACCTGTCCCACGGCGGTGCCCGCCAGGCGCGGCGGGAGCTCGAGGAGCGCGAGCGACGCGAACGTCGTCGTGATCCTCCCGAGAGCCGACTCCGCCGCGGCGGGGACGACCCAGCCGGTCTTCGCCGTGAGCGACTGCGGGATCGGCGAGCCGTAGTACGGCACCGAGAAGGCGACCCAGGCGACGAGGACGGCGACTCCGGGGAGGAGATCCCGCGGGGACGGGCGTTCGCGCCTCACCGCCAGCACGAGCCCGAGGGAGAGCGCCCAGAGCACTCCCTCGGGCCGCACGAGGATCAGGAGCCCCGCAAGGAGCGAGACCCACGCGAACCTGCGCTGTCTGAAGAGCACCAGCGACCACGCGATCCCCAGAAGGAAGAGCGGGGTCTCCATGCCGATCGTCGAGTTGTCCACGAACGGAAGATAGAGCGCCAGGACGAGCACGACGAGGGCCATCGTCCTCCCACCGACCTCGTCCGCGAGCCTCAGAAGCCCGAGCGCCGCGAGCGCGAACGCCGCGATGTTCGCGAGGCCTAACGCGTAGCCGATGTGCGCCGCCGGCACGACGAGAAGGAGCGCCGCGGCCCAGAACGCGTAGAGCGGCGTCGTGACGCCGAGCGCCCGCACCCCCTCATTGTAGACGAGCCCCAGGCCCTCGACGAGGTTCAGGGAGTAGCGCGTCGTGATGTAGGCGTCGTCGACCATCGTCCCGCGGGCCCAGTAGAGCAGGAGGAGCCTCAGGGCCACGCCGGCGGCGATCAGGACGACGGCACCTCTCCACGCGCTGCGCGATTCGGCGGTCATGGAGGACGGAGCTCCGGTCGAAGGTGAACGGCCGCGGAGGTGGACGGCCTCGGACGTGGACGGCCGAGGAGATGAACGGCCGCGTTCCGGGTCGAAAAAGGGGGCACCGGAAAACACCGGCGCCCCCCTCGATCTTCACGTCTGACGGATCTTCAGGATCCACCCTAGTCCCCGAAGGCCATCGTCAGAGAGATCCTGTGCGTGGCCTCGAGATCCTCGTAGTCAGCATAGGTGTAGTCGAGCTGGAAGTCGCTGTACCGGAAGCCCGCGCCGTAAGCGAAGTTGCCGAACTCCGCCCCCGTCTTGTAGCCCGCGCGAAGCGCCAGCGTGTCGTAGATCCAGACCTCTCCACCACCGCCGAACTGCATGTCCTGCTCCTGCGGAAGAACGACGTCCGCAGCGACCATGACTTCGACGTTCGGAATCTGCTCCGGCAGCGTCGTGTACGTGACGCCGCCCGCGAACGTCATCGTCTGCTCGTCCTCGTCCTCATCGAACTTGAACTTCGTGCCCAGGTTCCTGACGGCCGCGCCCACGTGAACCTGCTCGTCCATCAGACCGTAGAGCACACCGAGGTTCACGCCGATGGCGGTCGCCGACTCCTCATCGTAGTTGCCCTGGATGAGGTGTCCGGAGATGCCGCCCGACAGCCCGCAGACGTTCGGGACGTCGAAGCCGTAGCCGCCGACGAAACCGAAGTTGTAGGCCGACGCCGTCTCGTTCATGTCAGTGCCCAAGCCGTCGAAGACCGACACGGAGCCGAGATCGAAGTACGAGAGCCCGAGCGCCAAGCCGCCCTCTCCCCTGGGGAAACCGACGCCCAGGTAGCTGTAGGACGTGTCCTCGAACCACTGGATCTGGCTGACGCCGAGACCGATCCGCGAGATGTTCGCGAGCCCGGCCGGATTGTAGGTCAGGCTCCAGACGTCACCCGGCGCGCCCGTGTAGGCGCCCAGGGCCGCTGGGCCCGCCCCCACTCCGATCCCGAAGACGTCCAGGTAGCTGGCCCCCGCCGTACCCTCTCCGGCCCAAGCGACGCCCGCCACGAGCATCGCGACGACCAGGACGAGAGCGGGAAGACCGATCTTTCTCATCATGTTCCGACCTCCTTGCTTCCCGGGGAGTGGGGGCCCTTCAGGACCCCCACCCCTCGCAAGAATGGTGTCCTACTTGATGACCATGATCTTCCGCGTAACCACCTCGTCGCCGGTGTCGATCGTGACGATGTACATACCCGTCGCCACGGTCGTGCCGTCGTCGTTGGTGAGCTCCCACTGAATGTCCGTGTCACGAGCCCCGGACGCGAGCTCCGCAACCAGCGCGCCGAACATGTCGTAGACGTTCACCGACACGCCGTCGCCGCCGCCGTTCAGGGAGATCGTGATGCCGTCGACGCCCTCGCTCAGACGGGCCGGGTTCGGCCAGACCGAGATCTCGTCACCGCGCTCGACCGTGACCGTGACGTCGATGTCGTCCTGGAAGACGCCGTCATGGTAGAGGCTCAGCGTGCCCGTGTACACCTGGCCGAGGAGCCCCTCCGGCACGGTGATGTTGAGATCGAACTCCGCGTAGTCGCCGTAGCCGATCCCCGCCGTCGGAGGATCGACGACCACGTTCGCGGCAGGAATCACCGACCCGGTCCCACCGAGCAGATCCTCCATGACGAACGTGATGCCCTCGGTGATGTCCGCGTTGCCGGTGTTGTCGACCGTGACCGTCGCCTCGTAGACGCCGTCCTCCTCCGTCACGTCGACATCGGAGAGCGCGACGTTGAACTCGGCCGCGAACATCTCGGGAATGGTGACGGTCAGCTGGAAGCTGTCGTCGACCAGTCCGCCCTCTGCCGTGATCTCAACCACGGCGTCGTCGTACGTGCCGGCCTCGAGGCTCGTGTCGATCCAGTTGAGCTGGACCGTCGCGATCTCGTGGCCGTTCCAGTCGATCTCGGTCCACGGCATGATCACCTGCGGCGTGACGCCGGCAGGCAGGCCCGTGACGGAAGCATCGAAGCGGGAGTGCCATCAGGTTCCCGATCACGTTCAGAGCGTTGTCCGCGATGTCCATACCGTGGACCGCGTTCACCGTGATCGCGACCGGCAGCTCGTCGAACAGCGTGCCGCCGCCGGCGAAGACCGAGAACGTACCGTGGTACGTGTCGGCCCTGGCGTCGAGCGGCAGCGTCGTGCAGAGGTCGACCGTTGCCGACTCGCCGAGCGGAATGTTGAGCCCGTTCGGATCGAAGTCGACGATCGTCGACGGCAGGAATCCGCCGTAGGTCGCACCGATGAAGTTGGACGACTCGAAGTAGACGTCATCGGCCTGCGAGTTCCCGGTGTTGTTCACCGTCGCCGTCGAGCAGATCTGGTCGCCCGGATCGCCGTCCATCGCGAGCGACAGCTCGTCCCACACGACCGACGTGATCGGAGCCACGTTGACCGTCAGATGGAAGTAGTCCATCAGCATGGCCAGCGTGGGCTCATCCTCGTTGTAGACGACCGCGGGGCCAGACTCAGAAGGCGCCCATCCGAGACCCGTGGCGAGACCCCTCGCCGTGATCGGGATGGTGCCGTCGCCGGGGACCCACGTCCCCGGATGGTCGGTCCTGTAGGTGCCGGCCGGAAGGTCGACCGGAACCTCGGCCACGCGGAGCCTGAGCTTCGTTGCCTCACCCTGCGGGAGGACGTCGCCCAGGAGCCCATCGAGGAGAATCTCGATCTCGTGATCGGTCGTCGGGTCGTAGACGTAGAAGCTGACCGGCGTCGAGACGCCGTCGGTCGGGATGTAGGTCAGCGTCTCCGTGGTCGGATCGTAG
>JALGVU010000465.1 GCA_025774545.1 bacterium | reverse complement strand
GAGTTTCCCACGAACTCGGAATTCGCGATTCGGGCAGTACCGTAGAGCCCGCCTCCCTCCGAGGTCGCGTGGTTGCCGACCAGCACCATGTTCCTGATCCGCGGTCCGGCGTAGTTCGACGAGCGTATGCCGCCGCCGTCCCCCAGCGCGTAGCCGCTCGTGATGGTGAAACCGGCCAAGAAGCTGTCCCAGAGCTCGTCCTGCAACTGAAATCCCCGGTGAGGATCGGACGAGCTGCCCTCGCAATCGATGATCGTGTTCTCCGGACCGTCCGTCGATCTCAGCGTGATGTTGGCCGGACCGATGGAGATGTCCTGGTTCCCGGGCCCAGTGTACGTGCACGGCGCGACGAGCACCGTGTCGCCTTCGGAGACCGCGTCGACGCCCTCCTGGATCGTGTTGAACGGATACTCCTCTGAACCGTCCTCGGTCCCGCTCGTGTTCGTGCAGTCGACGTACCACGTCGTTGTGCGCTCCGTCGGGGCACCGTCGGGTGTCGCCAGTCCGACTCGATCGGTCGCGAGGTCGGGGGAGGGGAGATCCGCTTCCCATTCGGCCGCTCTGTTCTCATCGACGCTCTCGCCGCGCGCGATCGGCGCGGCCGCCGAACCTCCGAAACAGACGAGGAAGACCATCGCTGTGACCAGCGCTCGCCACACCATGTCTCCGCCTCCTTTCGGCCGGGAGCCAAACGGGCCCGGCTCTCCGGAAACCGACACGTTCGTCTCCTCACGCGTCCTTCCGCGCGAGGAGCAGCCTCTCTCTCGATGCTCGCTCAGGATTCCACTACGGGCTGTAGCTGGCGGGATCATACCAGACTGTTGAGTAATAGTCAAGAAGAGCGGTGATGGTCATCCAGGCAGCAGGTGTTCGAGGCAGATCGAGGTGAGGGGGAGACTCGAGACGTTCCCCCGCGGCCGACGCACCGGACGCCTGTCTGGGTGTGGTCGGGTTCGTTCGTTCCCCGGCGGGCACCGCGGGCTCTCGTCGACGCGAGCCGGTCACCTCAACATGACCATCTTCCGTTCGACTCGGTAGTCGCCGATCTGGAGACGGTAGAGGTACACACCCGAGCCGAGTTCGCGGCCCGCATCGTCACGGCCCCGCCACACCGCGAGGTGGTCGCCGGCGCGCTGTGTTTCGTCCACGAGCGTCCGAACGCTTCGACCGGCGAGATCGTATATGACGAGTCGCACGTACTCACCGGGCGACGGGATCGAATACCGGATCGTCGTCGACGGGTTGAATGGGTTCGGGTAGTTCAGGGTCGCGTACGGCGTCCCCGCGGCACCCTCGGGTGCCGCGACCAGACACTCCGTGTACGTCCCAGTGTGATCGGAGTCCGTCCACGGGACGTAGTCGACCGGCCCGGTGAACCAGGCTGGGTCTACGCAGAGGTCTCCCCAGTAGTTGCGCTCGGCCCTGAGCTGCGACTGCGAGGAGTTGATCACCTGGAACGCCCCGCGGTTCACGAAGTCGTTCGCGTCGGCGAGTGTGCCACCGATTTCGGGCCCGGGTTCCGCGCTCGTGAAGATCGCCGCCATCGCGTTCCCGTCGAACGTGTTCCCCGAGAGGAGGGGAACCGCGGAGTCGGTACACACGACTCCGCTCTGGTTCCCGGAGAAGAGGTTGCCCGAGAGGAGCGGCGCCCCGCCGTTCTGCACCGTCGCTCCAGCCAGCGCGTTCCGGAACTCGCAGCCCTCGACCCTGACGTACGACGTCGAGGAGAGGAAGCCGGTCTGCGCTGTTCCGAGGCCGTCGACCGTGAAACCCTCGAACCTCGTCAGCTCGATGAGACACTCGGCGGTCACGACGGTGCCCGCCCCCGACCGGATCGTCGTGGCCGCCGGGCCGTCCGTGGCCACGACGGAGACCGCGTCCTTGAGGACGACGTTCTCGTCGTAGATCCCCGGCCCCACGTGCACCGTGTCGAGCGGCGACGCCGCGTCGACCGCCTCCTGGATCGTCGTGTACGGCGACGGAACGGTGAGAACGTCTCCGGTGCCCAGATGGACGATCT
>JALGVU010000464.1 GCA_025774545.1 bacterium | reverse complement strand
CACGGCACCGGAAGGCGTCCGACGCCGAGCAGGTACCCGCCGAGCAGCCCGTAGAGCACGAGCATCGTGAGCGAGTTGATCGCGACCATGACGAGCGTGTGCCCGTCGTTCCCCTTCGCGAGGTAGCCCCACACGAGCACCATCGCCGTGCAGGGCGCGATCCCGAGGAGGATGCACCCGGCGAGGTAGCTTCGCCAGAGCGGAACCTCGAGCATCTTGAGCCCGTCGTGCATGACGATGCGGCCGGCGCCGTAGACGGCGCCGACGTCGAGGTTGAGCCCCAGAGGCATCTTCACGAGGTCGACCGCGTCAGGACCTATGAACTTGAGGAAGAGGACGCCCAGGAAGAAGACCGAGATCGCGTACATCGTGAACGGCTTGATCGCCCAGTTCAGAACGAGGGTGAGCCCGACCGGCTTCGCGTTTCGCCCGGCCTTGAGGACCTCGGCGAAGTCGATCTTCACCATGATGGGGTACATCATGAAGAAGAGGCAGATCGCGATCGGGATCGAGACGACCGGCGCACCGTTCACCGTGATCGAGAGCCCGTCGAGGAACTTCGCGGTCCCGGGCGCGATCCTCCCGAGCCCTATCCCTGCCAGAATGCAGAGCGCGACCCAGAGCGTCAGGTAGCGCTCGAAGAACCCGAGCCCCTTCGCCTCCTTCGTGACGCACGCCTTCGTCGCCAAGCCGCTCCTCTCCGGTGACAGCTAGGCCAGGAGCTTCTTGATCTCCTCGACCGACAGGACCTTCCCCGTCACCTTCACCTCACCGTCGACGGCGAGCCCGGGCGTCGTCATGACGCCGAAGGCCATGATGTCCTTGATGTCGGTGATCTTCAGGACCTCATAGCCCTCGCCGAGCTCCCGGACGGCCGCCTCCGCGTTCTCAGCGAGCTTCTTGCACTTCGGGCAGCAGGTGCCCAGGACCTGAACTTTCTTCATGTCGTTCCTCCGATTCGGTCGCGACGCGACGGATCAGTGCGCGATGATAATCAGGTAGACACCTGCGAGGATCACGAGCACGCCGCAGATTCCCCTCAGAACGACCGCGCCGCGCGACCGCTCGTTCCAGTTGAGATAGCGCTGAACGACCTCGGTGAACGTCCCCGCGAGCGCGATCACCGAGCAGTGGCCGACGCCGTACGCGAGAATCAGGAGCGCGCCGTAGGCCGCGCTCGTCGCGCCGACGCCAAACGCCACGCCGAGCATCGGCGCCATGTACGCGAAGGTGCACGGGCCGAGCGCGATCCCGAAGACGAGGCCGAGGACGAACGCCGCGGCGGGCCCCTTCCACCGCATGCCGACGCTGCCGGGTCCGGACCACGGCATCGGGATCAAACCCAGAAGATGAAGGCCGACGACGAAGAAGATGCCCGCGACCGCGTAGTTCCCCCACCGCCCGACGTCGCCGAGCATCCGTCCCGCCGCTGCTGTCACAGCACCGAGGCCCGCGATCGTGACGAGAATGCCGACGGAGAAGAGCGTCGAGATGAAGAACGCGCGTCGCGTCGTCATCCGGCCCTGGCCGTTGATGAACGCGACGATGAGAGGAATGCTCGCCAGGTGGCACGGGCTCAGGACGATACTCAGGACGCCCCAGGCGAGGGCGGCCAGAATCGCAACGTGCGGCGCGCCTTCGACCGCGTGCGAGAGCGCTGTGAAGAGCTCACTCATTGTCGACTCGATTCCTCCTTGAGAGCCGTGCGTCCGTCGCCGGGAGTCGCGGGGAGCCGCGACAAGTTACGGGGAACCGTCGCCCAGGGAGCCCAGACGACTCGCTACCCCTCGAACTCGTAACCGTGCTCCCGCCACGTCGCGAGAATGTCCTCGCGCGAGAAGAACCCCTCGTGCCGGAAGAGCTCGTTGCCGTCGGCGTCGAGGAAGACCTGTGTCGGGATCAGCTTGACGCCGTACGTGGTGACCGCGTCCCTGTCCTTCCGCACGTCGATGAACTCGACCGCGAACTGCCCGTCGAACGTCTCCCGCATCTCATCGAGGATCGGCGACATCGCCTTGCACGGCCCACACGAGTC
>JALGVU010000142.1 GCA_025774545.1 bacterium | reverse complement strand
ACGTGCGAGCGGTCTTGCGAAGCCTGGACATCGATCCGGGGGAGCGTCGTCTCGGGGAGCTGGGACCGCCTCAGAAGACGAAGCAGCTCAGCATACAAGGTCGGACGCTCAGGATCACGATGAGTCTCCTGGCCCGGGGCTCGTGCGGCATCAGCCGCCCCTTCGCCGACGAGAAGGTGCTGCGCGGATACCTGCGCCGGGGGGAGCTCTCGAAGCTGCGCCTTCGGCTCGAGGCCGACGCCAGGTCCCTCTTCGCGCTCTACCAGTACGGACGCCTTCACAAGGCAGTCCGGCTCCGCTGGCGCTCCATCGACGAGATGATCCCGGCTCCGTGGGTCCATCGCGACGAACCGTCCATTCACGACCTTCTACAGCGGGCTCACGACCTCGGTCACCCGCTCGAGGTCGTGGTCGGTGAGGCGCCGGAATGGTCGGACCCCTGGTCTCGGGCCCGGCGGGCGCGTCCCTGGAAGGAAGGATGGTGGTGGTGGCTCGCCGACGAACGGGGTCAAGTGATCGATCCGGACGACGTTCAGATGGCTCGATTGGCGTGGGCGGCCGGCTGGAGAGTATGAGGCACAGGTGAGACCGCCTCGTGTGAGGCCGGCTCGTTCGGGACCAGCGCGTCCGCGCGCGCTTCGCAGCGGGGCGATGTACCTGCTCGGTGATCGCCAGGGCAGCTCAGGAAGCCCTCCTGGCCGGCACCCTGTAAGCACCTAAGCACAAGGGGACATCACACGTCCCCTTCTGCAAACTCGCTTGCAGGCCCTTGCGGCGTAGGGCACCCTCCGACATGCGGTCCCGCGTGCGGAAGGGGCCGCGGGAGATTCTGCTCTGCATACGGAATCGCAGGATCCGCCCGCGTCACCCCGCCGAGCCGCGCCAGGTCAGCGGGGTACCGGACCTCGCCCCGGTCGACCAAGCCCTCAATAGGTGGTTGTCATCCGAGCTCCGCACGAAGCGCACCAGAGCAGACCGCAGAGCAAGGCACCGTGCTTGTTCCGCGACCGGGTCTCTTCCCCGAAGGCCTCCTGGTACTTCTCTCGAAGCTCGGCGGCAGTCATGTCTCTCAGCTTTTCGACCTGCCGTTGAGTGCCCAGGGTCGTTCCTCCCCTCCCGAAGGATGTGTGTATCGGTTCGTCAACGCCTCCCGTCATGAGGGCTCGGGTTCGCCAGGAAGTCCAGCTCTCTTTTTGCGGTTGTTTGGGCTGAAGCATGGGGTGGAAACCCAGGAACGGGGTGAAGCAGGTCCGCGCCGTCCGTTCGCGGCAGGCGCCCGCGCGCCGGGAACGACGCGTGCGAGATTGACTCGCCCGATGAACGCCGGTAGAATCTCAGCCATGAGCATCAACGAGCACAGGAATCGCCCAGGGCGACGTGGTCGCTTCGAGACGAACGGTCCGGAGTGGGTCGGCGGCCGTGTGCTTCCTCCGTTCTATGTCACCGAGGGCACACCGTACCGGCCGGAGCTGACCCTCTGGCTGGAGTCGCCCGAGCTCGTCGTCGTCTTTTTCCAGCTGAGCAAGCCTGGCGAGGCACCGACGCCATTGGGTGCGACGCTGCTCGAGGCCATGGAATCACCCCTCATCGGTCCGCCGCGACGGCCGGGCACCGTACGGGTGGCCGGCGCGCGCCTGGCCGCGGAGGTGCGACAGGTCCTTCCGGATGTTCGGATCGTGGAGGCGCCGACACCCGAGCTGGACCAAGTGCTCAAACTCATGTCCGAGGCCGCGGAGGAGGACGTCACCGCAGGGCCCCTTCGTCACGACGAACCGAGCTACTTCGAAGATGGTCGGGTCGGAATCGAAGCGATCGAGACGCTCTTCCACTCCGCCAAGATCCTGTACCACGCTGCCCCCTGGAAGGTCATCGGAGACAGCCAGGTTCTGCGCGTCGACATCCCCGCGTACGGCGTCGAAGGGACGTGCCTCTCGATCATCGGCGCCCTCGGTCAGGATCTCGGCCTGATTCTCTTCCCCTCGCTCGAGGGGTTCGAGCGGTTTCTCGAAGTGGCCGACGCGCCGCCCCCGCCCGGAGCGCCGATCGACCTGGGGAGCACCTTCCTTTCTCTGAACTACGAAGCAGCGTCCGACCTGCCGGCCTCCATGCATCGCGAAGCTCTGGAGCACGGGTGGCCCGTCGGCGATCCCGGGGTCTATCCCGTGGTGCAGCACCGCGACCGCGACGCCGTCCTGCGACCGCTTGTCGAACGCGACGTCCGCGTCGTTTCCGCCTGTGCGGTGTCTCTGGCCGCCCTTCTCGTCAAGCACGGCGAGCTCTTCAAACGAGATTCCATCGATGAACCCATCTGCGAGTCGTACTTCGACCACGATGATCTCGAGGTGCGTTTCACCGTGCCGTATGAAGCCGGGGAGCTGTTCGAGGTCAACACGCCTCGTCGTCCACGGAACGTCGCAGACCATCGCTCTCCATCGACGGGCGGGCAAGGAACCTCGAAGGCGGCCAAGGTCGGGCGCAATCGGCCGTGTCCCTGCGGAAGCGGGAAGAAGTACAAGCACTGCTGCCTGGCACGCGAGAGGGTTGCGGGAACGGAGGCAGGCGGGCACTCCGCTTCCCCGGACGGCGAGATCGCTCCTGCCGCCAGCCACGACCTGGACCGGAAACTCGCGGTCCGGATGGACGGGCATGCGCGCGGCCGCTTCGGCTCAGACTGGATGGACGTCGCTGCCGGCGCGTTTCGTGACCGGACGGCGTCTGAAGAGCTTCTCGGTCCATGGACGTTCTATCATCACCTCTTCGACGGGAAGCCGGTCGTGGAGTGGTTCCTCGAGGACCACGCAGGCCGCCTTGGCGAAACCGAGCTCGCCTGGCTGCAGGCACAGCGTGCCGCGTGGCTCTCGGTGTGGGAAGTGCTCGATGTCGAGCCCGGC
This sequence comes from bacterium, assembly GCA_025774545.1. Taxonomy (GTDB): domain Bacteria; phylum Joyebacterota; class Joyebacteria; order Joyebacterales; family Joyebacteraceae; genus JALGVU01. The sequence goes on along the minus strand of JALGVU010000142.1, from coordinate 3,909 downwards.
AGGAGCCTGACCCTGAAGGACCTCCTCACGGACGAGACCCGTACGGTGCTGGAGACGACTGCTTCGAGGTCGCTCGTGAGCCGGGATACCGTGCTGGCGCGCGTGGTCGACCACCAGGGAGCCTCGGTGCTCTGCGGCCTCTATCCCCGGTCTCTCCCTCCCCGGGACGCGGCGGTCGTGGTCCAGCGGGCCCACGGCCGATTGCGGCGCAAGAGCAGCATTCCTGTCGAACGCATGCGGGGAGAGGCGATCGGCCGCTACCTGATCGCCCGTTGGGAGGAGGCCCTCGAGGAGGCCGACATCCGGGCCCGTCGTCCCCCGGTGCTGGAGAACACCGACGGGGATCCCCTGCTGCTCACGGTCGATCACTTCGTGTTCGATCCCGCCGATCTGCCGGAGATCCAGCGCCGCCTGGCGGCCGCCGAGGAGGTAGAACATCCGCCCGAAGCCGACGGTCCTGAACAGGTCTATGTGTTCAGCCGGCCGGGCAATCGAGCACACCGGAGCTGGGAAAACACGATCACCGGGGCGGCCAGGATCTCCGGCAACACGCTCCGGATGGAGAGCAACTCCCTGGAACGGGCGGACTCGATGCGAAAGCTCCTGGAGACGTTGCTCGGACCGCTGATCCGCCATCGCGCCCGAGAGCACTCCGACCCGGTAGCCTCCCTGCGAAAAGAAGACCGCGCGGCGGTGGCGCCTTCGCCGCCACATCCTCCGTCGGGCGAGATGAATCGGATCATCCTCGAGATGAAGGCGAAGCACTACGCCGACTGGGCCGATGAGACGCTTCCAGCGCTCGACGGCGAGACGCCCCGAGCGGCCGTGCGAACGAAGTCGGGTCGAGAGAAGGTCGACTTGCTGCTCAAGGAGATTGAGAACATCGAGGCCCGACAGCCCGAGGGACAGAGGTTCGACGTCGGCCTGATCAAGCGGGAGCTGGGGCTGGAGGGGTAGAGGGCCCACGCTCCGCGGCATGGTCGACACGATCGGCGAGCCCTCGGTGCCACGAGTGGCGCTGGGCGGTCCGCGTGCGGAGCGCTCTCGTCCAAGATGCCGTGCAGCGATTCCGACCGGGTCAGCATCCCGCGTGTCAGGCGAGTCGGTGCGTCAACCACATCACCGGCGGAGAACAGAGAGTCAGAGAGTCTCGGCACCGAGACGCGCCATTCGGGGCTAGCGCCTCGGGAGGTGGGGCCAACGCCTCCGGAACGGAGAGTCGCGCTGCGATTGGCCGGCGAGCACCTTTGCTGGGACTAGCGGGAAGGTCGCGAGCCCCGGCGGGGTGACCATCGGGGCTCCGTCAAGCGCGCCAGCGATTCGGGTTTGGATGCTGGAATGAGTGGCTCCCCGGGGTGGTGTCTCAGAGCGTGCTCCTATGGAACACGCTCGCAGCGCTGATGATCAGAGGGCACAGGCAGCACGCGCGAATCAGGTTCCCCCTCACATCGTGGCTGCCGGCTGAAGCCCACCTGGCGTTTCAGGCCGCCAACGGACCCCGGACAGGTGTCCTGATCGCGAATCCTCCCCGAGCTTGCCGCTTGCCCCCGCAACACAGACCAGCCCATACACGAGGCCTCGAGCGCCCGCGGAGCATCCGGCACGGCAAGAAACCCATCCCAGTAGGGATGGGTTTCTTGCGGGTCGCCCCTCGTAGAAGCCAGCGATCTGTCGCACGGCAAACCCACGCGCTACTGGAACAGGGCCTTGATGCCTCCCCAGCTCGACTGCTGTACTGGACACGTGTCGACTGTGTAGCAGAGATCGTCCCAGAGCATGCCGACGTCGTCCAGGTGCATGAAGCATCCGAGTGTTACCAGCTCCACTTCGAGGTACTCGACGTCCTCCCAATCAACAACGAGATCCGTGTCTGGGTGAACCTCGAGCTTGTACCACCAACCCTCTGGTGGGAGGATGCTCCCGTCGCTCGGCGAGCGGCAGTAGTAGGGTGCGCCCTCCTCGTACTCCTCCGGACGCTCTTCCTGGTAGATGTAGCTGGGGTTATGCTCCCAATACTCGTCGCTGTTGTCGTCGAAGGCCAGGACGATGTACCCCTTGCCGGCAAGCACCTCCTGCGCCGCGTCCAGGGCGATCACCCTGAGGTAGCAGACTCCGTCCAGGAGCCCAGTTGATGTGAACTCCATTGAGCTGTACCACACGCTCACAGTGCAGACCGGGTCGCCGCCGCCGAGCGTGAAGATCCGTGACGCGACCGCCCTGTCCGAGTCACGTCCCACAGCGCCTCCGCCGTGAAGCGAGGTCTCGATCGAGTGCGTCGCCGAATGGGAATCAACGTCCGTGTACCGCGCGTACCAGATCCCATCGTAGTCGAGGACCCAGTGCCAGAACGTCCAGAGACCGCCCGTCTCCATGTCGTCGCAGTACACCCCCTGGGCCAGAGCAGCCGGTGCCACGAGCAGGCACACGACGGCCAATGCTATCGCGGTGCGTCCCATCTGTCTCTCCTTGGGATGAGGCGTGTCTGTCAGTGAGGCGCATCCTCCCATGCGTCACAGGATCCGCCTCGCGTCGACGCGAGCCACGCGTCCTCGAAAAGGGCTCGAGGGCCGCGTCCATCTCGTGGGTTCATGTAGCCTCCTTTCCGTGAACATCGACAGGCGGGAACGGGCAGCGTCCCAGAGGGGGCAGCGCGGCTCGGCCCGGAGAGACCACAGGAGGCCGACCGAAGGCGTCATCCTCAGCAGCGCGACGTCGGCCAGACTGCTGTTCCCACATCTGAACGCCACGACGACGAGGATTATGACAGGAATCTGAGTGAGGCGCAACCAATTTCTCGCACGGCTCCCCACACAGCTTTACCACTGCGCAGGATGTCCATGAAGCGCGGGGCGAGGTGGCACTGAGCACGTGGGCCAGCCACGAGACACCCGTCGACCGCGTGGATCTCTACTCGCCGCCTCACCGACGCCTCGTCTGCCGCTAGGGCCCCGGCCAGTCGCACTGCCGCCGGCTCGACCCGACGCAAGGTAGACTATCAGTCATGAATGTGATAGTCTGAGGTACTTCGCCCATCGATCGCCCTGAGGCGTCCTTGTCCCGCGCCTCTCCTGCCACGTACCGACCGCGGCCGCGCGCCAAGGAGGTCGTCATGAGCAGACTCACTCTCGCGTGGCTTCTGTCGCTCCTCCTCGTCCCCTGGACCCACGCGTCAGGGGGCATCATCCATGTCCCCGACGGCCAGCCGACGATCCAGGAAGGCATCGCTGCGGCCGGCGTGGGCGACACGGTTCTCGTGGCGCCCGGCACCTACGTGGGTGAGCTCAATCGCGGCCTCGACTTCGGGATGAAGAACTTGACGCTCCGTTCGGAAGCCGGCGCTCTCGAGACAACGATCGACTGCGAGCACCAGGACCGCGGGATCCACTTCCACGGCGGCCAGGACGCCACGTCGCTGGTCGAGGGCTTCACGGTTCTGAACGGCACCGCAGAGATGGGCGGCGGGATCTACTGCGATCAGTCCTCGCCGACCGTGGCGAGCTGCACGTTCTCAGGTTGCGCTGCCGCCGAGGGCGGCGGGGGGATCTGCTGCGTTCAGGCTTCACCGACGATCAGGGGCTGCGACTTCTCCGGCAACAGCGCGGGCGGCTTCGACGAGGGAGGTGGCGGGATAAGTTGTCGCCTCTCCTCCCCCACGATCACCGACTGCTCCTTCTCAGGCAACACCGCGGACCATGGGGGCGGCGGGCTGCACTGCTACGAAGATTCCTCACCCTCGATCACCGATTGCACGTTCACGGGGAACGGTGCCCTCTACGGCGGCGGGATGAGCTGCCGCTTTTCCTCGCCCACGGTCACCGGCTGCGCGTTCTCTGCCTGCGCGGCGGCGAACGGGGGGGCGGTTCACGGCGACCACTCATCGCCCACGATCACGGACTGCGCCTTCACCGG
>JALGVU010000141.1 GCA_025774545.1 bacterium | reverse complement strand
CCGCCCTCTCCGATGTCGAGAAGCCGGTAGAGCCCGAGGCGCGACGTCGCCTTCGAGAGGAAGTCGTCGACCCACGAAGCGCCCTCGCGGTAGTGGACGATCGTCGCATCCTCTCGCTCGACGCCGATCGCCTCACAGGCGTAGTCGATCGCCTGCGAGAGGCCGCCGAACTCGTCGGCGAGCCCGACCTCGATCGCCTGCGTCCCAGTGTACACCCTTCCCTCGGCAAGCTCCATGGCCCGCTCGAACGACATGCCTCTCCCGTCGGCCACCTTGTGGACGAAGTCCTCGTAGAACCAGTCGATGGCGTCCCGCGCCATGCCGAGCTCCTCCTCCGTCATGTGCCTCGTTGCGGCCCACTGGTCCGAGTGCTCGCCCCGCTTGAACGTCTCGTGCGTCGCTCCGATCTTGTCGTACAGCTCGGCCAGGACCGGCTTCATGCCGACGACCCCGATGCTGCCGGTGATCGTCAAGGGCTCGACGAAGATCTTCTCTGCGACCATCGAGATGAAGTAGCCTCCCGACCCCGCGATATCGGCCATCGAGACGATGAACGGCTTCTCCTCGGCGACCTTCACGGTCTCGTGCCAGATGATCTCCGACGCGAGCCCGCTCCCGCCGCCGCTGTCGACGCGGAGGACGACCGCCTTGACCCGCGGGTCCTTGCGCGCGCGGCGCAGCGCCTCGACGAGCGTGTCGGAGCCGATCGACTCGCCGCCCCACACCGGGTCCCGGCCGCCCTCGCCGACGTCGATCGAGCCGTACGCGCCGATGATCGCGATCCTCGGGCCGTAGTTCCAGTCGTAGGCCTTGTCGCGCCAGCCCGACACGCTGGTCGTCGGGATGTCCTCGGGCTCGTCCGGAACGTCCCGGTCGGCCAGCTCGAGCGCGGCCGCCTTCGCGTCCTCGAAGAACCCGATCCTGTCGACGAGCCCCGCCTCGAGCGCCTGCGGAGGCATGTAGAGTCGCCCGTCCGCGAGCTTCTCGGCCGCAGCGCGCGAGATGCCGCGCCCCTCTGCGATCGCGGAAGTGATCTCCTCGTAGTTGCCGTCGATCAGCGACTGCACCTCCTCGCGCTGCTCGTCGGTCAGCTCGTCCGCGCCGATCGAGTGGAAGGTGCTCTTGTACTTCCCGGCCGACATGTAGTCCCATTCGATGCCGAGCTTGCCGGTCGATTCGGTGTACCGCATGACGGTGACGTAGTTGCCGACGCCGTCGATGCCGGACGCCTGGTTCATCACGATCTCATCGGCCGCCGTGGCGAGGAAGTACTCCTGTGTCCCCGCACCGTGCTCGAGGTAGGCGAGGACTTTCTTCCCGTGCACCTCCCGCGCGCGAACGACCTCATCGCGGATCTCCTGAACGAGGGCCGAGGGACCGCCCAGGAACGGCCGGCCGAGACCACGAATCCTGATGAGGATGACGTCGATCGAGCTCTCCTTCGCCGCCCTTCTGATCTCCCTGATCGTCGCCTGCGCGCTCTTTCTCGGCTTCCCGAAGAGGCTCCAGCCCGGGCGCATGTCGGACAGGGGGCCCGCGATCCCGATCTCCGCGACGCCACCCTGCGACTTGACGGCGGTGCGCAGGCGCTCCTCGCTCGTGAAGAGCCCGTATGTCATGATGTCGTCGCTCGCGACCTCGGAGCTCCGCATCGACGCGCCCACGCCCAGGTGTGTCGTGTTGAGCCAGAGGCCGAAGCTCGTTTCCTGCTCTCGATCGTCGCCCACGGGGTAGCTCTGGACCGATCCCCTGAGAACGAGCCCGTTCATGACCTCGGCCTCGAGGCCCCCCGTCCAGACCGCGTTCTCGGTGTCCTCCTCGCGCGGCAGACTCGCGTCGACCATGAGGGTGAGGCGGTCGCCCAAGGGACGGATCGCGAGCCCCGCCGTGTACGTCATCCGCGAGCCCTCGTGGTCCTCCCTCGAAGAGGAATCGGGGTCGGTGAGGAAGCCCGGCTCCGAGATGTTCCGGACGGCCCCGCCGATCGAGAGGTAGTCCGTCGGACGGACCATGAACCCGGCGTCCCACGTCCCCGACTTCTCCTCGTCGCCGAACCGCGCGCGAAGCCACCGGTAGTCGAACCCGACGCTCCACTTCCGGAACTCGCCGAATCCGAGAGCGAGGATGTAGGTGTCGACGGCGTCGTCGCCGACGCTGACGCCTGAGTCCCCAGCGCCCGCCGACTCCCAGAGATACTGCCTCGTGAAGCCGAACCCGAGCCCTCCCGATCGAAGCGCGAGCGACGCGCCCGAGACGTCGTCGCCAATCGTCGAGAGAGAGAAGTAGGTGTTCTGCTCGGGGTACATCCCGAGTCCCGCCGGGTTGACGAAGAGCGCCGTCGCGTCATCGTTGACCGCCACCGAACTCGCTCCGCGTATCCAGGCGTCGGAGAAGACGTCCGCCCAGGCGCCGCCCGAGACGAGCGCCAACACCAGCCCCGTGATGACAAACACCCTCATTGTCACTCCTCCTTTTTGCCGCGCTTCGCTCCGTTGAAACCCATCGATCGTCGCGCCCCTCGGCCGATCGCCGGCCGGCTTCCCACTCCCGGCGCCGCCGCGCGCGAACGTGCCCCCGCCGTCCCGCCGTGCCGCGGGATGTCCGTTTTCGAGTGTTGTCTGCCGCGCGATTGAGACGGCCGTCCCCCGAGAGATGGAGCGGGGGAACTCGTGCCGGCGGTACCGAAGCAAGAACGGCGCGCCCGCACCGGCCTCATCAGACTAGCGGATGAGGAGTCTGTAGTCCACCCGAACGTCGGCGTCCTCCTCGAGTCCGCGCGCCACGTCGATCCGGATGTCCCCGAGCCCGGGGGCGTCCATGCGGAACCCGATGCCCACGTCGTACTTCACTTCGTCCGAGTCGAAGCCGGTCGTGCCGTACCAGGCCTGTCCCGCGTCGAGGAAGTAGACGAACTCGAGCTTCTCGCGGATCTGGACCCCGTACTCCGCGCGTCCGAAGAAGAGGCCCTTGCCGGACTGCTCCTTGTACTCGTATCCTCGCAGGTTCCCCTCACCGCCCAGGTAGAAGAGCTTGTGCGATGGGAAGTCCGTGCCACTCGCGATGCCCCATCGAGCCATGAGCGAGAGCGTCTGCGTGGGCGTGATACGCAGGAGCCGCGTGATGTCGAACTCGTACTTCCTGAAATTGTAGTCCCCACCCGTGCTGCTGCCGGAGAACTCCCCGAACAGGCGCGTGAGCCAGCCGTCGTACTCCAGGTAGTCCCGCGAGTCGTAGACGACCGATCCCACCCAGCTCTTCATCTTGCCCGCGAACGGCTGGGCCGCGTCGAGGATGCCGACCGTGAGCTCCGGGTTGTCGCGCCAATCCTCGTCGCGCCCGAAGGCCGTCCACACGCTCTCGTGCTTCGAGAGCGACCGGAGGCGGTCGTTTCGGAACTCGAGCCGGAACGTGAGCTCGGGCGTCGCTCGATGCCGAGCGAACGTGGTCGCGCCCTCCCGCCGGAAGTAGTCGCGGAAGTCCTCGCGCCCGAAGAAGACCCGCAGGTTGTTATCGAGCGTCCCGATTTCTTCGTCGTCCTGGCGAGACCACGCGGTCTTTGCGTAGAACGAGACGCCGATCGAGAAGCTGTCCTGCGTGTGGAACGGCTGCTCCACATCGATCTGGAAGTAGCCGTCGTCCCTGGCCGACGGCCAACCGGCCATCGCTCGGAGCCTCGGGTGCAGGTGCTCCTCGGAACGGTACTCGGCCCCGAGGTAGAGGAGGAGTCCGTCGGTGCGCGTGTAGTAGAGCTTCCCCACGGGCGCGATGTAGCTGTCCACGTCGAGGCGCAGCTCGGTGAAGTCGGACGCCTTCACGGACAGAAACGGCTCGGGTGTCTCATCCGCGAGAAGCGGGGTCGAGGCGAGCGCGATCACGAGGACCGCGAGCGTGGTGGTTCTGGGTGAGATCATGACGTTCCTCCGCGCTTGGGTCGAGCGCGGTGGCCCCAGCGTTCGAGCGGGCCCGGCGTTCGACCTGGACGTTCGACGGGGGAGACCAGATCGATTAGTTCCGGTGGACGATCGTATCAGTGTAGGTGTCGGCGGTGCAACGGCGAAGATAGACGGACTCGATCTCGGGAAGCGATGTGAAGACGTTGCCCACGAGCTCCTCGGTCATCTCGGCGAGCGGGTCGTCCTGGGAGTCGTCCTCCGACGCGCCGAAGACGTACTCGAGATAGAGGCTCGGTCCGCCGCCCGCGAGTCCGACGATTCGCTGGGGGACGATGACCGCGGCAGGTACGAGCTCATCGAGTCTCGTCTTCAGCTTCTCCTCGATCTCGAGATCGACGATCCGTCGCGCGAGATCCGAGTAGCGTATGCTGGAGAGCTCGAGGGCCGAGCAGAGCCGCGCGGGCCCCTGCTTCCAGATGTTGCCGCCCGCCGTGTGGTAGAACGCGACGCAGCCGTCGCTGACGCCGAGGAGATAGGCGGGAGAGCTGTCAGAGACGTACGGCGTCTCATTCATCTCGCCCTCCCAGTCGGGCGGCATGATCCACACGCGGTAGAACGAGTAGTAGTGGAACCCGCTCGGGTGGAAGAACCGCGTCTGCGTGTCTTCGACCATCGCGTAGAGACCGCCTCGGGTACCGGTCCATCCGATCGGCATCTCGCCCAAGCCCGTCTCGACGATGCGCCAGTCGGCGGGGAGGATGCCGTCGAGTTTCTCGATGAGGTTCTCGATCTGCGCGTCCGAAGTGTCGGAGAAACCGAAGCACTCGGAGGCGGAAACGCACGCAGCGGATACTGCGAGGATGATTGCCAGCGACAAAGGGATCTTCAGTCGGTTCATGTTCTCACATTCTCTGTTCGACCACCGAACGATGCCCGCGCCGACCTACGTTCCGTGCAGAAACCGGGCCAGCCTATCTCTGCCGTTTGCGGGGCACGCACAACTGCCCGCACCCGGCGGAGATATCGCTTCCCCGACTGACTCTCCTGACAACCGTAGGACACCGCGATCGCAGAAGCGCGAGGAATCGTTCGACCGTCTTGTCCGAGGGGGGGTCGTACGCGCCCGTCTCAGTATGATTATAGCAGATGACGTTGATCTTGCAAGGCAGTTTGCGGGTGAGGCGGGCGAGTTCGGCGGCCATCTCGGGGGTGTCATTGATGTCCCTCAGAAGCAGGTATTCCAGCGTGACGAGACGCCCCGCGCTCCGAGCGAAGCCGGCCAGCGCCTCGAGGACGTCGTCCAGGGGGTAGATCTCGGCGATCGGCATGAGCGTGGCTCGGATGCGCTGGAAGGGGGCGTTCAGGGAGACGGCGAGGTTGATCTGGAGGCCCTCGGCCGCGAGTCGGTGGATGCCGGGGACGACTCCCGCGGTCGAGATCGTCATCCGGCGCGCGCCGATCCCGAGGCCGCTCTCCGAGTTGGCGATCCGGATCGCCTTCAGGGTCGCGTCGTAGTTGTCGAGAGGCTCGCCCATCCCCATGAACACGACGTTGTGGAGCGTCTCCGGCGCGACGTTCCTTCGGAGCGCGATGATCTGCTCGACGATCTCGCCGGCCGTGAGATTCCGCTGGAATCCCATCGCGCCGGTCGCGCAGAAGCTGCACCCGAACCTGCAGCCGATCTGAGTGGAGACGCAGCCGGTCGTCCGCTCCGCGTCGCGGAGCACCACGGCCTCGATGCAGGCGCCGTCCGCGTACCGCAGGAGGAGCTTCTCGGTCCCGTCGATCGTCGAGGTCTCGCGCCGCACGGTCTCGGTTCTCGAGAGCGTCGCCTCGCGCTCGAGCCGCTCGCGGAGCGCGAGGGGAAGGTCCGTCATGTCCGCGAACGTGGCGACGCCGCGCGGGAAGATCCACGCGGCGATCTGGGCGGCGCGGTAGCTCGGCTCGCCGAGCGACGCCACGTACTCATCGAGTTCGCCCTGCGTCAGTCCTCTGAGATCGACGGGTTTCATCTCAGCCTGACCAGTCTCGTTCGAGCGGCAGCACCCTCGCACGAAGCGGCACAGAAGTAGACACCCGACGGGACGGGCAGACCGGACTCGTCCGTGCCGTCCCAGGGAAGCTCGATCGCGCCCGGTCCCGCGGGCCCGGCAGCAAAGCGCCTCACGACACGGCCGCACGCGTTCACGATCGTCACCTCCACCCCCTGGTGTCGGCGGGCCAGCTCTATGAAGACGACGCTCGCGCCGAGCGCGGGATTCGGACGCACGGAGAGAGCGATTTCCCAGGGCGGCTCCGGCGTGGCGCTCGTCGGCTGATGGAAGTAGAGCGCGCCCATGTCGGCGCGCGTGCCGTCGGGGTCGACGGGATCGTCCGGGGCGCCGGCGTCGATGCACGGCGAGCCCTCGGTGAGGCGGTAGCTCGCGGGAACGCCGCCGACGAAGAGCGGGTCGTGCGAGATGTCGCCGACGCCGGGTTCGCACCCCACGTAGTCCGCCCCCGCGTTGTTCCACACGTCGTTGTAGGAGATCGTGATCTCGATGAAGCCGCCCCGCGCCGCGGTGTTCCCGCGGATCCTGTTTCCTCGCACGACGCCCCGGTTGCCCTGCGCCCACCGGACGGCGATGGCGCCGCCCGTGGCTGCGGTGTTCCCGACAATCAGATTGCCGATGATTGCAGCGTTGCTCCCGCCCGGTCCGACGCTCGATTCGATGTGGATCCCGCCTCCCGATCCTGTCGTCGCGTTCCAGCGGATCTCGTTGCCCGTGACTTGGAGCGTTCTCTCCTCACCTTGATCGCGATAGCGTATCCCGCCGGGCGAGTTCCCGACGATCCGGTTCTGAGAGATGACGGGGCTCGCGAGGTCGCAGACAATCCCCGGCCCGTTCGATCTGCCGCGGCCGGCGAGG
>JALGVU010000140.1 GCA_025774545.1 bacterium | reverse complement strand
AGTACACGGACCTCGCCGTCCCTGGCTACGGCACGCTGAGTGAGACGGGGTTCCCCGATCTCCCGGGCGTGCCGATGCTCGTCGCGATCCCGGACTTCTCGGGGTTCGAGGCGTCCGTGGCGTTCCTCGACTCGGTGGTGGTCGACAGCATAACGGTGATGCCGGCTCCGGACCACGAGGTGCAGTACAACGAGGAGGGCTTCCCGTTCCTTGTCGAGGTGTTCGCGGTGGACGAGGCGCTGTACAGCGGGGAGTCGGGCGGGTTCTACCCCGGGCTTTCCGAGCACCCGAGTGGCACAGGCCACATGCGGGACCAGGCGTTCTGCCGGGTCGAGGTCAGGCCGTTCCAGTTCGATGCTTCGTCGTCGACGCTGAAGGTGTTCCCGACGGTCCGCGTGGTTCTGGAGCACGAGTCGCGTAGTGCGCGGTGCGTGCGGGACCTTGGGCCACTGTCCGGCGCGGCGGAGGTGCTGCTCGGCTACGAGGGCGGTGCCGGGAGTGCGCGGACGCGGGTAGCACCTGGGGACACGACGTGGTGTCTGACCATGCAGGAGTGCGTGGGCGCCGACGCGGACTACCTGGTCGTCTACGACGACTCGCTCTGCCCGATCGGCAGCGACACGACCCATGTCGGGAAAAAGTGGCTCGGGAGGCTGGCTCAGAAGAGGTCGGAGTACGACTGCTGGAACGTGGCGCTCATGCCGACGAGCCGACTGCCCTCCCCGGAGGACTCCCTGGACGTGCGGATCAAGGAGCTCATCCACACGGTGTACGAGGACGGCACCGCGGAGCATCTTGGAGACGGCAGGCTTGGGTATGTGCTGCTTGTGGGGGACGCGAACGAGTTCGACGTCGAAAGCGGGGTCCCCTTCCATGAGGTTCCCTGCAGCATCGGGGGCATCCCGCCCACGATCACGAGCGACCACTGGTACGCGTGCGTGGCGGACACGGACGACGTTGCCGACCTCGTCATTGGGCGGATGGCCGTAGGCGACACGACCGAGCTTCGGGTGGAGGCGCAGAAGACGATCGGGTACGAGCCCGTGGTGCCCGAGGATTGGCGCACCTCCTGTTACGGGGCCTGTGGATTCGACTCGGGATGCATGCAAGACAGCGGACCCGCGCACGAGGCGATCCCGGATCTGGTCGAGATCCTCTTGCGCGCGGGGTATAGCACCTCCGTCATCCACTGCCACGACTTCGGGGGCGCCGTCGACGCTCAGCGCGACAGCCTGGCCGCGGCGAGCGTGGATTCCATCAACGACGGCCGGCTCCTGACGTTCTACTGGGGGCACGGCTCCAACCTGGGTAACTACGGGTTCAACTGGCCACAGGCGGCGGCACTCGAGAACACGGGCAAGCTCACGGTCTTCCTGTCCTTCTCGTGCCTGGCGGGCAGGGCGGACAACGTGGTTGAGGACGGCCCCGTGGGCAGCGGCAACACGGACTGCCTCGGTGAGCGTCTGCAGCACGTGGACACGACCGGCACGAGGGGGACGATCGCGTTCATCGGCTCGACGGAGAACTCGTTCACCTCGTGCGCGGGGATGGCGGTAGGGTTCGCGGAGGCGCTGGTCGAGCAGTACGACCCGGTACCCGGCAGCGCGCTCGCGTATGCGAAGCTCCGGGCGTTCGGGCACACGACCGTGGAGCGCGCCAGGCTCTACATGCACGAGTTCACGTTCTTCGGCGACCCCGCGCTGGATCTCCTGCTCGAGGATGAGCAGGGGTACGCTGGTGCGCCAGATCTCGTCATTGGGCAGCAGGACGTGTTCATCGAGCCCGAAGTGAGCTACCGGGAAGAGATCGCGCTGAGCGCCAGGGTGCGGAACGAGAGCGCCTGCTCGACGCCCGTCGACACGCTCGCAGTGGTGTCGTTCGAGGTCTATCACGCCGGCGGCCTGCTTTCGGCGACGCTGTTGGACACGCTGCCGCGGCTGGCGGCGTGGTCGGCGGACACGGCAGCTGTGGTGTGGCCTGCGACGAGCGATTCGATGGGGAACTACTACGTGCGCGTCATGGCGGATCCCGGATCACTGATCACCGAGCTTCGCGAGATGAACAACGCGCCGCGGGACTCGGTGGAGTTCCACGTTGGGTTCTGGGAGGAGGGTTCCCGAGGGAGTTGCCATACAGCCCGGACCACGTCTCGCCGCTCGTTGTGGCGAACCTCGACACGCTGGCGGACAACGGGGAGATCGTGCTCTGCACCGGTTCGGCAACTTTCTCTGGGCATGTCAGCGTGCTGGGACACGACGGGCAGGAGCGCTGGACGTTCTCGTACTTGCAGAGCCGTCCCACGAAGCTGTCGCCCGCTGTCGCCGACGTCGACGGGGACGGTACCGCGGAGGTCGTCGCGGTGCGGATGTCGAACACGTTGGGGGCCGACACGGTGATGGTGTTCAACGCCGAGCCGACGCCGCCCTGGGGTGAGGGGAGGGTGTGGAGGCGCACCGGTGGTGGGTTCTTCAGATCGGCTCCGTGCCTGGTTGACGCGGACCCTCTGGACGGGCGAGCGGAGGTGGCCGTCATCGACGCGGCATCCACCGGGGCGATGCACGGCCGCATCGCCACGTGGGACGTGCGGCCTGAGTCTCCGTCGCTGCGCTGGTCGTACGATCTCGGGGCGCCGGGAGTGAACCCGTACCCCGCGCCGCCGACGGTTGTGAACCTGGGGCTTCGTGCCCCCGACCTCGTGGCCTGGCAGGGAGGGTCCGATCCTGCCGCGATCGCCTGCTGCCACGCCGACAGCAGCGAGTACTGGACACTCGAGATCGACGACCCCGACACGACGCTGCCGGGGATCAGCACGGCCGCCGCAGACCTTGACGGCGACGGGGACGTCGAGCTTGCCTCCATGCTGGGGTCCCCACCCCGGCTGATCATCCACGGCGCGCAGTCCGCCACGGTGCTCACGACGTCGGACTCCGAGCTCCTCAAGCCAGAGAGCACCGCCGTGATCGGGGACGTGGACGGCGACGGCGACCTCGAGGTGGTGGTGTCGGGCGGCACGACGGTCGCGGTCTTCGATGAGGACTGGCCGTCGTGGCCCCAAGACATCGACGAGCCCGAGTGGTGGATCGAGCTCCCGTCGTCGGTTGTTGGTGAGCCCCTCATCGGGGACTTCGACGGCGGGGATGACGCGGAGATCGTCGTGGCCACGGCCTCGCACGAGCTCTGGGTCCTCAAGCTCCCCGCCACGGGGAACACGCTCGAGCCCGTTGTCGAGCCGCCGGGGTTCGTGGGGAGCTACGCGACGGGCGCGATCTGCGACCTGGACCGTGACGGGAGCAACGAGGTCGTGTTCGCGACGTCGGCGGGGTTGCTGTACAACTTCGAGTACTGGGGCTTGAGCGAGCCCCGGTTCGAGTGGCCGATGTACCGGCACGACGCGCGCCACAGCGGGCTCTACGCGCAGCCGGTCTCAGGCGAGCTCACGGGCTCCGCGAGCTGGTTCGGCACCCTCACAGTGCCGGGCGACGTGACCGTGGGTCCCGCGGACACGCTCTGGCTCGCAGCCGGTACGGTGGTGGACATCGCGACCGAATCGGACTGCGAGCATGCAGGTCGTGACACGGCGTCCGTGGAGCTCATCGTGGAGGGACGCCTGCACGGCGTCGAGAGCGAGGGGAACCCGATCGTGCTGGCCTCGGGCATTCCGGCAGGCGACACAGGCGGTTGGCTGGGGATCTCGCTCGAGGAGTCGGCAGCCTGCACGCTTGCGGGCGCGCGAGTTGTGTACCCCCACATCGGCGTGTGGGGTCTGGGAGACAACGCGGTATCCCTCACCGGATGTACTCTCGACAGTGCGAACCTCGCGGGCGTGTATCTTGACGACTGCGGGGCGGGCAGTCTGGTGGCTGAGTGCGAGATCAACGGAGGCATGATCGGGATCGAGGCGGATGCAAGTGACGTCACTCTCATCGGTAACACTGTGTCGGGCGTGACGCTCTACGGCATCAAGTTGCACGAAGATGAGGGGTCGCGAGTGGTGGGGAACACCGTGTCCGTGACTGGCGGGGTCGCCCCAGGTCAGAGCGCGCCGAAGGGAATCGCGGTCTCGAACTGCTGGAGTGGCGTGGAGGTAGTGGAGAACACAGTGGCGATGCCAGAGTGGGAGGGCTGCATTGGGATCTCGCTGTCCACGGTCCAGCACAACGATGCCCGGGCGGACAGCAACGAGGTGGTTTTGGTCGGCGAGCGGTGCGGGAACGGCTTCGGGCTCTCGAAGACGACAACGAGTCTGCGGTGGAACCGTGTGACGGGCTTCGAGGTAGTCTATGACGTGGCCGCCAAGAGGCAGAACGTGCCTGACCTTGGCGACACGACCGGCGGGGCGCTCGGGATGAACAGCTCAGACGACCGGGCGACGTACAACATCAAGGCCAAAGGCTTCCTGAGCCCGGCGCTTCGTGCGCAGGGGAACTGGTGGGGAACAGCGGATCCCGAGGCGCCGAGATTCGACGGCACGGGGATCCAGATCCTGTGGGAGCCGTATCTCACAGAGGACCCGTGGGAGTCGCGGGGGATGGCGCTCTCCAGGGTGGAAGGCCGCACCTGGCTCGCGCAGAACTCCCCGAACCCCTTCAACCCCGTGACGGTGGTGTCGTTCGGGCTTGCGGAAAGCGGTCCCGTTGAGCTTGCGGTGTACGACGTCGCGGGGCGTCGGGTGCGGGTGCTGCTCAAGGGAGACATGCCTGCGGGCGAGCATCAGGCGCGCTGGGACGGTACGAACGATGCCGGGCAGTCGGTCGGGTCGGGCGTGTACTTCTGCAGGCTGAGGGCCCGGACGGCGACGGAGGAGCGGAAGCTCGTGCTGCTCAAGTAGCGGGCGACCCGGCGGCCCCAACATCACGATTCCGGGTGCAGTTGGTGAGAGGAGGCACGTATGACCATGAGGATCGGGACCGCGGCTCGGACAGCGGCCGTGTTGGCGCTGGTGCTTCTGGGTGTTTGGGCGGCCTCCGCAGCCGATCTTGAGCTTCAGGTCGGGGAGCGGGTAGTCCTGAGCAACCCGGAAGACGCGGGCGAGTGCCGGTTGCTGCTGGCGCTTGATCGACCTCCGCAGCTTGAAAGGGCGGTCATCCTGCTCGCGACGCTCCGGGTCGAGTTGCCGCATGCAGCTCGGATCGGTGAGCTGCCGCCCGTCGAGGTGTTCTTCTGCGAGCGGGAATGGCCGGAAGGGCTCGTGAGCTGGGACGAGGGATGGGAGTCGGGCGATGGGGTGTGGGACGAGTCGTGGGGCGCGCTCGTGGACGTCCAGCGTGCAGGCGACGGGCTCCTGCTCACGGCGGACGTGACAGGAGTCCTGCGGGCTGCGCTTCGAGCGAGCGCGGAAGAGCCCGCTCTCATCCTGGTTCCGTGGTCGTCTGTTCCGGGCCTCCCGGCCGCGCTGCCGGAGTGCAGCGCCTCCATTGAGGTCGAGTGGATGCCGGCCGAGCCGGTGAGGAGGAATCAGCATTGATGCACGGGGCCTCCTTTGGTAGAATCGAAGGAGCAGCCTGAGGGAGGTGAGAGTATGACAACGACAAGGTGGCTCTTCACGGCATGCCTGCTGTGCTTGGCTCTTCACGGATCGGGGGCCTCCGCGTCAACGGTCTCCTGGACGGAGATGCCGAACTGGGCGACTCCCCCCTCCCTCGGGACCCGCCCGACCGTGGCGGACTTGAACGGCGACGGTCGGCCCGACCTGATGGTCGCGGGCTACTGGCATGGCTTCAGGAACGACGGGGGATGCAGTGGCCCCTTCTGGTCGCTCGCGGACGAGTGGTGCGTGGGACTGCCCATCCTTGTCGCCACGTGCCCTGAGCTGTGCGACCTCGATGACGACGGGGATGCCGACATCCTCGTCGGTGGATGGTATGGGGAAGTCTTGTTCTACGAGAACACCGGCACACCGCAGTCGCCGGTGTGGATGCGGAACGATGCGTACTTCTACCACCAATGGAGCAACAGCCGCGCCCCAGGATCGGCCGACCTCGACGGAGACGGAGACCTGGACATCGTCTCCGGAAGCACGAACCCAGTGGCGCTCTTGGTCCACTGGAATGACGGGACGCCCGCCTCGCCCATCTGGCGGGAGGACACGACGTTCTTCTCGGACATCCCCTTGAGTTGGCTCGGCCACTCCACTGACCCCAACTTCGCGGACCTCGACGAGGACGGCGACCTCGACCTCGTCACGGCGCCGAACTGGCCTGCGATCATGCACGCCTTCGAGAACGCGGGCCCCGGCTCGAACCCGATGTGGGTACCGAACGACGATCTGCTGATGGGCGTCGAGCGCCCGGAGCGGCCATACGGCGCGGCCCTGCGTGACCTGAATTGCGATGGGCGCGCGGATCTGATCGTCTCTGGGCGATTCGCCGGTAGTAGCGTCTCGGAAACGCGCTGCTACCGCAACGATGGTCCCGTGACGGCGGTCGAGTCGGTGACCTGGGGAAGAGTCAAGGCCCTTTTCCGTTGATATGGAACACCCGGTGTGGAGCCGGTCAGGGCCTCGTGCGTCTCCGCGGGGCCCCTCTTCTTTGGTGCTGGAAGGCAGCCGGAAACAGCGCCCCGGGTCCACGTGAGCTCAGAGCAGCTCGGCGACGCTGGGCCTCCGCGGGGGCACGGGAGCTCAGGGTACGGGAACGACCGGCACACCTCGAGCGAACCGAAGCACCGGCCCTCCCCCGCCACGAACAGAGGAGCAGTCGATGAAACTCAGGGGCAAGTCGTGGAAGTTCGGCGACGACATCTCGACCGACCACATCGCGCCCGGCAGGTACTTCCATCTCAGATCGAACCTGCCCGAGCTCGCGAAGCACGTGCTCGAGGACGC
>JALGVU010000463.1 GCA_025774545.1 bacterium | reverse complement strand
CGGATGGAAGACCTCGCCTGCTCACTGGAACGACGACGCGGTCTGGATCCAAGGCGAGCCGCCGTACCAGGGCACCTGGTTCGAACTCGTGTATCCGCCCGGTCATCCCATGGTCGGCGAGTCGATCGACCTAGCGTTCGTCGTGACAGGCGAGGCGATCGAGACCGACTGGGGCGATGCCCCCGATCCCACGTACCCGACGCTCGCCGCCTCGAACGGCGCGAGCCACGTTGTTGTCGACGGCATGTACCTTGGAGCGTTCATCGACGCCGAGACCGATGGTCAGCCTGATTCGACTGCGCTCGGCGATGACGCAGCGGACCTCGCGGACGAGGACGGCGTCACGTTCACGACGGCGCTCACGCCGGGCGAGCTCGCGACGGCCGATATCGTCGCGTCGGTCGCGGGCGACCTCGACGCCTGGATCGACTTCGGCGCAGACGGGAGCTGGGCCGAGGCGGGCGACCGGATCGCGTTCGGCTACTCCCTGAGCCCCGGCACGAGCGCTCTCAACTTCGCGGTTCCCGCGGACGCGGCCGGCGGAATCACGTTCGCGCGGTTCCGCTTCAGCACTGAGGGGCAGCTGCCGTTGGTCGACGTCGTTCCTCCCGAGGAGCTCGACTGGGGCGACGCCCCGGACGCTCCGTACCCGACCCGGGCCGTGCACAACGGCGCGAGCCACGTAATAGTCCCCGGCTTCAAGCTCGGGGCAAGCGTCGACGCCGAGCCCGACGGGCAGTCCGACCCGCACGCGCTCGGCGACGACGGCTCCGGCCTCGACGACGAGGACGGCGTGTCGTTCCCAGGTCCGATCCTCCGGGGCCAGAGCGCCTCCGTGGCCGTCATCGCCTGGGCGCCGGGTCTCCTCGACGCCTGGGTCGATTTCGACGCCGACGGCAGCTGGGCCGAGCCTGGGGATCAGGTCTTCACGCTCGAGCCGCTGAACGCCGGCCCGAACGCCTTGAGCTTCGCCGTGCCCGGGAACGCGGCGCTCGGAGCGACCTTCGCGAGGTTCCGCCTGAGCTCGTCCGGCACGGTCTCCTCCGAAGGACCGGCTCCGGACGGCGAGGTCGAGGACTACGAGATCACGATCGAGGAGGAGGAGCTTCGCGACTGGGGCGACGCTCCGGATCCGACGTATCCCACGCTCTTCGCCTCGAACGGGGCGCGCCACACGCCGGTGCCGGGCGTCTTCATGGGATCGTCGGTCGACGGCGAGACGGACGGTCAGCCGGACCCCAACGCGCTCGGTGACGACAACTCCGGTCTCGACGATGAGGACGGCGTGACGTTTCTGACGCCGCTCATCCCGGGGCAGACGGCAGGTGTCAATGTGCTCGTGTCGACGTCGGGCTTCCTCGATGCCTGGATCGACTTCGGCATCGACGGCGACTGGGACGATCCCGGGGACCAGATATTCTCGCACCACGCCCTCGTTCCGGGCTTCAACATCGTGAATCCATTCGTTCCCATGTCGGCCGTGCCCGGCACGACCTTCGCGCGGTTCCGGTTCAACACCAGCGCCTCCCTGTCGTACGACGGATCGGCCCTGAACGGCGAGGTCGAGGACTACCAGGTCGAGGTGCTGCCGCCCGAGGCGAAGTGGGAGCAGCTTCCGGATCTTACACCCGAGGGCATCGACGTCAACGCGACCGCGCCTCTCATCCTGGCCGACGACTTCCTCTGCGGGCAGCCCGGGAGGATCACCGAGATAACCGTCTGGGGCTCCTGGCTCGCGGATCTCGTCCCGCCGGCCGAGGACGTGAGCTTCACGCTGAGCATCCACGAGGACATCTCGGCCGACTCGAGCGCGACCGGCTACAGCATGCCGGGTGACGTGCTCTGGGTGCGGGAGTTCCTCCACCCCGAGTACACCGCTGCGGTGTGGGCCGACAGTCTCGAGGAAGGCTGGATGGCTCCGCCCGACTTCTACCTGCCTGGCGCGGACTCGACCTGCTGGATCTACACGTTCGACGTGCCGCCCGCGGAGGCCTTCCACCAGGTCGGCATGCCCGACGCTCCCATCGTCTACTGGCTCGACGTCCAGGCGGACGTCGCCGACACCCTCGCGTTCTTCGGGTGGAAGACCTCGTTCGAGCACTGGAACGGCGGGGCCGTCTGGGTGAGCGGAACCGAGCCGTACGTGGGGCTCTGGGACGAGCTTCTCTATCCGCCGGGACATCCACTCAACCCTTCGCCGATCGACCTCGCGTTCGCGATCGAGACGACCGTCGCGACCGGCGTGCCGGACGAGGAGCAGGCTCGCGGCGCCCACCTCGATCAGAACGTGCCGAACCCGTTCAACCCCGTAACGACGATCTCGTACGACGTCCCGCCGGGCGGCGGCCGCGTGACGGTCGGTATCTACGACGTGGCGGGCCGGCACGTGGCGACGCTCGTCGATGATCGCAGGCGTGAGGGCCGAGATGCTCCTTCTCAAATAGGCGGCCGCCTTCGCGCCGAAGCGAGCGATCCTGGGCACCCGCGTGCATGGCGCGGGTGCCCTTGTACGTGGAACGCCCTGAAGACGGGCGGCGAGCGGCCCCCGCGGCCGGGGTCCAGGCCCAAGCGCCCCCGCACGTTCCTGACTGCCATTTCCTGCCAAAATGTGGTATAATAGAACTATCGTACATGCATGACAGACTACTCAAACGGTGAGGTCGGCACGGCGGTGCCGAGCTGAGGCCGGTCCGCGGAGGATCCGCACGGAGCCGGGAGGCTCCGCGTGCTCGCCCGCGCCCGCGCACCTGGAGGTTTCCCATGGCGAGGATGGCACTTGTACTCGGGTTGGCGCTCCTTCTTCTCTCTCCGACGGCCGCCGTGGCGCGCGTGTCGGAGGCAACGCTCGCGGAGGCTACGCTCGCCGAGACGGGCGAGGGGTCTCGTGCTCGTGCGGGGCGTGAGGTCATCTTCTACGACGACATGGAGAGTGGGACGAACGGGTGGACGACCGTCGACGAGACGGCGGCGCCCTCCCACTTTCACATCGACACGTATCTGGCCTACGGCGACGGCGATTTCTCGTGGTACTGCGGGACCTTCGACTACGGTCCCGATGGCGGCTACGGGAACAACTGGGACGACCGGCTGGATCTCCCGCCCACCGATGTCGGCACCCTGATTACCCCGATGCTGAACTTCGACTACCGCTGCGAGACGGAGCCGGGGTACGACATCATCCGTGTGCAGGCACAGGCGAACGGTGAGTACACGAATCTGGAAACGTACGACGGCTCTTCCGGCGGATGGCAGAACGTCGGCGACGGGTTCCTCTTGGACGATCTGGATAATCCCCTGATCGCGAGATTCCGATTCACATCGGACAGCAATTGGTCGGACGAGGACGGGCTTTGGACCACCGTCGGCGGCGCGTTCCACGTCGACAACATCAGGATCTACGACTACTACACCGGGACGCCGATCTTCCTGGACGACGTCGAGGACGGTGGGCTCTGCACCCCCGGCGTGCCGCCGGCCTACGGAGACTACTGG
>JALGVU010000462.1 GCA_025774545.1 bacterium | reverse complement strand
TTACTCGCGAATGCGGTTAGTTCAGGCGTGAACCGCACTCTGGCGGTTCGAATAGCGTCCACTACGGGGCGCCACCTCGATCACTATTGTGAATTCCAGTCAATCATGATATCCTCATGGTAGATCTTGCGCCTCCGCTCACAGCGTTGCCTTCGGCAGCGGCACACTCCGCCCGCCCTTGACGCTCGCGGCCGATACGCGGCCCGATAGCTGGCGCGAGGAGGGATGAGGTCGGGCGCGGCTCGTGCGAGCACGTGGCCGCGGCTGAAACGAAGTCGTCAGCCAATGTTCCGCTGAGGTGAGGCCACTGGGCTCTTGTCTTGCTCCGAGAAGGGGACGAGCATCATGAAGCAGTTGCTGGCAGTCTGGGTGTTCGTTTGCTTGGGCACTCTGGTCTTGGGAACCGGTGTCGCAAGTGGTCAATGGACCCGGCCCATCATGGCCTGGGGGGACAACGCCCACGGCCAGTGCGCTGTCCCCGCGCCGAACGCCGACTTCGCCGCGGCCGCCGGGGGCGAGTATCACAGCTTGGGCCTCAAGTCCGACGGGACGATCGTGGCCTGGGGCAGCAATGACCAGGGCCAGTGCGACGTCCCCGCGCCGAACGCCGACTTCGTTGCGGTGGCGGGGGGCGGGTGGCACAGCCTGGGCCTCAAGTCCGACGGGACGATCGTGGCCTGGGGACGAAACGACGAGAGCCAGTGCAGCGTCCCCTTGCCGAACGCGGACTTCGTGGCGGTCGCGGCGGGTGAGGCTCACAGCCTGGGCGTCAGGTCCGACGGGACGATTGTGGTCTGGGGGACCAATGCCTGCGGCCAGTGGAACATCCCCTCGCCGAACACCGACTTCGTGGCGGTCACGGGGGGCTATGGTCACAGCCTGGCGCTCAAGTCCGACGGGACGATCGTGGCCTGGGGACGAAACCACGAGAGCCAGTGCGATGTCCCCCTGCCGAACGCGGACTTCGTGGCGGTCGCGGCGGGCTATCGTCACAGCCTGGGCCTCAAGTCCGACGGGACGCTCGTGGCCTGGGGGTGGGATATCTCTGGCCAGTGCGACGTCCCCCTGCCGAACGCGGACTTCGTGGCGGTCGCGGGTGGCTATGGTCACAGCCTGAGCCTTAAGTCCGACGGGACGATCGTGGCTTGGGGGGCCAATTCCTACGGCCAGTGCGACGTCCCCGCGCCGAACGCCGATTTCCTGGCGGTCGCGGGGGGCTACTATCACAGCCTCGGCTTGAGAGATTCCTCTGGAACCGGCGTCGAGGAACCCGGACACGGTGATGTGGCCGGAGCCGCGACGCTCGCGATACTGTCTCTGGCGCCCAACCCTTTCAATCCGTCCACGGAGGTCTCTTTCGAGACCCGGGCATCGGGTCACGTGACCATGGAGATCTATGACGTGAGCGGGAGGTGTGTAAGGACGGTGCCTCTTGGGTATGTGGAGCCCGGCCAGCATTATGCGCGGTGGGACGGACGTGATGCGAGAGGGCACAACGTGAACTCGGGGGTGTACTTCGTGCGTCTGCTCGGTGCTGAGGGGGAGTCTAGCGCGGTGAAGGCCGTTCTGGTCCGGTGAGTCCTTCCGTGGGGTGGGTGCCGGTTCTGCCTACGGCCGATCGCGGCATGGCTCGCCCCGTCGCCCTTCGTCCCCGCGGTGGACCGCTCCATACTCGGGGTCGGTAGCTTCGCGGTTTGGCCAGCTGTGATGCGTGCAAGGGACCGCTCCCTCCTGAAGATGCCGCCCCGCGCGCTGGACAGCGCGCCTTCACAGCAGAGGCGGCGTAGCCGCCGTACTTGGCGAGCTCGCGGACCTTGCGCCCAGCGCGCCACTAGCATCCTCTCGACTTCCTCGGATCCGAATCCTATCTCGTCCCTCAGAAGCTCGCGCATGTTCTCCATGCGCCTCGCAGCAAGCTCCTCTTCCTGCGCGAGCGCTTCCTCCCTCGTGAGCTGCCCCGCTCCTATCATGTTGCAGTAGCCGAGGCAGTCCTTGGTGCAGCCGAAGAGCTCATAGAAGTAGTAGTTCATGAGTGGGTGGAGCTTGCAGTCCGTCCTCCACGTCGACACATGCGCCCTGGGCTTCTCCCAGCCGAGCTCTCCCATGATAACGTCCTTGATTCTCTGACGATCCCACGGAACGTAGTCGAAGATCCCGACCTCTCTGATGTTGTCGTTCCTGAGGACCGGGGTGTACCTCTTGAACAGGCTGTTCCGGGGCACGCGGAACTCCATCCGCTGGAGAAGACAGAAGAACTGGGTGGCGTAGAAGCTCGGACTCATGAGCATCCGGAGCTTCGAAGGCTTGCGTCCGAGCCCGCTGAAGATCTTGCGGCGCGCATCGACCGTCTGCTCCCCCTTCGACGTGCCCCACAGTATGAGCGGAGCGCCGTGCTTCTCCGCCGCCCTGTAGGCGGCGCTGAAGTAGCCGTATGTGCACGCGTAGCATATGCCGTGGAGCGGAAGACCG
>JALGVU010000461.1 GCA_025774545.1 bacterium | reverse complement strand
GCCGAAGATCGTGTCGACGCGCGTCGTGAAGCACGGCAGCGGCTCGTTGGTCTCGGCGACCGCGAAGTCGATCTCGACGCCCTCGCTCCGCCCGATCCAGTGGCGCTGCATGCTCCGAACGCGCTCCGGCCAGCCGTCGAGCCCGTCGAGCCCTTCGAGCAGGCGATCGGCGTAGTCGGTGATCTTGAAGAACCACTGCTCTAGGTCGCGGATCCCGACGAGCGCGTCGCAGCGCTCGCACCTCCCCCCCACCACCTGCTCGTTCGCGAGCACGGTGGCGCACGAGGGGCACCAGTTCACCGGAGCCGCCTTGCGGTACGCGAGACCGTGCTCCATGAGCTTCACGAAGATCCACTGCGTCCACCGATAGAACGACGGCTCGTGGGACGCGAACTCGCGGTCCCAATCGTAGCCGATCCCCCAGACCCGGAACTGCTCCTTCATCTTGGCGATGTTCCCGTCGGTCCAGACCGGCGGATGGATCCCGCGTTCGATCGCCGCATTCTCGGCGGGGAGGCCGAACGCGTCCCATCCCATCGGCGTCAGCACCGATCGGCCCGCCATCATCTCGTAGCGCGCGACCGCGTCACCGATGATGTAGTTCCGCCCGTGCCCCACGTGGAGGTCGCCGGACGGATACGGATACATCACCAGGCAGTAGTACTTGTTCGGCGCGTCGGTCGGACATCGGAAGAGCCCGTCTTCCTCCCAGCGCTTCTGCCACTTCGGTTCGATCGCAGCAAATGGGTAGCGTTCCATGCTTCGTGTGACCTCACTCCGTGAACCGACGGAGTCGGCTCTCCCATGATAAACAGAGAGGCCGGCACTGGGACAACGGTGCCGGCCTCGGAGTCTGTGCTCGGCTGTCCCGCTAGAACCCGTAGGTGAACGCAAGGCTCGGAACGATGATGTCGTCCACGTGCTTGCCCTGCTTGTTGTGCCCGTACCACTCCCAGGGCTCGAGTTCGAACGACCGCTCGTCGCCCATGTAGTACTCGAGGCCGAGGTCGAGGGTCCAGACGTCCTGACGGTAGCCGATCCCGAGCGATACGACGTTCTTCTGCGTCTGCGGAAGGATGAAGTCGTAGGTCTCGTCCGGCGCGGGGTTGGGCACGTTCCGGTATCCCAATCGGGCCGACAGCGAACGGGAGACCCTGATGTCGAAGCCGACTCCGATCTCCATCGTATCGTCCCAGTTGAGCTCCCCCGTACCGAGCGACTCACCGTCGACCAGGAAGTCCATCTCGTCGACCGCCGACCACTGTGTGTAGTGGACGTCGCCCGTCAGCGTCGCTCCCTCGAACAGGAAGTCGCGGTACGCGAAGCCGAAGCCGGCCCAGAGAGGATACGTGAAGTCGAACTCGCCGCTGACCCTGGAGAACTCGATGTCCTCGAAGGTCGACGTCACCTGGTAGGAGGCGTCGTGCGTGATCGTCATCGGCGTCCGCGCAGACGCGCCGACGCTGATCTGGTTGTTCACGCGGTAGAGAATGCCGGCCGTGGCGCCGTATCCCCAGCCGATGCCGTCGTTCTCGGCCTGGAAGGGATGAAGGCGTGACGAGTCGGCGAATATCTCCTCGTACCAGCCCCCGTTCTTCAGAAGGAAGTGGCTGTAGAGCGCGTGCCCCGACACACCGAACGAGAAGCCGGGGAAGATCTCCTGCGCGGCCGTGACCGAGACGACGTAGCCCTTGATGCGGCTCTCGAAGTCGGGCGCGTCACCCATGACGGCGCGGTATCCGTTGGCGATGTCGCCGCGCGGCGTGGCGTATTGGTCGACCAGATCGTCGTAGAGCTCCTCGCCGTTCCACTCGGTCCCGTACTCGACGAGGGTGTAGGCGGAGACACCGACCTTGTCGATGAATCCCCCGTTCGAGAGAAGGAAGATCCCGGGCGCCGGGTGGTGATTTGTCTCGGACGTCGCCTGCACCGGTGCGAAAATCACGTTGCCCAGCTCCTCGGCGCCGGCCAACCAGCTCACCCCTTCTCGCGACCCAAGCTGCATGAGGTCACCCAGGCTTCCCGTCACCTCCAGCCCCTCGATCTGGGTGATCCCC
>JALGVU010000460.1 GCA_025774545.1 bacterium | reverse complement strand
GGCGGCTTCCGAGAGCCCCAGGGAGCCAGAAAGCCCTTGACGGTGCATCTTCCGGCGTGGTATTGAGTTGGAAAGCGGATTGCCGGACGGTGCGCCCTGCGGGCGCTCCTTTCGGATATGGGCGGCCGGACCGCCGGTGCGCGCCCGAACGGGGAGCGAGGAGGAAACCGACATGCGTTCACTCGGTAGCGTCCTGGTATGTTGTCTCGTCATGCTGGTCCTGTGGCCGGCTCCCGCACTCGCGAACGGCGTCTACGTTCCCGGGGTCGGCACGCGCGCGTCCGCGATGGGCGGCGCGTTCATCGGCCTTGCCGACGACTACAGCGCGGTCCACTGGAATCCCGCGGGGAGGGGATCACCCAGATCGAGGGGCTGGAGGTGACGGGAAGCCTGGGTGACCTCATGCAGCTTGGGTCGCGAGAAGGGGTGAGCTGGTTGGCCGGCGCCGAGGAGCTGGGCAACGTCATTTTCGCACTGGTGCAGGCGACGTCCGAGACAAATCACCACCCGGCGCCGGGGATCTTCCTCCTCTCGGACGGAGGCTTCATCGACAAGATCGGCGTCGCGGCCTACACGCTCGTGGAGTATGGGGCCGAGTGGGACGGTAACGAGCTCTACGACGATCTGATCGACGAGTACAGCACGCCGCCCGACGACATCGCCAACGGGCACCGTGTCGTCATGGGCGACGCCCCGGACTTCGAGAGTCGCATCAAGGGCTACGTCGTCTCGGTCTCGGCCGCCCAGGAGATCTTCCCGGGCTTCTCGTTCGGTGTGACGGGGCACGCGCTCTACAGCCACTTCCTCATGAGGAACGGGGGCTGGCTCGAGGAGACGTTCGCCGATTCCGCGCACCTTCATCCCTTCCAGACCGAAAACGACGGCATCGGCTGGGGATACGGCGCAACCGTCGGACTTCTCTATCGCGTGAACAACCAGATCAGCGTCGGCGCGTCGGCGCGCACGCCGATGACGATCACGCACGACGGCTCCTTCGAGGCGACGTCGACGTTGGATGGCGTGGGGACGTCGAGGATCAACGGCGAGTTCGATTTCACGTATCCTCTCTGGGCCGGTCTCGGCTTCGCGTACCGCGACTTCCTCTTCGAGGGGGCGACGCTCACGGGCGACGTCCACTACACGCGGTGGTCGGCGGTCGACGAGATGGAGTTCCTGGTCGACGGCGAGTCGCTCGGCACGTCGGAGCTCAACTGGGACAACACGATGCAGATCGCCGTCGGTTTCGACGTCAGGGTCTCGCGGTCGCTCTCGGCCCGGCTCGGGTACAGGAACGTGCCGGATCCCGTGCCGGACGACACGTACGACTTCGTCGCGCCGCAGTCGCAGAAGAACGTCGTCACGCTCGGGTTCGGCTATCGCCAGGACGTCTGGACGCTCGACTTCGCCCTCGAGTACTACATGGGCGACGAGCGGTCGTTCGAACTCGAGCCCTGGGAGTGGTACGGGCACAACAAGCAGGGCAAGCACCTGGACGATCTCATCGTCCCGAGCCTTGCGTTCACCTACGGTTTCTAACGGGACAGCCGAGCGCAGACTTCGAGGCCGGCACCTTTGTCCCAGTGCCGGCCTCTCTGTGTGTTCCGGGAGAGCCGGACCGCTCGGCCCATCGAGTGAGGTCACACGAAGCATGGAACGCTACCCCTTCACAGAGATCGAGCCCAAGTGGCAGAGACGGTGGGAGGAGGACGGCCTCTTCCGCTGTCCGACCGACGCTCCGAACAAGTACTACTGCCTGGTGATGTACCCGTATCCGTCCGGCGACCTCCACGTGGGGCACGGACGAAACTACATCATCGGAGACGCCGTCGCGCGCCACGAGATGATGGCGGGGCGATCGGTGCTGACGCCGATGGGATGGGACGCGTTCGGCCTGCCCGCCGAGAACGCGGCGATCGAGCGCGGGATTCATCCGCCGGTCTGGACCGACGGGAACATCGCCAAGATGAAGGAGCAGTTCCGGGTCTGGGGGATCGGCTACGATTGGGACCGCGAGTTCGCGTCCCACGAGCCCTCGTTCTACCGGTGGACGCAGTGGATCTTCGTGAAACTCATGGAGCATGGGTTGGCGTACCGCAAGGCGGCTCCGGTGAACTGGTGCCCCTCGTGCGCCACGGTGCTCGCGAACGAGCAGGTGGTGGGGGGGAGGTGCGAGCGCTGCGACGCGCTCGTCGGGATCCGCGACCTGGAGCAGTGGTTCTTCAAGGTCACCGACTACGCCGATCGTCTGCTCGAGGGACTCGACGGGCTCGACGGTCGAGATCGACTTCGCGGTCGCCGAGACCAACGAGCCGCTGCCGTGCTTCACGACGCGCGTCGACACGATCTTCGGCGTGACCTACATGGTGATGGCGGCCGAGCATCCGATGGTCCGCTCGCTCGTCGAGGGGACCGAGCGCGAGGACGAGGTCATGGCGTTCGCCGACCGCGTCAAGGCGCAGGCGGCGATCGATCGCGGCGCCGCGGACGTCAAGAAGGAGGGCGTCTGGACGGGCAGGCACGTCGTGAACCCCGTGAACGGCGAGCACGTCCAGCTGTGGGTGGCGAACTACGTCCTCATGGAGTACGGGACGGGCGCCGTGATGGCGGTTCCGGCGCACGACCAGCGGGACTTCGAGTTCGCGCGCGAGCACGGCCTGCCGACGCCTTCGACGGGCTCCCGAACCGGAAGGCCATGGAGTCGATCGCGGACTGGATGGAGGCCGGTGACATCGGGCGGAGGGCGGTGAGCTACCGGCTTCGCGACTGGCTCGTGTCGCGGCAGCGATACTGGGGGACGCCGATCCCCGTCATCTACTGCGACGCGTGCGGCGCCGTGCCTGTTCCCGAGAAGGACCTGCCCGTGGTGCTCCCGACCGACGTCACGTTCAGCGGCAAGGGCGAATCGCCGCTGACGACGTCGGAGTCGTTCCTCGACGCGCCCTGCCCGCGGTGCGGTGGGAAGGGGAGACGTGAGACCGACACGCTCGACACGTTCGTCGACTCGAGCTGGTACCTGCTCCGCTACATATCGCCGAACGAGGAGGGCGCGCCGTTCGTCAGCGCCGACGTCAACCGCTGGATGCCGGTCGACCAGTACATCGGCGGCATCGAGCACGCCTGCGGGCACCTGATCTTCGTGCGGTTCATGACGAAGGTGCTCCACGACCTAGGGCTCACGAGCTTCGACGAGCCGATCGAGCGGCTCTTCTCGCAGGGGATGATCAACAAGGACGGCACGAAGATGTCGAAGTCGAAGGGCAACGTCGTGCCGCCCGACGAGCTCATATCGAGGTACGGCGCCGACACGGAGCGCCTCTACACGCTCTTCATGGGGCCTCCGGACCGTGACGCGGAGTGGAGCGACACGGCGGTCGAGGGCTCGTACCGCTTCCTGAACCGCGTCTGGAACCTGGTGGCCGACCACCCGTTCGAGGTGGCCGGCCTCGGGAAGGCCCGCGAGGCGCTGGTCGGGCGCGATCTCCCGGAGAACGTCCAGGCTCTTCACCGAAAGACCCACCAGACGATCCGGAAGGTGACGCGCGACATGAAGGGCTTCCACTTCAACACGGCCGTCGCGTCGGTGATGGAGCTCTCGAACGCGACCCGCGGCTTCGTTGAGGAACTGAGCGGCCGCGAGCCATCGTCGAAGGAGCGCGCGGCGCTCATCGAGGCGCTCGGGAACCTCGTTCTGCTCCTCGGGCCCATGGTCCCGCACTTCGCGGAGGAGATCTGGGAGCGGGCCGGCGGAACGCGCTCGCTCTTCAGGGAGTCCTGGCCGATCTACGACGAGGAGGCCGCCAAGGAGGACACGGTCACGATCGCGGTCCAGGTGAACGGGAAGCTCCGCGGAGACGTCGAAGTCGAGCGCGGGGCCGCGGAGGACGCCGTGCTCGCGCTCGCGCAGGATCACGAG
>JALGVU010000139.1 GCA_025774545.1 bacterium | reverse complement strand
CGTCGCTCGGTTGCGCGCGTTCAGCCTCTCGTCCTGTCTGCGCCTCTTGACGGTCGACTTCTTGTGCAGCAAGGCTTCCCTCCGATTCCGTCCTCGTACGAACGGCGGTCCCGTCTGGGACCCGTGTCCTGTCGGGTTATTCTCAAAGGAGACACTATAGCACGGCATCCGGGGTGCGTCAAGCGTCAGGTCCGTCCGGACCCGCCGAGCGGGCGCGCCGGACCGCGAGTGGCGCGCCGGACCCGCCGAGGGGGCGCCGGACCGCCGAGCGGGCGCTCTCCGGGCCTCGAGGGACACCCTCCTCCGAGAGGACCGCAGGCGCCCCGTTGACACCGGGGGCCGCCGACGGTAGGCTTCCGGGTGCCGCTCCGACGAACGGGCGCCGCAGAGGCGCCGACGAGGATCATGGCCAAGACGATCAAACCAGGCGCGTCCGTGCCGACCGGACCGGGCGTCTATCTTCTCAAGGACAAGAACGACCGCGTCATCTACGTCGGGAAGGCGCGCAACCTCCGCAGCCGCCTCCGCACGTACACCGGCAAGGGCGAGCCTCCCGACGCGAAGGTCGCGGCCCTCCGCTCGCGCCTGACGGGCCTCGACTACATCGTCACCGAGTCCGAAACTGAGGCCCTGATCCTCGAGTGCAATCTCATCAAGGAGCATCGCCCTCGCTACAACGTCAAGCTCCGCGACGACAAGCGATTCCCCTTCATCAAGCTGACACTCTTCGAGGACTTCCCACGGGCCTACGTCACGCGCCTCGTCAAGGAGGACGGGTCGCGCTATTTCGGACCGTACACCGACGCGAAGGCGATGCGGCGCACGCTCCGCCTCATCCGCCAGCTCTTCCCGATCCGGCAGTGCCCGACCTTCAAGCTCCGCGCGCGGCCGTGCCTGAACTTCCAGATCGGCCGCTGCCTCGGCCCCTGCCGTGGTGAGTTCGATCCCGACGATTACGCCCAGGTCGTGCGCCAGCTCTCGCTCTTCCTCGAGGGACGCGCGGACGAGGTCGTCGAGCTTCTGGAGGAGGAGATGTCCCGCGCCGTCCGCGACCTCCGGTTCGAGGAGGCCGCGGCGCTCCGCGACAGGATCGCCGACATCGCGAAGGTCGTCGAGCGCCAGCGCGTCCTGATCGCGCAGGACGACGACCGTGACGCCGTCGCGATCGCGCGACACGACACGTACGCCGTTGGGTCGGTGGTTCGCGTGCGAGGGGGGAAGCTCATCGCCTGCGAGAGCTGTCCACTCGACGTCGGCCCCGGGACCGGTGACTCGGAGATCGCCGAGACCTTCCTGAAGCAGTTCTACGGGATCTCGGCCGACCTTCCCCGGGAGATTCTCGTCGACGTCGACCTGCCGGATCGCGACGCGATCGAGACGTGGCTCTCCGAGCGCGCGGGCCACGCGGTCTCCTGCAGGACTCCGAAACGCG
Organism: bacterium; assembly: GCA_025774545.1. Lineage (GTDB taxonomy): Bacteria > Joyebacterota > Joyebacteria > Joyebacterales > Joyebacteraceae > JALGVU01. The sequence continues at coordinate 5,616 of JALGVU010000139.1, read as the reverse complement.
GTCCGAAGCGGCTCCTGGCCGCGTTCGCCCGGGAGAACGCCCGAGACACTCTGAGGCGGACGTTCGAGGCCCGGCGCACGCCGAGGGTCATCGAGGACCTGGAGCAGGCGCTGAGCCTCGCCCGGCCACCGCGCCTCATCTCGGGAGTCGACATCTCGAACGTCGGCGGGGATCTCGCCGTCGGGACCGTCGTGACGTATCGGGACGGACGCCGGGACCCGGCGCTCTACCGCAAGTACCGCATCAAGTCGGTGAAAGGCGCCGACGACTATGCTATGATCCGTGAGGTCGTCGCCCGGCACCTTCGCCGGATCCTCAAGGAGGACCGCGAGACGCCCGATCTCCTCCTGATCGACGGGGGCAAGGGACAGCTCTCGGCGGCCGTCGAGGCCGTCCGAGCGGTGGGCGTTCGAGGCATCGCGCTCGCGGCGATCGCGAAGAAGGAAGAGGAGGTCTTCGTCCCCGGCAGGTCGTCTCCCGTTCCCATGGAGGACGGCTCGCGGGCGAAGCGACTGCTCCAGAGGATCCGCGACGAGGTTCATCGCTTCAGCGTCACCTATCACCGGTCGCTCAGGGAGCGTTCGGCGAGACACTCGGCCCTGGATGACGTTCCCGGCGTCGGGCCGTCCAGGAAGGAGGCGCTCCTCACGCGTTTCGGATCCGTGGCGGCCATACGGGCGAGCTCCATCGAGGAGATCGCGGAGGTACGAGGGATTGGGATCGAGACGGCGAGACGCATCCGCGCGGCGATCGAAGAAGCGCGAGGTGGTGATCGTTCCGGAGCATGAGCAGGGTGAGGCGTCGCTCCCGGTGCTCCGCTACGTCACGTTCGATGCGGAGATCGGGCGATTCCTCGTCACGAGGAGCGACGAGGGCCTGAGGTCCGTGACGTTCGCGAGGGATCTCGACGTCGGACGCGCCCTGTCGAAGCTCACGCGCGGGAAGCGCGTCCTGGCGGTCGAGGACCGGATCAGCCTGCGGCGTGTCGTCGACTCGATCCGCGAGTACCTGAGCGGGGGGAGGACCGGCTTCGACCATGGGCTCGATCTCTCGGACACGACGGAGTTCAACCGGCGCGTGCTCGAGGCCGTGCGGCGGGTGCCGTACGGCAGTCTGAGATCGTACAAGTCGATCGCGCGCGAGATCGGATCCCCCAGGGCGACGCGCCCGGTGGGGCAGGCGCTCGCGCGCAACCCGCTTCCGATCGTCATCCCGTGCCACAGGGTCGTGAACAGCGACGGTACGCTCGGCGGCTACTCGGGCGGCGGGACCGACATGAAGCGTCGCCTGATCGAGATCGAGACGGGCCAGATCGGGCTCGAACTCGCGGACGGAGAGAGGGAAACGCGCGAACGGATACGCTTCCTTCTCGAATCGGAGCCAGCCACCGGTGACGAAGCGCGACGTCGAAGCTAGCTCGGGCGGCCGGGAGGACGGCGGCTCCGGACCCGCCGTCGCCCGCGACGCGGCGACCGAGGAGAACAGAGCCACGGTGCTCTCGGACGCGATCGAGGACTACCTCTCGTACCTCTCGGTCGAGCGCGGGCTCGCACAGAACACGGTCGCCTCGTACGAGAGCGATCTCTCGTCCTACTCCCGCTTTCTCGAATCCGTCGGAGTCGACGATCCGTCCGACGCCCGCGAGGACGACGTGCGCGCGTACGCGCGCGACCGCATCATCGATGAGATCTCCCCGCGGAGCGTCGCGCGCGAGCTGTCGTGCCTCCGAGGCTTCCATCGGTATCTCGTCTTCACCGGCGCCTCGAAGACCGACCCCACGCTCCACGTCGAGAGCCCGAAGATCGGCAAGAGGCTCCCCGACGTGCTCGCCGTTCACGAGATCGAGACCCTCTTCACCGCGGTCGACGTCTCGTCGCCGCTGGGCGTCCGAGACCGCGCCATGTTCGAGATGGCGTACGGCGCGGGGCTCCGCGTGAGCGAGCTTCTCACCCTGGCGATCTCGAACCTTTTCCTCGACGACGGGTTCATCCGCGTGATGGGGAAGGGCGCCAAGGAGCGCGTGCTTCCCGTCGGGAGCCAGGCGACGGAGTGGACCGAGCGATACCGGAGGGACGTGAGGCCGGGACTGGCGAAGCGTGCGGCCGCGCGCGGCGCCGCGGCGCTCTCGGACGTGCTCTTTCTGAACGCCCGGGGCAGGCCGCTCACGAGGATGGGCTTCTGGAAGATCCTCCAGAAGCACGTCGGCCGCGCCGGGATCCGCGAGAGGGTGAAGCCGCACACGCTGCGCCACTCGTTCGCGACGCATCTCCTGGAGGGCGGGGCCGACCTGCGCGCGGTCCAGGAGATGCTGGGGCACGCGGACATCTCGACCACGCAGATCTACACGAGCGTCGACCGCGAGTACCTGAAGGAGATCCACAGGAGCTTCCACCCGCGGGGCTGAGGGGCCGTCGCGAGGAGCGCGCCCGGGGTCCGTCCGCGCAGACGCTTGACGACGGCAAGAGGACCTGCTAGCTTCGCCCGGAAGGGAACGCGCGCCGCCGGCGCGCGCACGCTCGGAACACCGCGGTCGGCCCCGGGGCCCGAGGCCGCACGGACGAGGCGAGGTCATGTCGGGAATCGAACCGGTCGGAGTGAGCAAGGAGTCGCGCGAGGCGGGGCCGACGGTCGTCAGGCGGCCGATCTACCATGTCCGCCTGGAGGCGTTCGAGGGACCGCTCGACCTGCTTCTCCACCTCATCCGCGAGCACGAGATCGACATCTACGACATCCCGATCGCCGCGATCACCGAGCAGTACATCGAGTACATCTCCTTCATGGAGTCGCTCGACCTCGCGCTCGCCGGCGAGTTTCTCGAGATGGCGGCGACCCTGATCCGCATCAAGGTGCGGATGCTCCTGCCCGCGCAGGTCGATGAGGGCGGGGAGGAGGAGGATCCGAGGGCGCAGCTCGTCAGGAAGCTCGTCGAGTACAAGGAGTTCAAGGAGGCGGCCAAGACCCTCTCGAAGCGCGAGGAGGAGCGCAGGAGGCTCTTCCCGCACGGCGTCGACCTCAGCGTCTACCGCGACTGCGAGGAGGAGATCGACACGGAGGACTTCCTCCGAGACGTCACGCTCTTCGACCTCGTCGACGGCCTCCGCGAGGTGCTCTCGAGGGTGCCCGCGAGGATCGACGTCCACGCCGTCGACATGGAGCAGGTGACCGTCGAGGAGGAGATCCAGAGGATCCGGGGTGTCCTGAACGAGCGGGGCTCCGTCGTCTTCCATCATCTGTTCGACGCGTCGGTCACGCGAATCCAGGTCATCACGACCTTCATCGCGCTTCTCGAGCTCATGAAGCTCGGCGCCGTGTCCGTGGTTCAGGAACGAACCTTCGGGGAGATCGCCGTCTCACTCAGTACGGAGGACTAGAGAGTGACTGATCTTGCGCTCATGCGGACCATCGAGGCGGTCCTCTTCGCGGCGGACGCTCCCGTCGCCCTCGACAAGATGTGCGTGATCGTGGGAGACGCGGAGCGAGGCGACATCCGTCAGGCCGTCGACTCCCTCGCCGGCCACTACGACGAGGAGGGTCACGCCTTCACCGTGGCCGAGGTGGCGGGCGGCTGGCAGCTCTACGCGCGTCCCGAGTACTCCAAGTGGATCCGGGAGCTCCACAAGGGACGGATCCCGGCGAGGCTCTCACAGGCCGCGCTCGAGACGCTCGCGATCGTCGCGTACAAGCAGCCCATCGTGAGGGCGGAGGTCGAGATCATCCGCGGCGTCGACTCGAGCGGCGTCCTCTCGACGCTCCTCCGGCGCGATCTCATCACGATCGCCGGGCGCGCGCCGGGGATGGGCCGGGCGCTGATGTACCGAACGACGAAGGAGTTCCTTCGCTACTTCGGTCTGAACGCGATCACCGACCTCCCGCGCCTCGAGGAGTTCGCCGAGGTCCTCGGCCTCAAACCCGAGGAGCTGGAGCTTGCCATCGAGGGCGCCGAGTCGATGGCGGGAATGGTGGCAGGCGAGGGGGCCGACGAGTTTGGGGACGCCGACGCAGAGATTCTCGAGAACGCCGGGATCGGCGCCGTCACGCTCGCCGACGAGGAACCGAGCGAGACGGCCGCGCCTCAGCGCGACGTCGACGAAGAACCCACAGCGCCCGAGATCGCAGGACGGACCTTCTCCAACGGCTCGGCCAACGTGGTCGGGGACCGGGAGCTCCTCGACAAGATCGATGAGGCTTAACCGTTTCCTGGCGCGCGCCGGCGTGTCGTCGCGCCGTGGGGCCGACGTCGTCATCGCGGCCGGACGCGTCACCGTGAACGGCGCCGTGGTGACCGACCTCGGCACGACCGTCGATCCCGAGACCGACACCGTCGCCGTCGACGGGCGCGCGGTCGCCCTTCCGGAGTCTCCCACCTACATCGTTCTCAACAAGCCGGCGGGGTACGTCGTGACGATGTCGGACCCGCAGGGGCGTCCGACCGTCGCCGATCTCGTCAGCGGCGCGGGGAAGGGGGTGGTTCCCGTCGGGCGGCTCGACGCGGCGACGGAGGGTCTCCTGCTGCTCACGAACGACGGGGAGCTCGCGTACCGCGCGACCCACCCGTCGTTCGAGCTTCCGAAGGTCTACGAGGTCGTCGCCCGCGGGGTGCTCACGGACGAGGAGAGCGCGACGCTCGAGGCCGGCGTCGAGCTCGACGGCCGCCTCACGGCGCAGGCTGAGGTCGAACTGCTCTCGACCGCGCGGCACACGACGCTGGCCACGATCACGATCCACGAGGGCAGGAAGCGCCAGGTGCGTAGGATGTTCGAGGCCGTGGGCCATCCGGTGCGGAACCTCAAGCGCCTGAGCGTGGGCCCGCTCGTCCTCGCCGACCTGAGACCGGGGAGATGGCGGCGCCTCTCGGAGACGGAGATCGAGGCCCTCCGTGGGGCTCTCGGTCTCACGGGCTCCTAGCGGAAAAGGGCTTGCCTTTTCCGGGTGGCTTGGCTATACTTTCTTTTCAAACGTAAACGGCAGAGGACACCAACTGGGACGGCCTCAAACCCCATCCTTTTCTGTTCCGGCGAGGATACCAAGCCTGATCATCGCGATCGACGGACCGGCGGCCTCGGGCAAGAGCACGACCGCCAAGCGTGTAGCCGATCGACTCGGTTACACGTACATAGACAGCGGCGCCATGTACCGCGCCGTTGCGCTGCTCGCGCTCAGACGCGGCGTGTCGCTCAACGACCACGATGAGCTGACACGCGTGGCCGAGGACGCGGCGATCGATCTGCCCGACCGCGGCCACGGGTGGATTCTCCTCGACGGTGAGGACGTCACGTCGGCCATCCGCGCGCCCGAAGTGACGGCGGCGTCCTCGGTGATGTCGACCGTCTCGGGCGTGCGCAGGGCTCTCGTGCTGCAGCAGCGCAAGTTCGGGCGGACCGGCGACTGCGTCATGGAGGGGCGCGACATCGGGACGGTCGTCTTCCCGGACGCGGACCTCAAGGTGTTCCTCGACGCGACGATCGAGGAGCGCGCCCGTCGCCGCGTGAGCGACCTCAGACTGCGATCGGTCGAGGCGACGCTCGAGTACGTGATGGAGGAGATCGCGGAGCGCGACAGGAGGGACTCGACGCGAAAGGACAGCCCGCTTCGCAGGGCGGAGGACGCCGTCGTGCT
>JALGVU010000459.1 GCA_025774545.1 bacterium | reverse complement strand
AGACGCGCGATCCGTCATTCCCCTGCACAAGCGAATTCCCCGTGGAGTATCTCCATGTCCACCAGACAGCTTGGCGAGCTCGCCGAGAGGATCGCCGCGGCGTTCCTCCAGATGAAGGGCTACGCCATACTAGCCACGAACTACAGCTTCCACAGACATGAGATCGACATCGTCGCCGAGGCGGAGGGTCGGATCGTCTTCGTCGAGGTGAAGTGCAGGTCGGGCCGGGGGTACGGTTCCCCTCGCGAGGCGGTCGGGAGGGAGAAAATGCGGCGCATCGTCCACGCGGCCCGAGGATTCCTGGCCGAACGGAACCTCAGCGACACGTCGTCACGTTTCGACGTTGTCGAGGTGCGCATCGAGCGCGGCGGTCTGTCACTCGTGGTCGAGCACATAGTCGGGGCGTTCGGCGCCGACAGACGGGGGTGGTGACGGTGCTTGCGAGAGTGCTGAGCGGAGGGGTAAGCGGAATCGATGGGTACGTAGTCAGGGTTGAGGCGGACGTCAGCCGGGGGCTGCCCTCGTTCTCGACGGTCGGCCTCGGCGACAGCGCGGTACGCGAGGGGCGCGACCGTGTGGCCTCGGCCATACGGAACTCGGGATTCAAGTTTCCGATGGAGCGCATCACCGTCAACCTGGCCCCGGCGGACGTCCGGAAGGAGGGAGCCGGTTTCGATCTGCCCATAGCTTTGGGCATTCTGGCGGCCACGGGACAGGTGGAGGCGAGGGCGCTCGAACGCGTGGCTGTGATGGGAGAGCTGGCGCTCGACGGGTCCACCCGCCGCGTGAAGGGCGTGCTGCCGATGGCCGTGGCCGCGGGACGCGCGGGGCTCACCGGGATAGTCGTTCCCCCGGCCAACGCGAGAGAGGCCTCGGCCGTGGGGCGACTCAGCGTGCTGCCGGTCGCGAGCCTGAAGAGTGCCGTCAGGGTTCTCGCGGGAGGGGAGCCAGATGCTCTACCCGAGGCCTCCGACAGCCGTCCCGATCCGGGAGGCCGCGCGGAGGACCTGTCGGACGTTCGCGGACAGGAGCACGCCAAGCGTGCTCTCGAGGTGGCGGCCGCCGGGGGGCACAACCTGCTGATGGTGGGGCCGCCGGGAGTGGGGAAGACGATGCTCGCGCGGCGGATGGCGGCGATACTCCCGGATCTGACGGAAGAGGAGGCGCTGATCGTCACGACCATCCACAGCGTCGCGGGTCTGCTTCCCGAGGGGGTCGGGCTCGTCACGACCCGGTCGTTCAGGGCGCCGCACCACACGGTGTCCGCGGCGGGGCTGGTCGGTGGGGGCAACGTTCCGCGTCCAGGAGAGGTCAGTCTGGCGCACAAGGGAGTTCTGTTCCTGGACGAACTCCCGGAGTTCCGTCGGGATGCGCTGGAGGCGTTGAGACAGCCGGTCGAGGAGGGCCGCGTGACCATCACGAGGTCCATGTCGACGGTCTCGTTCCCGTCCGAGTTTGCCCTTGTCGCCAGCATGAACCCCTGCCCGTGCGGCAACCTCGGTCATCCCCGGGTGCCGTGCAGATGCACGCCGCCGGAGATCAGGCGCTACCTGTCGAAGGTCTCCGGGCCCCTTCTCGATAGGATCGACGTCCGGGTTTCGCTGGGGACGCCCGCGTTCGAGGAACTCGCAGGAGGCCCGGCGTGCGACGACACGCGGGGGGCCCGCGAGCGGGTGCTTGCGGCGCGGCGTGTGCAGGAAGAGCGGGCGCAGACCGCCGCCCCGGACCGGGGCGGCTTCGCCCCCGTCAACGCGAGACTTCACGTTGCAGTTCTCGACGATGTCGTGCGGATGAGCTCGGAAGCCCGCAGCATCGTTCGAAGCGCGGTCAGGAAGCTCGACCTGTCTGCGCGCTCCTACCACAAGGTCCTGCGCGTCGCGAGGACCATCGCCGACCTGGTGGGAGCGTGGGCGGTGGCTGCCGAGCACGTGTCCGAGGCCCTGCAGTACAGGTCCGATCCGGGGCTGTCGAGGGCCCCTGGCGCGCGCCTACGCGGGCCATAGGCGCCGGCAGAGCGACCCAGTCGACCGCGTACGCGGGCCAAGGGGAGTGCTTTGGAAGGGCGG
>JALGVU010000458.1 GCA_025774545.1 bacterium | reverse complement strand
GTCGACGAGCTGCACGTACGGGTCGTCGGACGAGAGCGTGACCGTCACGTTGCTCGCCGTTCCCGACAGACCCTGGTTCTGCACCGTCACCTGGAGATCGACCGTCTCGCCGGGGTCGGGCTCGCCGTTCCCCATCATGCCGTCGAGCAGATAGGAATCGACGACGTCGAGATAGGTCCCACCGACACGTGCGATGTACTGCTGCGGCCAGAGGGCAGCCGAGAGAAGACCCGGAAGCTCGCTCTCCTGGGGCCAGTACCCCGTTCCGGCCATCTCGACGCAAAACGACGGGACGTCCATCGCACCGTACAGCCAGTCGCCGGCCGACCCGGAGCAGCTGTACCAGAGCACCTCGCCGCACTGGCCGACCTCGTAGCCGTTGTACATCGCCATCGCGTTGGCGATCTCGCGGAGGAGGGCGTCATCCGGCGTGTGGACGGCGTCGTCGTACGCCCAGGGGATCAGAATCGCGCCGACCACCGAGTGGAACGACAGATTAACGACGAACTCGTGGCTCTCGGCGAACGCCTTCATGGCCAGGTTCTCGAGCTCGGAGAACGCGTTGGGCCCGCAGTAGATCTGGTCGTCGCACGGGTCGTGGCTGACGCCCGATGTGCCCCACTCCCAATCGTAGTTCCGGTTGTTGTCGGTGCCGAAGCAGCCGCCTCGGGGCATCCGGTTCTTCCGCCACATGCCTCCGCCGTTGGGGTTGTTCGTCTCGTTGTAGAGGAAACCGTCCGGGTTCACGATCGGGACGAACAACATCTCGCGCTGGTCCACGAGGAAGGTCGCCTCATCGTCGGTGCCGTAGTTCTCACCGAGCCACCCCATGAAGTGGATGATCACTTCCGGGCAGATTACCTCGCGCGCGTGGTGCAGACCGTCGAAGAGCACCTCGGGCTCCGGCTCGTCGGTCTCCGGGTTGTCCGAGATCTTGATCGCCCAGATGTCGTGCCCCTCGTAGGTCGTCCCGATCGATATCTTCTCCGTCGAGATGCCGGGGTAGGTCGCGTGGAAATCGTCGAGGAACTCGACCGTCTCTGAGTACGTGTGGAACACGCCGAAGTTCTCGCCGCGAACGCGCCCCGCGTAGAACGACTCCATGTCCTCGACCTCGACCGTCACGTCGTAGCCGAGCGTCCTGAGCCGCTCGACCTCGTCGGGGTCGGTCACGATCGTGACGCCCCTGCCCGGCTTGACCGACATGACGTCGAACTCGCGGATCATCATGAACTGCTCCATCTCGGACATGGAGTCGAACTCCACGCGCGCCTGCGTGTACGGGCCGTCCGGCCCGGCCGCCGACGAGACCGTCGCCAGCACGCACACGAGGACCACCGCACCGAGTACTGCGAACCGCTCGAGAAACACCGACCTCATGAGCTCTCTCCTTCGTTCAGGACCTCTCCTGCTCTCCTCTTCTCTCTCATCCGTACGTGCCAGAGCCGGACGCCGTCAGGGCCGCCCGGGCTATCTCAGTGCCAGGACCTTCCGGTGGCGCACCTCACCTCCCGACTCGAGGCGCGCGAGGTAGAGCCCGCTCGCGACCTTCCAGCCGTTGGCATCGCGGCCGTCCCAGCGGACGATCTCGAGGCCGGGACCGGCCTCCCCGTCGAGAAGGGTCTTCACATGCCTGCCGTCGACGCTGTAGATCGAGAGCCTCGCGCGGTCGCCTCCCGCCATGTCGAAGGCGAGCTCGGTCTCCCCGGCGAACGGGTTCGGGCTCGGAGGGAAGAACGTCAGCGTCGTGAACTGCGGCATCGCGCCGTCGACGACGAAGGTCGCGCCCTCCATGAGAGGGCCTCTCGTCGTTCCGTCGTCCGCGTACGAGTGCGACGCGCTCCCCTCGGCCGGCCCGGCGCACACGGGCGCCGCCGGGATCACGTTCCCCGCGGGAGGCCCTGTTACGGAGACGTCGTCGACGTACCAGCCGTCGAACTCCAGGAACCAGTCGGAGACGAGCCGGAACCGGACCTTGAACTCCTCCGTTCCCGCGTACCCGCAGAGGGAGTACTCCTCGTGCCTCCAGCTCTCGATCGTTCCCCAGAAGACCGGCGCGAGCCGCGTCCACGTCGCGCCGCCGTCGGAGGAGACCTCCACGCAGCACGGGTCGCCCGTCCCCGCCGTCGAGAAGATGTGCCAGAACGAGAGCCGCGCCGTCGCGGCCTGCGAGAGGTCGATCGGCTCGTCGAGCTCGATCCA
>JALGVU010000138.1 GCA_025774545.1 bacterium | reverse complement strand
TCTCGATCTGCTCCGTCTGCCCGGTCGTGAACTCCGGTCCGAACCCACCACCCATGCCCCGACCTCCCCTGCCCCCGCCGCGCCTGGCAAGCGCCGGAGTCGCGATCAGGGCCGAGGTGATCAGCGCCAGCAGAACGGCCGTTGGGATCCTCTTCCTTCTCATGGTCGCCACCTTCCTTCCAATCCGGTGAACCTCTCCCTCGATTCACGCTCCTTCTCGCCGTCTCGCCGATCGTCCGGATTCGATCGCCCGACGTTCGCTGTCGTCGGAAGCCGCCCGGAGCGTGCACACGTCCCCTTTTCTGAGCAACCGGTATGCCAAAGTCGGAACGCGGCGCGAGCGTTCCGCACGAGACGCGCAACCGAAGGCGCGCATGTGTGTTGCGGCGGTCCATCGAGAGCGGCGAGCGCGCGGGCGTCGTCGTCGGACGGTCCGCGTGGGCAAGTCCTGCCCACCCGCGGGATCCCACTGCGCAGAATCTTCGCACCTCGGCGAGCGAACGCGCACGCTCGGGCGTGAGGCGCGCGAACGCCGGGCGGGCGTGAGGACCGCGAACGACGGGCGGGCGTGAGGACCGCGAACGACGAGCGGGGGGAGGCGCGCGGGCGTGACGAGCGCGAACGACGGGCAGGAGCCCGGAAGGTCACGTCAACCTCGCGTCCGCGCCTACAGGTCGATCCCGTATTCCTTGATCTTGTTCTGGAGGGTCCTGCGTGAGATGCCGAGTGTTTGAGCGTCTTCACGATGATGTCGCGCTCGACCTCCCGGATCGTCTTCCCGGGCTCGCGCGTCTCGCCGTCCTCCTCGCCGCCCACTGCCTGGATCTTGGCCGGCAGGTGCTCGGGGAAGATCGTCTCGCCGCGCGAGAGGACGACCGCGCGCTGGACCGCGTTCTCGAGCTCCCTGACGTTCCCGGGCCACGCGTGGTTCATCGCGAGATGCATGGCGCGCGGCGACATCTTCTTCGGCTTTGCTCCGTCGGTCGCGAGAAGCCTGAGGAAGTGCTCGACGAGGAGCGGAACGTCCTCGAGCCGATCGCGGAGCGGCGGGACGGTTATCGAGACGACGTTCAGCCGGAAGAAGAGATCGTCGCGGAACCGGCCCTCCGCCACCTCTCGCTCGAGGTCCTTGTTCGTCGCGGCGACGACCCTGGCGTCGACCGTGATGTCTCCCCCGCCGCCGACGCGCTGGAACGTGTGATCCTGAAGAAACCGGAGGAGCTTCGCCTGGAGGGCCTGCGACATGTCGCCGATCTCGTCGAGGAAGATGGTGCCTCCCTCCGCCAGCTCGAACCGCCCCTTCTTCTGGCGCACGGCCCCCGTGAAGGCGCCCCTCTCGTGCCCGAAGAGCTCGCTCTCGAGCAGGCCGTCAGGGATCGCCGAGCAGTTGACGGCGACGAACGGCCTGCGCGCGCGGGCGCTCGCCTTCACGATCTCGCGCGCGATGACCTCCTTGCCCGTCCCGCTCTCCCCGAAAATGAGGACGCTCGCGTCGCTCGCAGCAACTCGGTGCGCGATCGACAGGACCTCGCGCAGCGCCTCGCTCGCTCCGACGACGTCGCTCGCGGGCTCGACGTGCTCCTCCCCCTCCTCCGGTGCGGCGGCCGCCTCGATGAACCGCGCGATCACGCGACGGACCTCGTCGATGTCGATCGGCTTCGTGATGTAGTCGAAGGCGCCGAGCTTCATGGCCCGGACCGCGGTCTCGACGGACGCGTACGCTGTCATCATGACGACGCCGGTCTGCGGGCTCACGCCCTTCATCTGCTCGAGCGCCTGGACACCGTCGATGCCGGGCATGCGGATGTCCATCACGACGAGATCGTGGTAGCCCGATCGTAGCTTCTCGACCGCGCCCTCACCGTCGGCGGCGGTGTCGACCTCATGTCCGTCGCTCTCGAGCACCGCCTTCATGAGCTGTCGAACGCTCGACTGATCGTCGACGACGAGAATCCTCACGCGGTTCGCGTCCATCTAGCTCTCCTCGCCGGCGGATTCCGCCGTGGGCCGCGCGGCGGCAACCGGGAGTCTCAGAGAGAACGTCGTTCCCTCACCCGCGGCGCTCGACACACCGATGTGCCCGCCGTTCTGCTCGACGACGCGCGAGACGACCGTGAGGCCGAGGCCGGTGCCCCCGGACTTCGTCGTGTAGAACGGCTCGTAGAGCTTCTCGATCTCGCCGGGCGCTATCCCTGAACCCGTGTCGGCCACCGCGAGCGTGACGCAGTCAGCCGGCGCCCCGTCCTCGACCCCCGTCGCGACGGTGAGCGTCCCGCCGTCGGGCATCGCCTCGATCGCGTTCAAGAGGACGTTGAGGAGCGCCTGCTTGATCTGGTCGGGGTCGACGAACACCGGAGGCAACCCCTCTCCGAACTCCCGCACGATCGTCACGTTCTTGTAGAGCGCGTCGTCGGTAACGAGCGCGAGCGCTTCCTCGATGATGTCGTTGGTGCCGCTCGCCCGTCGGTCGGGGCGCGCTGGCTTCGCGAAGTCCAAGAGTTCCTGGACCACACGGTCGAGCCGCTCGACCTCCTCGATCATGATGTCGGCGTAGCGCTCCTCCTCCGAGCCCGGGGCGAACTTGCTCCGCAGGAACTGCGCGAACCCCTTGAGCGAACTCAGTGGGTTTCGTACCTCGTGCGCCACGCCGGCCGCGAGCCTGCCCAGAGAGGCGAGGTGCCGTTCCCTCTCGACCTCCTCCTTGAGAGCCTCGATCTCACGAAGATCCTGGAAGATGACCACGGTGCCCGAACGCTCACCCTCCTCGTCACGCATGGAGGAGACGGCGAGCGCGACGGGGATCGCGGCGCCGTCCCGCCCGACGATCGTTGCCTCGGTCTCGAGGGCGTCGGACGCTCCGCTCATGACGCCGTAGACCGCGGCGCGCGCGGCGTCGGCGTCGAAAGAAAGGACGTCGTCGACCGACTTCCCCGCGATGTCGTGGGAGGAGAGCCCGAGCAGCGATCGCGCCCTCGAGTTCACGGTGACGACCCTCGCGTCGGGGTCGACGGAGACGAGGCCGCTCCCCATGCTCTCGATCACGTTCGTCGTGTACGAGCGCATGTTCGCGAGCGCGGTCCGCACGGACCGGTAGTTCGCCACGAGGAAGAGGAAGTACGTCGCGACGGCGCCCACGAGAAGGAGGATGCCCGACATCGCGAACGTGTGGTTCCGCGAGGCGAGAAAAGCGGCGTCGAGATCCGTCGAATCGAGACCGACCACGAGGACGATCCCGAGCGGCTCCTCGGGCGTCAACTCCCGTCCCAGAAGCTCGGAGAGACGCTCGCGCGCGACGTCGAGGTCGGGCAGCCCGTGGGGCATCCTCCGACGCCGGGGGCCTGAGGCGGGGCCGGGCCCGCGACGCCCGAAGGGCAGAAGGACCACGGCGAACTCGTGGATCGTGCGGCCGCCTCGCTCGATGATGCGCCTCGCGACGTGGGGTCCGGGCGCCGTCGGGTCGATGGAGTCGAGGCCCGTCCACGTCCGCCCGACCAGTGAGGGATCACTGTGCTCGACGATCCGTCCGTCGACGTCGAGGATCGCGAGGTGCGCGATATCGTCGTCGGCGGCGGCCTCCTCGAGCATGAACGCCAGGCGCGCGCGGTCCCAGTGCGGGGCCACGAGCGACGCCCGGACGCCCGCCCCGACCGACGCGGCGACGAGTCGGGCCTGTCGGTCCAGGACGTCGCTGACCTGTTGCCTGCCGCGCTCGATGTCGCGAAACGACGAGATGCCGAACAGGACAGCAAGGATGACGATCACGATCACGATCGACGCGATCGGAAGGTATGTGGTTCTCTTGAGGCTCATGTGTCTGCCGTGCTGAGACGATGCGATCCGCTGTGTCCCATTAGACACCACGCGGTGAGAGGAGGGCAAGAGCAAAGACCAGCGGGTACCTCGGCCGCCGGGCGACCGCGCCGTCCGTGCGTCGGCACCGGGGGGGACCGCGCCGGGCGGGCGACCGCGTCGACCGTGCGACGACGCTGGGCGGGCGACCGCGCCGTCCGTGCGTCGGCACCGGGGGCGACCGCGCCATGCGGCCGGCGTCAGTACTGGCCGAGCGTCCCGTCGCGCCGAGCGCGGGCGTAGCCCCAGCGAAGCACGAGCAGGCCCGCGGCGAGCGCGAGCGCGGCCGTGACGGCGAGCTGGAGAAGTGACGACCTCCACGAGGCGCCTTCGCCCGAGGCGATCATCCCGGCGCGCGCGACCTGGAGCGCGTGGGTGGTGGGCAGGGCGAGCGCGACACGGCGAAGCCACGCGGGCAGGAGGTCGACAGGGAAGTAGACGCCGCCCAGAAGCCCGGCCGCCGCACCGAACGCCCACGAGATCGGTTCTCCCTCCTTGGAGACGAGGATCACCCCCGCCGAGGCGAGGCCGATCCCGCACATCGCGATCGCGTAGAGAAGCACGGCGGAGACGAACGGGAGCGAGACGGCGAGATCGAGATCGAACAGCACCGAAGCGAGCGCGAGGAGGATCCCTCCGCCCACTCCGACGACGGCGAGCTCGGCGAGTCCCGAGAGGAACAGGAGGATCGGAACGGGAACACGCGTGGTCACGAGGAGTTCGAGCGTTCCCTGAAGCTGCTCCCGGCGGACGGAGCCGCGGAACGAGTGGAGCCCCGCGACGAACGAGAACGTGACGAGCGAGAGAACGAGCGACACGAGACCGAGCGAGAGCTTCGCCCGGTAGCTCAGGTAGGTCGCGAAACTGCGGCCCGCGAAGGCGCGGGCGACTCCGCCCAAGAGACGCGCCTCAGCGACCGATCGAGCGACGATCCCCACATCCCCTCCCTTCCAGCCTCGCACGCGACGAGACGCGCCGTTCAATCCGTCGCGCCGAGCGCGACGGCCCGATCGCAGTGGGACGCGATCCAGCTCTCGTGTGTCGCGAGAAGAACCGCGGCGCCCCGCGCGCACCGCCGCTCGAGCGCTCGCCAGATCCGCCTGCGGCCGCGCACGTCGACCGACGCGAACGGCTCGTCGAGAACGAGAACCGCGGGATCCCCGACCAGCGCCCGCGCCACCGAGAGCCGCGCCAGCGAGCCGCGCGACAGGCGTCTGGCGGGGACCGCGAGCAGTCGCTCGAGACCGAGCTCGGCGGCGACGCGTCCGACGGTCGCGCGTACGCGCGCCCGGGAGACGCCCTCAAGCCTGGCGAAGAACTCGAGGTTGTGCCGGGCGGAGATCCGCCAGTAGAAGGAGCGCTCCGAGCCGAGCGAGACGCCGATCGACCGCCTGACGGCGGCCGGCGCCAGAACGACGTCGTGCCCGCACACGAGCGCTCGGCCGCCCGTCGGCTCGACGAGCGTGGCCACGATCCTGAGGGTCGTGCTCTTCCCGGCCCCGTTCGGCCCGGTCAGAGCGACGATCTCCCCACGTTCAAGCGAGAGCGAAAGCGGCTCGAGCGCTCGGACGGCTCGGCCTGCCACCGCGTACGCCTTCGACACATCGTGAAGCTCGACCGCAGGGAATCGGGCGTTCGACGTCCTCTCCATCACACGAGCCTCCGATCTCGGTCGCCCTACTCGCACCCCGGCGCCTCGGGCGCGCGGGCGCACGCGGCCCCGGTGGACCAGACGGCGACCCTGTCCTCCCGGACGTCGATGAACACGGCCTCGATCTCCCCGTCGCCGTCGAGATCGCCGAGGAGCAAGCGCGCGGGAGACGCGGTCGGCGGCAGCCCGCGCACACGGATCTCGCTCCCGTCCCTGCCGTTCAGATGATGCACGGCGTCCTCGCCCCACACGAAGAGGTCGGGCACGCCGTCTCCGGTCGTCTCGAGCAGCACGGCCGGATGATGGACCGTCTTCGTCGAGCGGAACGTCCAGATGAGGGCGCCGGTGCGCGGGTTCACGGCGTAGACGTGCCCATCGGCGCACGACAGCACGAGGTCGTTTCCACCCGCCCCGTCGAGGTCGACGGGAACGGCCGCGAGCAGAGGTTCTCCCACGCGGGCGAGGAGCTCCCGCAGATGCCGAGCGAGCCTCCGCCGGCCGACGAACGCATCGTGCGACTCCCTCCCGAACGGAGGAGTCTTGAGAAGCACCTCGCCGGTCGCACCGTCGATCACCACCAACGACCCCGCGTAGCACCCGACGGCCACCTCAACGGCTCCGTCGCCGAGAAGATCCGAGGCGAGAGGGTCGGTGCTCGCCGCACCCTCTGGAACCAGCCCCTCGACCTTCCCGAGGACGGTGCTCCATCTGCGACGGCCGGCTTGGTCCAGACAGACGAGGACGTTCATGTTCTCGATGACGAGCACCTCGTCGATCGCGTCTCCGTCGAGATCGGCGAGCGCGAGACGGCCGAATCCTTCGGCGAAGCGCCCGGCGCCCGGCGCGGCCTCGATCGACCAGATCTCGCTTAAGTCCTCCCCCGAGAGGGCGACGAGGTGTTCGTCCCGTTCGACTCCCGCCGTGTAGACGAGGTCCGGCACGCCGTCCCCGTCGAGCCCGCCGACGGCGAGCGCGCCGATCGTCCCGGGAAGCGGAGCGGTCTCCGCGGTCGCTCCCGTCGCCCCGTCGAGTACCACGAGCTCGCGCCCGCACGCGGCCGCGACGTCGGGCATCCCGTCACCGCCGACGTCGCACACGGCGGTCTCGGTGCGTCCGTCGAACGTCCTCTTCCAGAGACGCTCACCCGAAGCGCCATCGATCGCGATCACGTCGACCGGGTCCTCCCGCGAGCGGCTGGTGACCAGAACATCGAGCCGACCGTCACGATCGAGATCGACCAGGACACCGTCCGTGCCGCCCCGCGTCGTCGCCCCGATCCGCGCCTCCCAGCGCTTCTCGAACGAGAGGACGCCGGTCTCGTCGCGAGCGGCCGCGACGGGGATGTGCGCCGCCCCCACGCGGGGCGGCGCTCCGAGTGGACGCTCAGCCGGAATCGCCACCAGCGTGAGAAGAGCGATCGAGCCGAGGACCGTCGAGCGAGCCATCAGCCACCTCCAGTCCGCCCGCGTGGCCACGGCGTTGCAGGCTCCGACCGTACCGATCTCTGCGGGCTCCGGCCGCACCAATCTCTTGCGGCGCGCTCGCCTGCAGTCGCGGTCGGCGCCGTTCGTCTCCGGGCCGAGCCGAGGGCTAGTAGTCGAGGTTGCACCAATCCTGTTCCGAACAGGTCGCGAGATCGACGCTGCAGAAGTCCTCCTGGGTGCAGCCGCCGAAGTCGATGAAGAGATGGCAGATCTCGCTCCGCCTCTGCTTGCTCGCGACCGGACCGATCAGGCCGCGCGGACGGATGAGTCTCATGTGTCCCACGGAACGCTCCTTCGCCGGGCGGCCACCCCCGGTGGCCGCCCGGCCGCGCGTCTTCCTCTAGTAGTCGATCAGGCAGATGTCGTCCACCTCGCAGTCGGCGAAGTCGAACCCGCACTGATCGATGCGGGTGCACCCGCCCCAGTCGATGAAGATGTAGCACAGTGCCGAAAGCGGCTGGCGCTGCGCCAGCTCTCCCGACCCAGAGCTGTTGGCCACCCTGAGATGCTTCATGCCTCCTCCCTTCCCCGTGGGGTCCCCTTCCGCCTCGGAGCGAACGAGGACCATCCGCCTCTTCACCTAGATCGTGTCGACGATGCAGCCGTCGTGCGGATCGCAGTTGCTGGCGAAATCGAACAACCAGCACGTGTCCGATTCCGAGCAGTGCCCGTAGTCGATGAGACAGACGTCCCTGGCCTCCTTGGCCACCGCGGGCGTTCGCACGTTCGACCCGTTCGCGAGCCTGAGGTACCTCACATCCACCACCCCCTTCCCCGTTGGGATTCCATCGCCGCTTCCTGCACACGCACCACCTTTCAACTCGCTCGTCGCTCGCACCTCGTCTCGATCTCGGGTCTCGTGTCGCGGCGCGCCGCTCGCGCGAGGACCGACCGCAGGTCCTCAGGGAGCGAGGCGTAGAGCCACATAGACAGCTCGAAGATCTTCCTCCTGACGCGGCACCGCGGAGCGCCGATCCCGACCGAGTCTTCGGGCGAGCGCTCGAGATCGTAGTGACAGGGTCCCCCACACAGATGCCGGGCCCAGCATGGGTCGCAGCCCGCCGCTCGAGTTCGGAAGCCCCCCAAGATCTGCTCGGCCTTCTCGCGCCCGAAGCCTCCGACCACGTCCCCGACCTCGAACGCGGACTCCCCGTTCATCCTGTGACAGAAGAAAAGCCGCCCGTCGGCCCCGACCGCGAGATACCGCGCGCCCGCACCGCACGGGAGCCAGCGGCGACGCCCCGTCTCGAGAAGCCGGATCGGCTCGACGAAGTTCCCCACCACGGGATCCCGCCCGTCCTTCATGGCCGCGAGCTCGCCCAGAGCCACCTGCTCGAATTCCCGCTCGAGGCGCTCCGCGAACCGCTGAGCCATCGGGCGCCCGCTCACGGGCGCGAGATGGACGACCGAGAAGCCGAGACCGGCGAGATGCCCCACGAGTTCGGGGAGCGGCGGCGAATCCTCCGTCACCGTGGCCCTCGCGCCGACCCGCATGCCGCTCGGCAGCCCCGCGAGGTTCGCGACGATCGTGTCGTACGAGCCCCGCCCGTCGAGGAAGGTGCGATGAGCGTCGTGCTCGGCTCTTCCTCCGTCCACGCTCACGAGCACTCGCACGCGCAGGCCGTGGAGACGCTCCGCGACCTCCGGGGTGAGGAGCGTCCCGTTCGTGGTCATGTGGAACGTGACGTCGCGCCCCTCCCGCGACGCCCGCGCTCGCGCGTGACTCGCGACCCTCTCGATGACGCCGGGATTGAGGAGCGGCTCGCCCCCGAAGAACACGATCGACAGGCGCCGCTCGCCGAACGACTCGTCGAAGAGGAGATCGACCGCGCGGGTCGCCGTCTCCTCCGACATCGACGTGGTCGGCCGAGACGCGGGAGAGCCGAGATAGCAGTAGGAGCACCGCAGGTTGCAGGCGTCGGAGAGACACAGAGCGAGAGACGCAAGCCCCGGCGACCAGGCGACGCACACCGCGGCCGCGCTCTCGCGGTCGACGCTCGGCGGCGCGTCCTCCTTCACGAGCTCCCAGACCTCGCGCACCGCCTCCTCGGTCGGATGCCTGCCGTGGTCCATTCTGAGGACGTCGAGCTCCGCGACGCTCCCACCTCGCTTGAGCCACGAGACGACATCGAGCGCCACCGGATCCGCCTCGAAGAAGAACCCCGACTCTACGTCGAACACGAAGCCTCGACCGGCGACGTCGAACGCGTGGATTCCGCTCGTTGCTTCTCGGGCCACGGCCGCGCAGACTGAAGGACCGCTGCGAGGTTCCGCGGAACCTCGCCCCCCGTGCACAATGGCCAGACGTCGGTGCATCCAGGCGTGGGCGCAGGCCGCGCTCGAGCGGCAACGCTTCAGGTAGGCAACGAGAGACGTTGCCTCGAGCGCCGCCGCGGCCTCGGCGGCGGCCTCGTAGTGCCGGTCGATCTCGTCGGTGACCCACGCGAGTGCGCCGGCCCGAGCGCCCGAACTCAGGAGATTCTCCGCCTCACGTCCGGCCGGTGGCGTCTCGAGCCCCGCCGAGCGAGCGAGCGCCCAGATTGGAACCGACCATCGGCGCGCCTCGAGATCCTCCGCGAGATCCGAGAGATCGTCCGCCAGCTGGTAGGCGGTGTGGAACGACTCGACGACCTTCTCCATCAGAGCGAGCCGGTCCCCGCTCCCGGAGAGGATCGCCACCCCCGCCGCCGAGATCTTGAGCGGCGACATCCGTCGCCCGAGCTGCCGGAACGTCTCGGGAAGCGCCGGCGGCGCAACGGCCTCGCGGCCCCTCGAGGTCCGGAGAACCTCGCGCTCCCACTCGAGGCTCCCGAAGTACTCGTCGAGATACCGGTCGACCAACGCCCAGAACGCCGCGTGCCCGTCGAAGAGGCGCGCGTACTCGAGCGTGAAGCGCGCGTGACATCGATCGGACACCCGGCACCGCGCGGGTGTCGCCGCCTCCTCCGCGTCGAGCAGGTGATCCTGGAACAGGAAGTGCGCGGTCCCGAACGCGTTCCCGAGCGCCATCGCCCGCGCTGCCTCGATGTCTCCGTCGAACGGATAGGCTTCGGAGAGGAAGAACGGGAGGAGGAGAACGAGATTGCCGGGCCTGATGCCTCGATCGAATCCCGTCTCGCACGCCTGCTCTCTGATCGGCGACACCTCTGCTTCGAAGTCGGCGGCGATCCGCCTGAGTTCCGCCCTGTGGTCGATGGCGGTCGCACCTGCGCCCATGGCGCCTCCAACAGGGATCGGGGTGGGATCAGAGCGGTCGCATGCCGGCGCCCACGAGAGAGGACGGCCGGGACACGCAGGGGACGTCGGACACACGGGGACCTCGGACGCGCACGGGATGTCGGACACACTGGGGACGTCGGACACACGGGGGACGTCGGATGCGCACGGGACGTCGGACACGCTGGGGACGTCGGACACACGGGGGACCTGGGTCACGCCGGGGAACGGTCACGCGCGGTGTGAGTAGCCTCGCGCGACGTCAGAAGGGGCTCACGCGCTGAGGGCACGCGAGATCATCGCGGTTGTCGATCGAATGGGATGTGTGATGCAAGCTCTTCGCGGTTCCTGGACGAGGAGCGGCCGGCAGGGCTGGTTGCGGGAGAATCACCTGCTGCCTGCCGACCGTCGTGGGCCAGCTCCATCCCTGGTGAGTGAGAAGCAAGTTGTTGACCAGAGTTGCTGCTCGGGACGGAGCTTGAGGGATGTGCTGCGGGTTCGGTGCTACCTTGTCTCCTACGTTTCCTCGTGCTCTCGATTGCGGTTGTGCTTCTGTCTCTATCGTTGACAGCTGCGGGAGTCTCCCGCGCCGTGGAATTCTCAGCCGAGCACAGGCGATGCGATACCGATGAGCAGGATCACGACCATTACCTTCATTCTCACTCTCGCCGCGCTCGGCATGACTGCTTCCTCTATCTCATCCCTCCGAAACGCTCTCGGAAGGCCTGGAGTCAAGGAAGGGAAAGCAACCAAAGAGCGACCGGACTCGCCCCCCCTGCTATATGAACACCCTGGCCGCCTTCCCTTCCATATTCCGCTTTCAAAGCCACTCGGTCCTCTTGTAACGCAAGCACCGTGCCAGGAACGCTGAATCGGGCCTCAGCGGCCGAAAAGGTATTCACTTGTAACTCACCGAGAGACAACGAGTTACACGAGCACGTCCGAGATCATTCAGATTCGTGACCGCAGCTCACGACACGCTTCCGACGGCTCTTAAGGCGATCACCACCCAATCCACCGTAACTCCTTATCCCATAGTAGGATCAGGCACCGTCGAGATTTCGACGGCTCGTCACGTTTTCGACGGGGTTCCAGGGGATCCAGCGACGCAGGTTCGACAGAAGAAAAGCCCCGGACGGGTCAAGTGTGGCGTGCGGCCGCTAGCCGAGGCCGTACTTCTTCATCTTCGCGTGGAGGCCGGTCCTCGACATCCCGAGGAGATCGGCCGCCGCCTGCTTGTTCCACCCGGTCCTACCGAGCGCCTCAAGGATGCGGCTCTTCTCGAGAGCCGCCACCTCGTCCTTGAGCGACCGGCGGTGGGGCTCGTCCGACCGGAGCCCGATCTCGTAGCGGCTCCTGAGCTCGGGGCTGATCTTGTCGATCCCGATGACCTCGCCGTCGGCGGCGAGGGCGACGCCCCGACGCACCTCGTTCTCGAGCTCCCTCACGTTGTTCCCGCGCCAGTCGTGCTTGAGGAAGATCTCCCGCACCTCGCGGCTGAAACCGGGGATGTTCTTCCCCTCGATCTCGGTGTACCGCACGCGGAAGTGCTCCATCAGGACGGCGATGTCGTCGGGACGATCCCTGAGTGGCGGCACCTCGATGACGACCGCGCAGAGCCGGTAGAAGAGGTCGCGCCTGAACCGCCCGGCCTTGACCTCCTCGGCGAGGTCCTTGTTGCTGGCCGAGATCACCCGCGCATCGCTCGTCCTCGCGACGTTCTCACCCACGCGCCGGTACTCGCCGTTCTGCAGGAACCTCAGGAGTTTCACCTGAAGCTGCTGGCTCATCTCGCCGACCTCGTCGAGGAAGAGCGTTCCTCCGGCCGCCGACTGAACGAGACCCTCGCGGTCGCGGTCGGCGTCGGTGAAGGCGCCCTTCACGTGTCCGAAGAGCTCGCTCTCCTGGAGATGCGGCGCGATGGCGCCCGCATTCAGGGCCACGAACTTCCCGGTCTTGCTCCTTCCGCCGTCGTGGACCGCCTGCGCGATCAGGTCCTTCCCGACGCCCGACTCGCCGCGGATCACGATCGGAACGAGGCTGTCCTTGAGCCGCTCGACGCTCGCGAGAATCCTGAGCATCTCGGCGTCGCGGGTGATGAGTCCGGGATGCGAAGGCGCTTCGCCCAGCTCGTGCGCGAGCTCCCCGTTCTCCTTCCACGCGGCGGACTCCCCGACCCTCGTGAATGCGAGTCCGAGCATCCGGGCGGCGGCACCGATGAACTCGACGTCGCTCTGCGTGAAGGGGCTCGTACGTTCGGACTTGGCGCGATCGACGTAGAGCAGGCACGTCCTGCCGGGGTCCCGCCCGAGCTCGGCCGGTATCAGTGCGACGGCGCCCACACCCGGCGCGAAGTAGGCGTCGGCCGAGCGCCCGTCGCTCACGACGAGCGGCCGCGAGTGACCGCGGTTCCCGACCGTCGTCCGGACGAACCGTGTGACCTCCGCAACGCCCCGGCCGGTGTTGTCGACCGACGTCGCCACGGTGGGGACGGAGTCGTCAGGCACAACGAAGAGCACGAGCCGGTCGGCGGGGACGGCCTGCGCGATCTCCCGGGCGAGCTCGTGGAGATCCTCGAGCCGCGGCTCGGCAGTTTCGAGGAAGCGATAACCCTCAGCGATCGTGGAGTACCGGCCCTGGCGCGAAACGCCCGCCTCCTCGAGCTCGGTGTCGAGCTCCTTCAGGATCGCGTCGATCTCGGCCAGACCCTCTCTGTCACGGCTCACCTCGAGCTTGAGCCTCGCGCGGTCGAGCCACGTTCTGGCGCGGTCGGGCTGTCCGCTTCGCTGGAGGGACTTCCCGCGCTCGAGTTCGCAGCGGGCGACCCAGTCGCCGGCGCCGATCCTCATGAATATGGCCTCGGCCGCGGAGAGCCGCGCCTCGATCCGGTCGATCGGCATGTCTCCGGTCGTCGAGGAATCGCGCAGCCCGACGGCGTCGGCGAAGGCGGTCTTGGCCAGCTCGAACGAGTCGCCGGCCCGCCGGAGGATCTCCTCCGCGCGGTTGACGAGCACCTCGGCGGCCGTCTGCTCGCCCTTCGCGTAGCACGTGCTCGCGAGCACGCGAAGGAAGGCGCCCTCCTCGACGCGGTCCCCGAGCTCCCGGCAGAGCCTGATGCCGTCCGAGCAGTCACGCTCCGCCTCCTCGAGGCGGCCCTGCGCCAGGAGCGCCTCGGCGCGGCGCCTGAGCACTTCCGCCACGACGTCGCTGTTCGTCGCGAGACGGTAGGCGCACCCGAGCGCGCGATCGAGCGTCGCGAGCGCCTGTTGGTACTTGCCCTGGTCGATTTCGAGATCCCCGATGGCCTCGAGCGCGATCGCCTCGGCCCTGAGATAGCCGTGCTCGCGGCTCTCCGTGAGCGCACCCTCGAAGTGCTCGCGCGCCGTGCCCCACTCGCGACGTACGCGGTGGATGTTCCCGAGGACAGACCGAACCGCCACGAGCCCTCGCGTGGCGCCGATCCTCGAGTAGATCTCCTTCGCCTCGTTCAGCTTCCCCTCCGCCTCCGCCCACCGCGACAGCCGGTAGAGCGTGATGCCGAGGTTCGTCAGCCTGTCGGCGATCGCGGCCGAGCGTCCGAGCGTCCGGTCGATCTCGAGGGCGCTCTCAAGGTACTCGAGCGCCCCGTTCAGATCGCCCGTCCGTTTCGCGAGGACTCCGAGGTTGTTGTAGGCGGCGGCGAGTCCCGCCTCGTTGGCGAGTCGCTTCTGCGAAACGAGGTAGTCGGTGAAGTAGTCCCTCGCGGCGTTGGTGTTCCCGAGCTCGGCGTTGGCGATGCCGAGCGCCTTGCCCGCCTCGGCCAGAAGCGGGCTGTCCGGGCTGCCGCGGAGGATCTCGTACGCCTTCTGTGCCGCGCGAAGCGCCTCGTCGTAGCGCCCGCTCTCGATCTCGATCCTGGCGAGCACGACGTTGGCGTCGGCCCACACGGTGCCCGCGTCGTCCCCGAGGTCGAGGTCGTCGAGCTTCGCGCAGTAGGTCCGCGCCTTGCCGTAGTTGCCCAGTCCCAGATAGCACTTGGCCATCCGGACGTAGAGCCCGGCCACGTCGATGTCGTCGAGTTGTGAGGAGAGAGCGGCGCCGGCCGCGCGCGTGAAGTAGCCCAGCGCGTCCGTGTAGCTGTCGGACTCGAGATAGACGTCTCCCAAGCGGATGGCCGTCAGCGCCGCGTCGCGGGCGCTGCGCGATTCCATCGCCTTGCGGAAGGCCTCGAGCATCTCGTGCTCGGGTTTATCGTCCGGTCGTCGATCAGCCACTGTGGGCCTCACGCAGCAGGGTCACACAACCAAAGTGCGTACCGATGACTAGTACATGACGAGCAGATTCCGCAGGCTGCCGAAGAGCCACCTGAGGTGCATCTGGACCGTCACGATCGGGCGGAAGGAGCGGCCTTCACCTTCATCGGTGGGCTCTCCCTCTTCGTCGCCGCCTTCGGTACCGTCGCCCGGCTGTTCAGGATCGTCCGGGTCTCCGTCCCACGGTTCAGTGTCGCCCCAACGATCGTCGTCACCACCCATCGTTTCCCCATCGTCCCTGAAGACGACCGTTCCGACCGCCGCGTTGTTCGAGACCGACGTACGTTCCTGCCGCGCCGAGCTTGGTGCCGCCATCAGCAGCACCGCGCCCAACGTGAGGACCACAAGCAGGGCGAGAATCCGCCGTGTACTCATGTGCCTTCCTCCTCGTGGCATACCCATCACGGGTTCTGAGTCCACGCTTGGTTTACATACCGCCGGGGATAAGCGTCAGCATGACTCGCCCGGCGGCGAGTGACGCAGGAGCAAGGGGGGGGTCCGGTGAGAAGACAGAGTCTTCCAACCAGATTGTACCACGCGGGGCCCTTGGGGTCAATGGTGAATCCGGAGTCACGCATGACGAAGAGTCACTATTCCTGGCAGGCCGCCCGCTCGCGGACGATCCTCGTCATCGGCTCCAGACACCGCTCGAAGATCAGACGTCCCTTCTCAGCCGTCGCGCTCGACGGAAACCCCTCGGCCCCGGACCAGCCCGTGGGAGGCGGGCCGTTCGCCACCCCCTCCGGGAAGGCAAGGAAGCGCAGCTCCGCTTCCCCCTCCTCCCCGTCCCGAATTCGATCCACGCGCACCTCCTCTGGGAAGAGAAACAGGGCGAGCGAAGTCTCGACTTCGCCGGCGTGTTCCACGCCGCTCTGCCTCGTGAGGAGGTCGCATATATCATTCCAATATGGAAAGAGGACGAAGACGTCGCAAGCGCCGTCGATCAGAAGCGGCAGCGCTCCCTGCTTGATCGCCTCGTGGTGCGCGAACCCGTGGCCGTCGGTCGCGCAGCCGTGCGCTGTGACGATGAAGAACCGCCGAAACCCCTGTCTCGTCCAGTCGTCAAGGAGGCCCGCGACGCACGAGCGCAATCCATCAAACGTGAACCCGGCCGTTCCCGGCACGTAACGGTCGCACGGCAGATTGACCCCGTACGCGATCGTCGGCGCAAGGACGACGCCCGTCGCCGCCGCGATCCGCTCCGCGTACGCCTCGGCGATCCGCGTGTCGGTGCCGAGAGGAAGGTGCGGCCCGTGCTGCTCGCACGTCCCCACGGGTATCAGGAGAGAGCGAGACCGCTCGAGGGAATCCTGGACCTCGTTCCAGGTCATGTCGGCCAGTCTGTGCATTCTGTCTTGTTCCTGTCTCCCCGGAGCCCTGTCCCGCATCGGGGCTTCTCTATAGAAGGAAGTCGTCGAGATCATTGTCCCGCTTCCGCGGACGTTCGACCACGGGCCGACCCTCGTCGTCCTCGAGGTGCTCGATCGTCGCGGCGGGAGCCTCCGATCGGTCGGCAGGCGACCGGTCGCCACCCCGTCGCGCGGTCGAGGCCGTCGCCCCCGCGTGCGATCCGCCCCGCGGTCGCTCACCGCGGGACACGCCGGACCCCCCGGATCGCCGAGGGCGGCCGGCGCCGACGCCCGATCGCGACGCGCCTTCGGACGAGCCGCTCCACCGTGCGACGAGGTCGAGGAGCCTGCGTACGTCCGCGTCCCCGGTCTCCCAGTTCGCCTCATAGAAGACCCAGCGCCCCTGCTTCTCCTCCACCGCAAGGCCGGAGTCTTTGAGGCGTTTCAGATGATACGAGACCTGCGGCTGCGCGAGCTCGAGCTCCGACACGATCTGCGACACGTTCCTTCGCCCGTCGACGAGGAGCAGGAACACGCGGAGGCGCGTCGGATCTCCCAGCTCGTGAAACACACCACTGAGCCCGGACATGCGCACGTCCTCAGGATGAAAGGCGGTTCATCGTTCCAGCGCAAGTGCTATCACCGCCTCCCGCTCGAGTCAAGCCCCGAGCGCCCCGGCAGATCCCGCCGGTCAGTGGGCGGCCGCGGTCGTCGGTGCCGGGCCGTGGCAATCGCTACCGGGCGGCGGCAATCGCTACCGGGCCGCGGCGATCGGTACCGGGCCGCGGCAATCGCTACCGGGCGGCGGCCACCGCCCACGGGTCCACGTTTCTCCGCGCATTCGTCGTGGGGCCGCGGAGGCGAGCCCGTCGAAGACGCCTTCCTTGCAGCCCGGTGAAGGTCTACAATAGAGGGAGGCGCAACTCGCTCAGGCGAGGGAACGGAGGGAACCTCCATGAAGGCGGCAGCGATGCAGACGGGCGAGAGGGAACCGAGAGCCGCGCTGACAGGAGCGGTGTTTTCACGAGCGGCGTCGATGGCGGCTGCGTCGAGAGCGCGGTTCAGCGGAACGGCCGCGGGTCCCGCTCGCGCGGCGCTCGTC
>JALGVU010000457.1 GCA_025774545.1 bacterium | reverse complement strand
GCGCCCGTGTGCGCCGGGCCGGCCGAGGGGAGCGCGTCGCACTCGGCGAACGTGGTCCTCGCGGTCGAGAACGCAACCGATCCCGACCCCGGCGCGGGGCTGACCTACGGCTTCTGCGTCTTCGCCGACGAGTACTTCACGCAGGAGATTGCATCGGTGGCGGGTGTCCCGGAAGGCTCCGATCGAACCGAGTGGGCGCTCGACGTCGAGCTTCCGGACGGAACCTACTGGTGGCGCTGCTACGCGGACGACGGCACGACGAGAGGTCCCCTCATGGAGGGCGCGACCTTCGTCGTCGACGGCGCGCTGCCGCAGTTCACGGCGCTCACGTTCTTCCCTCCGAGCCCGAACCCGTTCGTCGGCGAGACCGACCTGGCGTTCGACATGGCCGGGGGCGACCGCGCGCGGCTCTCGATCTACAGCGTCGACGGCAGGCATGTGAAGACGCTCCTCGACGGGGAGGCCGGTCCCGGCCTCGAGATCGTCCGCTGGGACGGCCGCGACGGGAACGGCTGGAAGGTCGCGAGCGGGCTCTATCTCGCGCGCCTCGAGTCGGGTAGTGAGGTGCGACACCGGAAGGTCCTGGCACTACGATAGTCCGGGCGGCCGCGACCGCGTCCGGCGCTGGCACATGTGAATAAGAGAGAAGAAGAGAACAGGGAAGGTCCTGAACGAAGGAGAGGGGTCATGAGGACGATGTTGCTCGAGCGGTTCGCAGTACTCGGTGCGGTGGTTCTGGTGTGCGCGCTGACGGCGGTCTCGTCGGCGGCCGGACCCGACGGCCTGTACACGCAGGTCCGAGTGGAGTTCAGCTCCGCGGCCGAGATGGAGCAGTTCATGATGATCCGCGAGTTCGACGTCATGTCGGCCAAGCCCGGCAGGGGCGTCACGGTCGTGAGCGACCCCGACGAGGTCGAGCGGTTCAGGGCGCTCGGCTACAACGTGACGGTCGAGATCGAGGACATGGAGTCGTTCTACGCGTCGCGCGTGCGGGGCGAGAACTTCGGCGACTTCCACACGTTCTCCGAGACGATCGAGTTCCTCGACGATTTCCACGCGGCGCACCCCCTCATCACGACGGAGAAGTTCTCGGTCGGGACGACCTACGAGGGGCGCACCATGTGGGCGATGAAGATCTCGGACAACCCCGAAATCGACGAGCTCGAGCCCGAGATCCTCATCGACGGGCTTCATCACGCGCGTGAGGTGATCTGCCCCGAAGTGATCATGCACTTCATGAGCTGGCTCGGGGACAACTACGGAACCGACGAAGAGGCGACCTTCCTCGTGAACGAGCGCGAGATCTGGGTCATCCCGATCGTGAATCCCGACGGCTTCGTCTACAACGAGGCGCAGAACCCCAACGGCGGCGGCATGTGGCGCCAGAACAGGCAGCCCGTCGGCGGCGGCTGCTTCGGGACCGACAACAACAGGAACTACGACTGGGAGTGGGGTACCTCGGGCGTCAGCCACAATCCGTGCGACGACGAGACGTACTGCGGGCCCAACGCATTCTCGGAGATCGAGAACCTGGCGATGAAGGCGTTCGCCGAGAGCCGCGAGTTCGTCGTGAACCTCTCGTTCCACTCGGTGGTCGGGGCGACCCTGATCCCGTGGGCGTACGACTCCGGCGTCCACACTCCGGACGACGCGCTCTTGCGCGAGATCGGCACCGCGATGGGCGAGTACAATGGCTACGAGGTCGGTCAGTGCGGCGAGATCCTCTGGTACAGCTGCTCGGGTTCGGCCGGCGACTGGCTCTACGGCGCGATGGGCGTCCCCTCGTTCTGCGTCGAGATGGGCGGATCGGGCTTCTGGCCTCAGGAGAGCGAGCTTCCCGGTCTTCGCGTGGCGGGCCTCTGGCCGCAGCGGTATCTCGCGCGCATCGGCGGGACCTATCTCGACGTGGTCGACTCCTACCTGAACGACGGCGTGATGGGGAACGGCGAGCCGGATCCCGGCGAGACGGTCGATCTCCAGGTGACCCGGCGAGACGGTCGATCTCCAGGTGACGGTGCAGAACCAGGGTCTGTCGGGAACGGCGAGCAACGTGACGGTCACGCTCTCGTCCGACGACCCGTACGTGCAGCTCGTCGACGCCAGCTCGTCGCTCGGCTCGATCGCGGCGAGGGAGAGTGCGACCAACGCGTCGGACCTGTTTACGTTCACCGTCGACCCGGCGACCCCCGACGCGCACGGGCTCGTCGTCACGGTCACGGTCCAGGCGGACGGCCTCACGGCCGTGAAGGACCTCTCGTGGATGGTCGGGACGCCGACGGTGCTCTTCGAGGACGACATGGAGGGCGGCACGGACAACTGGATCGAGAACGACGGGTACTGGGGCCTCACGCTCATGAGATCGCACTCGCCGACGCACTCGTACGCCGACAGCCCGTCGGGCAACTACTCGTCCTACATGAACACCTGGATCGAGCTGGCGGATCCGCTCGATCTGAGCAGCGCCTCGGCGGCGGAGCTCGTGTTCTGGCACCGCGTCCTCACTGAGGAAAGCTACGACTACTGCTACGTCGAGGCCTCCGACGACGGCGGGGCGACGTGGGGCCAGGTCGGGCCGAGGTACCACGGCGACAACGGGACGTGGGAGGAAGTAACGCTCCCCGTCGACGAGTTCACCGGCACGTCTGAGTTCAGCGTCAGGTTCCGGTTCACGTCCGACACCTACGTCGTCGACGACGGCTGGTTCATCGACGATGTCCAGATCCTGGGACCGGCGCTCGGCAACGCCACACCGACGGCGCCCTCGCTCGTAGGTCCCCCGAACGGCGGGACCGTCACGACGGCGACGCCCGATCTCACGGTCGGGAACGCGATCGACACGGATCCGGGCGACGTCCTGACCTACGGCTTCATAGTCTACGACGACGAGCTCTGCACGAACGTCGTGGCATCGACGACGGGCGTGGCGGAGGGCACGGACACGACCACGTGGACGGTCCCGCCGCTGGCGGACAGCGACTACTGGTGGCGATCGTACGCCGACGACGGCACGGAGCGCGGCCCTCTCATGGAGACGGGCTCGTTCACCGTCCAGAGCACCGGGATCGACGAGGGCGTGGTGAGGAGCCTCGTGCTCCACGCGGCGAGCCCGAACCCGTTCTCGCGCGCGAGCAGCCTCTCATTCGAGCTGCCGGCGCGGACCGAGGTGCGGTTCGCGATCTACGGCGTCGACGGACGGTTGGTGCGCACGCTCGTAGACGGCGAGGCCGGACCCGGGACCATAGCGATCACGTGGGACGGGCGTGACGACCGCGGCGCGACCGTCGCGAGCGGCCTCTACTTCGCGCGGCTCGTGGCGGACGACGAGGTGCGCCACGGGAAGATCGTCGTTCTGAGGTAGT
>JALGVU010000456.1 GCA_025774545.1 bacterium | reverse complement strand
CCGCTCGCCGAGTGGAAGCACCAGCGGGGCATGGAGGTCGAGATCGCGAAGACCTCCGTGATCGGCTCGACCACATCCGCGATCAAGAGCTACATTCAGAATGCGTACAACAGCTGGTTCGTCCCGCCGGAGTACATCCTCATCGTCGGTGACACCGAGTACGTGCCGACGTCCAACAACGACAACTACTACGGCACGCTCGCTGGCGGCGACGTTCTGGTCGACGTCTACGTGGGGCGGATCTCGTGCGACACGGTGGGGCAGTGCGACCTCATCGTGGCCAAGACGCTCGGGTACGAGCGCAACCCGACCGGGCTCATGAGCGACCCCGACTGGTTCCGGAGCGCGTGTCTCATCGTTCGGCAGGACTACGACGAGGACGATGCCATCTACTTCGCCGACAACTGGCACGCCTACGACTACATGGTCGCCGAGGGCTTCGCCCAGATCGACACGCTCTTCAGCAGGAACGGCGGCAACGCCTCGCAGGTGCACGCGGCGGTGACCGACGGCCGCGTGCTCGTGAACTACCGCGGCCAGGGCGTCTCGAACTGGTGGTCGCCCTTCGACGTGAACCCGAACAGCACCAACCCGGGCTACAAGCTCCCGGTCGTCATGGCGGCGACGTGCGCGAGCGGCAACATCACGAGCGACGGCTACCCCGGCGAGACCTGGATGCGGGCCGGCACGGTCGCGAATCCCAAGGGCTCCGTCGGCTTCGTCGCCACGAGCGTGGTGGCGTCGCACGTCGCGCACTACCGGAGCGCGGTGAACCAGGGCTTCTACACGGGGCTCTTCCAGTACAGGCTCACCACCATCGGTGCAGCGCTGACCTACGGCAAGAACCGCCTCTACACACTGTACAGCCACGCCGGCGAGTACAACGGCTGGAATTGCCAGGGCGATCCGGAGCTCGATCTCTGGATGCAGCCGCCGAGGGACATGACCGTGACGCACCCGCCGACCGTTCCCGTGGGATCGAGCACGCTCCCGGCATCACCGATCACGGCGGGCTCTGCAACCTCACGGTCGATCCCGAGCTCGCCGAGACGCTCCTGCTCACGGTGACCGGGCACGATCTTCTCCCCTACGAGGGAAGCGTCGAGGTCGTCATGGAGGGCCCGTACCTGGCGTACGATAGCCACGAGATCGACGACTCCGTGGGCGGCAACGACGACGGGCTCGTGAGCCCCGGTGAGGTGATCGAGCTCGACGTGACGCTCGTGAACACCGGTCCGGACGCGGCGGTCGACGTCGTCGGCCTCCTCACGTCAGGCGACGCCTACGTGACCGTCACGGACTCCACGGCGAGCTACGGAACGATCGCGGGCGGCGGGTTCGGCACGAACGCCACCCCGTACCGGTTCGAGGTCGACGAGACGGCCCCGAACGGCCACGGCCTCGCGTTCTCATTCGCAGCGTCGGACGCGGGCGAAGGAAGCTGGGGGATCAACATCCCGGCGCTCCAGATCTCGGCGGCCGATCTCGAGCAGGTAGGCGTCGTCGTCGATGACGGCGGCTCCGGCGGGAACGGCAACGGGGTCCTCGAGGCCGGTGAGAGCGCCTGGCTCGAGATCACGCTCGAGAACACCGGAGCGATCGACGTCGACTATGTCACGGCCGTCCTCTCTGAGGTGAACGGCTACCTGGCCGTGACCGACGGAGACGGCACGTTCGGCTCGATCCCGTCGGGGATGAGCGCGCCGTGCGAGACGCACTCGTTCCGCGTGAGCGTGAGCCCGACCGCTCCCCCGTCGTACGATGTCTCGCTCGCCCTCGCCGCCACCGGCGACGGCGGAACCTACGAGCACAACGAGGATCTCACGATCGAGCTGACCCTGGGCGGCGTGGCGAACGAAGGCCCGTGCGGCCCCGACTCGTACGGCTACTTCGCCTACGACACGTCGGATGGCTGGACCGGCCAGGCACCCACGTACGACTGGGTCGAGATCACAGGCGTCGGGGACCAGGTCATCTCGGTGACGAACCAGGACGCCGCGACGACAGCGCGGCCCCTCCCCTTCACGTTCCAGTACTACGGGACCAACTACACCCAGGTCTCCATCTGCTCGAACGGCTTCCTCGCCATGGGAATCACGGACTACCGCCTCGGCGACAACTCCGCAATCCCGAGCCCCCACGGCGCGGCCGCCATGGTCTCGCCGTTCTGGGACGACCTGAGCCCGAACGTGGCGGGCGACATTTACGAGTGGTACGACAGCGCGAACGACCGCTACATCGTGCAGTTCGATGAGGTCGTCCACTACTCGGGCAGCAACCCCGAGACCTTCGAGGTCATCTTCTACGATCCCGCCGTCTACGGAACGACGACCGGCGATGGCATCATCGTCATGCAGTACGAGGACGTGAGTCTCGTCTCGCAGTGCACGATCGGGATCGAGAACCCGGGTCAGACCGACGGAATCCAGTACGTCTACAACAACTCGTACGATCCGTGCGCGGCGGCGGTCGTCGACGGTCAGGCCATCAAGTACACGACCGAGGGGCCGACGGCGCCTCCGGTCTGGCTCGTGATCGCCGGAAGTGAGATCGACGACAGTGAGGGCGGCAACGGCAACGGCTTCGCCGAGCCGGGCGAGACGATCGACATCACGCTCACGATCGAGAACCGAGGTCTGTCCTCGGCCCCGGCGGTGTCGGCGACGATCTCGACCCTGGATCCCGACGCGACGATCGTCAACGGGACGGCCTCGTTCGGCAGCATCGCCGGCGGAGGAATGGCGATGAACGTTGCGCCCCTGACCGTGACGATCGCGGCCGAGCCCGCCGACGCGACGATCGAGTTCGACGTGCACCTGGCGACCGGCCTGCGGTACGACTCGTGGGACGTCCTGGTGCTCGACATCGTGCTCGACCCGAGCGGCGTCGAGGAGGGCGAGGTTCCGATGGCGTTCGCCCTTCGGCAGAACGCGCCGAACCCGTTCCACGACGGCACGGTGATCGCGTTCGAGTTGCCTGCGCCTTCGCGCGCGTGCCTCGAGGTGTACAACGTGGCCGGGCGGAAGGTGGCGAGCGTGGTCGACGACGAGTTCGGCGCCGGC
>JALGVU010000455.1 GCA_025774545.1 bacterium | reverse complement strand
CCGCGGTGCTCGACTTCGACGCGGCGCCTGGCCACGAGAAGTGCGACCTGACCTGGACGGTCG
Organism: bacterium; assembly: GCA_025774545.1. Lineage (GTDB taxonomy): Bacteria > Joyebacterota > Joyebacteria > Joyebacterales > Joyebacteraceae > JALGVU01. The sequence goes on along the minus strand of JALGVU010000455.1, from coordinate 2,010 downwards.
GCACTGACAACTACGTGCTCGCGGGCACCGTGGTCCAGCGGAACGACAACCCGGGCGAGTACCCGGTGTATCCGCTCTTCGTCGGTGCGTGGCCGGTCGTGGATGCGTTCTACCCGGGAGATCACCTGTCCGGCACGAACGCGTACACGGGCGTCGCGACGACGGCGACGGACAACGTGATCCCTCGGAACATCTACTACTACCAGGCGTTCTGCTACGACGAGGCGCGGAACTACGGGGCCGCGGCGACGACCGCGCGTGATCTGGCGACGAACTACTGGCTCGGCGACGTGGCTGACGTTCTCGGATTCTGGGGCTCCGATCCGGGTCACGATTACAACGGTCTCGTGAACGACGCGGACATCGACAAGCTGGGTGGCACATACTACGTGCCCGCCCCGGGGTGGCCCGACAACCAGTGCGACGTGGGTCCGACGGTGCACCCGGACGATCACCGTCTGGGACTGCCGCTTCCCGACGCGTGGGTCCAGTTCGAGGACCTCATGATCTTCGCGATGAACTACGGGGTGGTCGGCCCGCGCGTGGTTCCGTACCTGCCGGACCTCGCGGCCGGGCGCGAGCTCTCGCTCTCGCTCGAGGAGATCGTCTCGACGCCCGAGGGCGAGATCGAGATCGCCCTCAGGCTTTCGGGGAACACGAGCGACGTGAAAGGCCTCTCCGCCGTGATCGCCTACGACCCGACGGAGCTCGAGCACGTGTCGACGCGGATATCGGAGTCCATGGCCATGCCCGTGGGACAGCTCTTCTTCTGGCAGGCGGGCGGCGAGGGCGAGGTTCAGATCGACCTGGCCGTCCTCGGCACCGGCGTGACGTTGGGCGGCTCGGGCGACCTGGCGGTTCTGACGTTCCGGGCTCTGGCGGACGGGTACACGCTCGAGTTCGCGGAGGCGACGCTTCGTGGTGCGGACAACCAGTCACTCGTTGCGAACCTCGATGGCCATGCGTCGCGTCCGGAGGCGCCGAAGGCGTTCCGGCTCGTCGGAAACGTCCCGAACCCGTTCAACCCGATCACGTCGATCGCGTACGACGTGCCTCGCGAGGCCGACGTGACGATGCTGGTCCATGACGTGACGGGCCGTCTCGTGAGGACGCTCGTGGATGAGCTGACCGTCGCCGGCCGCCACCAGGTCGTGTGGGACGGCCGAAGCGACGGCGGAGACGAAGTCGGAAGCGGCGTCTACTTCTGCACGATGGAGGCAGGGGGGTTCCACGCCAGTCGGAAGATGCTCCTGTTGAAATAAGGGCATGTGTCCTCCCACTTCCGACCGAGGAAGCGCGGGAGTTGATCTGAATCTCCACGATGCTCCTGCCGTGTCGCGAGAGGGTCGGAGAACTCCTGCGAGTTAGCTTGCCACACGGATGTGTCTTCGTCCTCGCCCCACGGTGCTCGCACGGGACCGTCCGACGGAGTCGCGACCGCCACGAGCGGACACCACCTCGCCGACATGATCCGCCGAAGTTCAAGGGAACTGAACCACGACTAGAGCCACGCGCTCTTGTGGTCTTCGACGAACTGCTTGAATCCAATGGGCTCCCGCCCCAGGATCGTCTCGACGGTATTCGTAACCTCTTCCGCGTGGCCCTGACGGACGCTCTGGTTCAGGCTGATCATCAGGTCGACGATGAACTCGGGGAGATTCATTCCTCTCATCGCCTCGATGGCCGCCTCATCCGGCACGGCGACGTACTGCGATTCTCTCCCCAGGACCTGGTTCATCTGCTGCAGGGCCTCGGCATACGACAGGTTCTCGCTCCCCGTGATGGTGAGTGACTGGCCCCTGTACTTCTCCGGATGGAGCAGGACCTCGACATTGACGGCTGCAATGTCGCGCACATCCACCCACCCCATCTTCCCATCGCCTGCCGGCTGGTAGATCGCTCCGCTCTTGTAGTCATCGGCGAAGAAGTTAATGAAGTTCTGCATGAAGTGCGATGGAGCCGTGATGGTATAGCCCCGGCCACTGCTCCTCAGATACTCGTCGGTGGTCC
>JALGVU010000023.1 GCA_025774545.1 bacterium | reverse complement strand
GTGCGTCTACTGCCAGAACTACCGGATGAGCCGGCGCGGGGAGGGGCACGACCGGTCTCCGGCCGAGCTCGCAGACATGATGCTCGACCTCGCGGGGGCCGGCTGCCACAACGTCAACATCGTCTCCGGGACCCAGTTCCTGCCGTCGGTCCTGCGCGCGCTCGTCCTCGCCGTGGGGCGAGGGCTCCGTGTCCCGCTGGTCTGGAACACCGCGGGCTACGAGTTCCCCGCGGCACTCGAGCTCCTGGACGGCGTGGTCGACGTCTACCTCGCCGACCTCAGGTACACATCGGCTGACGCGGCCGGCCGGCTCTCCGACGCGCCCGACTACGTGGAGGTCAATCGGGCGGCCCTCCTGACGATGCGCCGGCAGGTCGGAGCGCTCGTGACCGACGATGTGGGGATTGCCGTCTCGGGCCTCATCGTCAGGCATCTGGTCCTCCCCGGGAACGCGTCCGGGACCCGGGAGGCCCTGGGCTTCATCGCGTCCGAGCTCGGGCGAGAGACCGCCGTGAGTCTCATGGCGCAGTACTATCCGGCGCATCGGGCGCGCGAGCACGCGGAGCTCGGAAGGAAGATCAACTACGGGGAGTGGGCCCGCGCCCTCTCGTCGCTCGAGAGCGCCGGTCTCGAGACCGGCTGGGTCCAGGAGTATCCGCTCGACGTCGCCCGCATCGCGGGGACCGAGATCGAGCCGGATCCGGCGACGTCGGACCGACCCGAGGGCGACGACCAGGGTGGGCCATCGTCGGACCGACCCGAGGGCGACGAGCGCGCCGGACCGTCGTCGGGGGCTCAGGGGGATTCCGAATGAACCCTCGGCCATCCGTCGCTCATCATATGAGAAACAAGAAGTTGACTTGACACGGGAGCACCCGGCGCACATACTGAACCGGACTGATCCCGAGTCATGCCGGGCGGCCGTCGGCGGCGTATGCGGGCCGCACCGTCCGGGTCACCATGTTCGACCGAGAGGATGAGTCGTGAAGAGGAGTGTGCTCGAAGGGAAGACGGTCGTCGAGCTACGGGCGCTTGCCAGAGATCGGGGAGCCACGGAGCTCTCCAAGCTTCGGAAGGCCGAGCTTGTCGATCTTCTGCTCGCGGTCGACGCGGCTCCGCGCGGGTCCGAGAGTGTCGCCGATCGTGCGGCGCAGGCCGCGGAGCCGTCGCGTCCCACATCGATGGCGGGCGCCAAGGCCCCCCGGGGGGGAGCGTCCGGACGTCGGGGGCAGAAACCCGAGGAGATCGACGAGCGCTGGGAGGCGCTCTCGCCGCGGACACACCGTGCCTTCTCGGCCTACCGCACGCGTTGCGAGCAGCGCATCAAGGCCAGCAAGTACTATCTCGGCGTCCCCGACTCGTCCGAACTCGACGAGGGCTTCGAGTATCCCGAGAGTTACGGTGAGAGCGCGATCACGCTGATGGTGCGCGATCCCTATTGGCTCTTCGCCTACTGGGAGCTGTCCCCCCATCTCCGCGGGGAACTGCTCGACCGCATTGGCGAGGAGGACCTCGCGCGGAGCAGACTCGTCCTCAGGGTCTACGACGTTACGAGGTCGAGCCCGGATCGGCCGGCCAGCATTCACGACATCGACGTCGCTCCCGGCGCGCGGAACTGGTACATCAACGTCATGCGCGTCGAGCGCGACTACTGCGTCGACCTCGGGATCATCACTCCTGACGGGACATTCATCGTCATCGCCCGGTCCAACGTGGTCTCCCTCCCTCCGGTCGGGCCGTCCGAGGTCGTCGACGAGGAGTGGGTCACGCTCGAGGCCCTAGGCGAGCTCTACGCGCGGGTCGAGAGCGAACGCGGCCCGAGCTCCGGCTCCGGCGGGTGGGGTTCGGGGGGGTGGGGACGTTAGCGACGGAAGCCGGCCTCGCATCCGACCAGCAGCAGCGACTCCCGAACAGATCGAAGGAAGACCATGCCGAAGGGCTACCTGAGCCTCGTTCTCCACGCGCATCTGCCGTACGTGCGGCACCCCGAGTACAAGAGCTTCCTCGAGGAGGACTGGCTCTTCGAGGCGATCACGGAGACGTACATCCCTCTCATCCGCGTCTTCCAGAGGCTCACCGACGACGGGGTCGACTTCCGAGTCACGCTCTCGCTCTCCCCGCCGCTCGTCACGATGCTCCAGGACCCGCTCCTTCAGGAGCGGTACGTGCGGCACATCACGGGGCTCGTTGAACTCACGGAGAAGGAGATCGACCGCTGCGCCGGCGAGCCGCGCCTGCGCGTGCTTGCGGAGATGTATCACTCGATCTTCGACGAGTGCAGACGGGTCTTCACCGAGGAGTACGGGCTCGATCTCGTCCGCGCGTTTCGCGCCTTTCGCGACGCCGGGAAGCTCGAGATCACGACGTGCGCCGCGACGCACGGTTACCTTCCACTCATGCAGCAGCAGCCAGCGTCGATCCGCGCGCAGCTCAGGCTCGCCGTCGAGCATCACCGCGCCGCGCTCGGACGCGACCCTGCCGGCATCTGGCTTCCAGAGTGCGGGTACTTCCCGGGCGTCGACACGTACCTCGCTGAGGTCGGCATCCGGTTCACCTTCGTCGACAGCCACGGCGTCCTCCACGCCGTGCCGAAGCCCAGATACGGCACCTTCGCGCCCGTCGTCACTCCCGGGGGCGTCGCCGTCTTCGCTCGCGATCTCGAGTCCTCGAAGCAGGTGTGGAGCGCCGAGGAGGGATACCCCGGCGACTACTCGTACCGCGACTTCTACCGCGACTACGCGTACGAGCTCGACTACGACTACGTGAAACCGTACCTCGGCGCGGACGGCTTCCGGAAGATGTTGGGGCTCAAGTACTACCGGATCACGGGGAAGACCGAGACGAAGGAGCTCTACGATCCCGAGGTCGCGCGCGCGCGCGCCCGCGAGCACGCGGCCAACTTCATGTTCAATCGAGAGCACCAGGCGGAGCATCTTGAGAGCCTGCTCGGCAGGCCGCCGATCATCGTGGCGCCCTACGACGCGGAGCTGTTCGGGCACTGGTGGTTCGAGGGGCCGATGTGGCTCGAGGAGCTCCTGCGCAAGATCGACGAGGTGCGGGGACCGCTCGGGACGGCGACGCCGTCCGACTATCTGGAGAACCAGGGGCCGTTCCAGACGGCGAGGCTCTTTCACTCGAGCTGGGGCTACAGGGGATACAGCGAGGTCTGGCTCAACGGGTCGAACGATTACGTCTACCCGCACGTGCACCGCGCGGCGAAGCGGATGACCGAGCTGGCGAAGACCTATCCGGATGCCTCGGGCCTGAGGCTCAGGGCTCTGAACCAGGCGGCGCGCGAGCTCCTGCTCGCGCAGTCGAGCGACTGGGCCTTCATCATGAAGACCGGCATGATGGCGGAGTACGCGCACAAGAGAACGCGGGACCACGTCTCCCGGTTCACGAGGCTCTACGAGGAGATCAAGGGGAACCGCGTCGACGAGAAGCGCCTGGCAGAGATCGAGTGGCGCGACCGCATATTCCCCGAGATCGACTACCGCGTCTACGCCGAGGACGAGCCGCCAGCCGAGATGGTCGAATCGGCGCGGGGCTTGAGCGCGGGGTAGGCGGGGTGTCGGCGAACCGCGCGGCGCGGCGCCGGCGAACGAGGAGGCGGCGCGCTGATGGCACGAACCGGTCCCCGGCCGAAGACCAAGACGGATCCCACGGGGAAGCCCGGGGAGAAGCTCTCCGTCGCCTTCCTCTGGCACCAGCACCAGCCGTTCTATCGCTCGTCCCTCGCGGGCGACCCGAGAGGCGCGTACCTTCTCCCGTGGGTCCGCCTCCACGCGGTCAGGGACTACTACCCGATGGCCGCTCTCGTCGCCGAGTTCCCCAACGTCCACGTCACGATCAATCTCGTTCCGTCTCTGATCAAACAGCTCGAGGATTACGTCGAGAACGGTGTCACCGACGTGTGGATGGATCTGTCCCTGACGCCCGCCAAGGATCTCTCCGAGATAGAGCGCGACTTCGTCGTGGCCCGTTTCTTCGACGCGGACTGGGCGAACGAGATCCGCATCCATCCGCGGTACGCCGAGCTGCTCGAGAAACGACTCAAGGGGCTCCGGTTCGACGACCGCGACCTGACCGATCTCAAGATGTGGTTCAACCTCGCGTGGTTTCCGCCTGAGGCCCGCCACGATCCGGTGGAGCTGCCGGACGGCCGCACGGCGTGCGTCGGCGAGTTCATCAGGAAGGGAGAGAGGTTCGACGACGACGAGATCGCGACCGTCATCGCCGAGCAGCTCAAGTTCGTCGAGAACGTCGTCCCGATCCACAGGATGCTCATGGAGCGCGGCCAGGTGGAGGTCTCCGTCACGCCGTTCTACCATCCGATCCTCCCGGTGCTGGCCGACTCGGCGCTCGCGACGATCGACGCCGCCGGCTCGACCCTCCCGAAGCGCTTCCGCTGGCCCGAGGACGCGCGGGCGCACATCGAGAGGGCGGTGTCGTTCTACGAGGAGCGGTTCGGGGTCCGTCCGCGCGGCATGTGGCCCTCCGAGGGATCGGTCGGCGAGCACATGGTCGAGCTCGTCGCGGACGCCGGCTTCGAGTGGATGGCGACCGACCGGGGCGTGCTCGAGAAGTCCGGCGACTGGGGATACGAGACCGAGGACCCCGAGGTGCTCCTCCGTCCGTACCTCGCGGGCAACCCGGGTCACCAGGTGAGCACCTTCTTCCGGCACACGCGGCTCTCCGACGACATCGGCTTCAGCATGCAGGACTACGCGGACTACGACCGCGCCGCAGAGGAGTACCTCGGCTGGATCCGGGAGGGCTTCGCCAAGCGCGTGGAGCGCCCTTCCGAGAGGATCATCTCGATCATCCTCGACGGCGAGAACGCGTGGGGCTCATACCGGAACGGCGGGAGGGCGTTCCTGAGGGGGCTCTATCGGAGGCTCGAGGACGACCCCGATCTCGTGTCGGTCACGTTCTCGGAGTTCATCGACGGGAATCCCGACCGGGGCGTCGCCCCGCACCCCAAGGAGGAGCAGTACGAGGTCTCGCCGCTCTTCTGCGCGAGCTGGATCGACGAGATGGGATCGCCTCACGGCAACGACCTCAACATCTGGGTCGGTTCGCCCGAGGAGAACCGCGCGTGGGAGCTCCTTGGGAACACCAGGCGCCACCTTGCGAAGTCTGGCGCCACGCCCGAGAGCCATCCCATGGCGTACGAGTCGATCTACGTCGCGGAGGGGAGCGACTGGTTCTGGTGGTTCGGCGACGACTTCATTCTCCCCGCTGGCGGTGACTGGATGTTCGACTGGCTGTTTCGGGAGCGATTGAAGGACGTCTACCGCTACCTGGGCGAGGATCCGCCCGACGTGCTCGACGAACCGATCATCAGCCGCCAGGTCGTCTGGACGGAGGAGAGCCCGGTCGCCGAGATCGCGCCGGGTCTCACGCTCCGCATCGTGACCGACCGGGCGGGCGTCGTTCGCTTCAGCACCGACCGCTGGAAGACCGTGAGGGAGCGCGCGCTCGAGCCCGCCGGCGACGTGATGGCGCAGCTGACCGGGTACGCCGTGCGCCTCGGGCCCTTCGACCAGAAGGCCTGGGGCGTCGAGTTCACGTTCCACCGCGAGGGGGAGCCCGAGCAGATCGGCACGCACACGGTCGTCGTGCGGAAGCCGCGGCGGCGGCGGCGGAAGAAGGGGGAGCGGGGGTAGGCGCTGCCGGCGTTCTCCGCCGGGGCGGGCGTTCACCACGGCACCCGGCGTTCTCCACGGCCCCCGGCGTTCTCCACGGCGCCCCGGCCGCTCTCCGTCCCGTCCCGGCGTTCTTGGAACCAAGGCCTCCGACTGGTAGACTGAGTCTCCAGGTCGGAGGCTTCTTCTGTGAGAACCGGACTACGCATCATACTCGCGATCGTTCTTGTCCTGGCGATTCTCGTCGTCGTCCTGACCATGACTCCGGTCGGGTGGCGCATCGCCGAGGGGATCGTCGAGCGCTCGGTCACCGACGCGACCGGGCTCGAGCTTCGAGTGGGGTCGCTTCGTGGCAATCTCCTCTCGAGCCCGTCGCTCACGGACGTCCGCCTCTCGATCCCGGACGGCCCATCGATCGCGACCGCCGCAGAGATCGAAGCCGACTACAGCCTCGCAGGGCTTCTCTCCAAGAAGATCATCGTTCCGAGTCTCCGACTCGACGACGTGGAGCTCCTCTTCGTCCGCGGGGCCGACGGCGAGCTCGCCGGCTGGTCGAGCATGGGGGCCGGCGCCGACACGGGCGCGGCGCCTGCGGACGCCGGCGTGGCGTGGCTGCTCGACGTCGACGCCGACGTCACTGAGTTCCGCATCGTCCTGATCGACAGCGTGATCGGCTCGACGCTCGATGTGTCCGGTGTCGACGCGAGGGTGAAGGGAGGGCTCGACGCCTTCGAGAGCGCCCTCGAGGGGTCGGTGCGCTACGCGCACCCCGCGCTCGCGCACGCTCTCGAGGGGAGCTTCTCGGCGGACGTCGCGGGCGGCCTCGAGCGGATCGACCTGAACACGCTCCTCGTCGCCGCGAACGTCGGTGAGGTCACGGGCGACGCGATCCTCCATCTGCCCACGCCCGACGGGGAACGCCCACCGCCGCGGCCGCGCCTCGAGGCGCGCTTCGATTCGTCGTTCGACCTGGCTGCCGTCGCCCGGGTGGTGGGGCTCGCCGATCTGACCGGCCGGCTCACGGCCGTGGGGTCGGTCGGGGGGCCGTTCGACCGGATCGCCTACGCCGCCGACATCGAGTCCAGCGGACTCACCTACGCGGGCGTCGCTGTCGAGGACCTCGGGGCGTCGGTCGAGGGTGACAGGCGTTCGGTCGACTTGGTGTCGCTCGAGGCGCGGGCGCTCGGCGGCGACGTCCGGGTGTCGGGCGGAGTCGAGTTCCCCGCGGGCGAGATGGGCTCGGAAGCGGCCGCTGGGCCGCCCAGGGAAGCAGGTACTGGATCGTTCTCCGCGAACGCGACGTTCGCAGGGCTAGATGTCTCGCGGATTGCCGCGCTCGCGCCCGAGGCCGCGCACACCGTGTCCGGGCGGCTCGACGGGCGCGTCGACGTGGTGCCGTCCTCGCTCGACGCCTCAGGATTGGCGGGCGACTTCGAGGTGGACATCGCCGGGCTCGCCCTCGACGGGTCGACGCTCGGGGATCTCCGCGTCGACGGGTCGATCGCGGACGGTATCGTGACGGCGAAGGGGGCCTGCTGCTCGACCGCGTTCTCGGCCCGGACGGTCCTGTCCGCCGATGGGCTCGAGAGCGCCGACGTCGTCGTGCGGGTCGCCGACCTGTCGGGGCCGGCCGCCGCCGCAGGGCTCGCGGACCTCGGAGGCGAGGGGACGATTCACGCGACGATCGTGGGGGCGATGGAGTCGCTGACGCTCGACGCGTCGTTCCCGACGATCACGATCAGGGACGTTGACGCCGGACCCGTCACGGTCCACGCGTCGGGCGCGGGCGGCGACTACACCGGGACGTTCGAGGCGTTCGCGGGAGCCGTTCGGGGGCGCGGAGCGCTCGTCGACACGAGCCGCTACCGGGCGTCGCTCGAACTCGTCGATCTCGATCTCGAGCGGGTCGTTCCCGACTCGCTCCGGGAGTTCTGGGAGCTTACCGGAACCGTGAGCGCGTCCGCGACGGTCGAGGGAGACGTGGCGGGCGCGTACGCGATCGACGGGACGGTCACCGATCTCGCTCTCGGTGTGCGGGGACAGGACATGGCGCTCGACGCCCCGTTCGAGATCCGCGTCACGCCGGACTCGCTCCGTCTCACGGACGTGTCGGTCGCCGGTTCGTTCGGGTCGATCTCGGGCGGAGGCGGGTTCGATTTCGACGGAGAGATCGACGTCTCGGCGAACCTCGAGGCGATCGACCTCGCCGCCGTGGCGACGCTGGCCCCCCAGCCGCTCGCCGCGGACCCGCGGGGGATCCTCGACGGGCGATGCCGGCTCCGCGGCGCCGTGAGCGGGCCGCGATTCCGGATCGACGTCGACGTCCGCGAGCTGGCGCTCGCCGAGATCGAGCTCGGCTCCGTGACGCTCCTGGCGGAGAACGACTCGACGGACGTCGTCTTCGATCTCCTCGCGACGAGCTCGGCGACGGGCTCGATCAGCGCCCAGGGGACCGTGCCGGTCCTGCCGGACTCGGCTCGCCTCCTCAAGCTCGATCCTTCCCGGGAGTTCGGGGCAAGCGTGGCGTGTGAGGATTTCGTGCTCGACGGACGCGATTGGCTCCTTCCCCAGGTGAGGGGAGGAAAACGGATCGTCGTCGACGGATCGGCGCTCCTCACCGGATGCGCGGACTCGCTCGTGACGGTGAACGGTCGTGGTCAGTTCGACGTGCTCTCGGCCACCTTCGATCTCATCGGCTTCTCGCTCGCAGAGCCCTCGGAGTTCGAGATCACCGGCGGAAGTGTCTACGTCGATAGCCTCGTGGTCGACATCATGCGCCGGCGCGTTCTGGGAGGAGAGGAAGGCGGCCGGATCGTGATCTCGGGGGCGATCGGGCGGAGCGAGGACACGCGCTTCGTCGTGAGGACCGAGGGGCTCCGGATCGGCCAGGTCCTCCGCGCCTTCATGCCGGGCAGGAGCCCGATCGTCGAGGGCGCGCTCGATCTCGAGGCGGCGGTCGCGGGCGATCTCGCGGACCCCACGGTGGAGTTCATCTGGGAGATGCTCGAGCCCACCGTGTTCGACGTCGGCTTCGACCGGTTTGGCGGGAGCGGAACGCTCGAGCACTGGGTCGTGGAGCTCGGCGAGACCGAGCTGCGTGCCGGCGACGATGCGATCGTCGTCTCCGGGAGGGTGCCCTTGCCCGAGCGGACCAAGCGGCGCGGCGGGGAGAGCGGTCGGCGGCGTGGTCGGGAGGGCGATCTCCGCCGCGGCCCGAGCGCGCGTACGTACGATCTCAGGGTCGTCGCCGAAGGCTTCCGCCTGAACGGCCTTCGGCCGCCTCACGGCGAGGTCGACAGGCTCGAGGGCGAGCTCGTCCTCGACCTGACCGTGGGCGGCCCGCCGGCTTCGCCCACCATCAACGGGGCGGGCGCGCTCCGGCACGGGCTCTTCCGGGGACACCGGCTCGTCGAGCCGGTCAGCGACATCGAGTTCGACGTCGTGGCAGACGGACACACCATCGGCGTCAGCCGGGCGCGCGGGAAGTTCGGACGCGGCCGCATCGGGCTCGCGGGCTTCGCCGAGCTCGGCACAGACGGCGGGGCCACGACGTTCTGGACCAAGTCGACGCTCAAGTCCCCGAGAATCGCGGTCGAGGGCATGTTCGAGGGCACGTTCGCGGGCGAGGTCGTCTGGGCCGGGACCACGGAGCGGTCCGAGCTCTCGGGCGACATCGTGGTGGAGGAGACCACGATCACCTACTCCGTCGGACTCGAGGAGCTTCTCTCCCGCAGGCCGGCGCAGATCTTCATTCTGCGGTCCGACGATCCTCGGGCCAACGTCTACCTCGATCTCGACGTCGAGATCCAGGACAAGGTGGACGTGGAGAGCACCCGCGCCTCGCTCGACGTCAAGGGCGGGGTCCACGTGGGCGGCACGCTGCTCGCGCCGGCCGTCTCGGGCGGCGCGTACGCCGAGGGCGGGACGATCCGCTATCTCGGCAACGAGTTCGAGATCGAGACCCTGAACGTCGCATACGTCGATCCGAGGAGGAGGGACCCGTACATCGATCTGATCGGAACCGGTGAGGTCGAGAATCGGTCCGGCGAGGAGTACCTCGTGACGCTCCGGATCCAGGGCTTCGCCTTCGACGCCAACTACGAGCTCGCGAGCGTCCCTCCCCTGGCCGCGACGGACATCGTCGCGCTCCTGACCTTCGGAGACACGGCAGGAACGCTCGTGTCCGGAGGGAGAGGGACCGGGTCCTCCTCGGACAGCTTCGCGGGCCTGGCCCGCCAGGCGTTCCTCGGGCACGTCTTCGGCGTGGCGGAATCGACGCTCGAGCGGCTCCTCCACCTCGATACGGTTGCGTTCGATGAGGGCTCGATCGAGAACGGGAGTCTCACCAACGTCGACGTCACCATCGGGAAGAGGATCGGCGACCGATTCCGCGTGGACTATACGATGGCCGTCGGGAGCTTCGACCAGCAGGCCGTCGAGCTCTCGGCGCGACTGACGAGGCACCTCTCGCTCGACACGCGGGCAGATCCGGAAGGCAATCATGCGATCAGCCTCAAACTGCGCGTCCCGTTCCGGTAGGCGACTCCCTTCTGGGGAGACGGACGCGCGCGGCACGACCCGCGCGGCCTGTCGTCTCCGGACGGGCGTCCCGGCCGCCGCGCCCCCGCGGCGAGGGCGACCCCGCATCCTGCGGGCGCTTCCCTCTGTCGCATTTCTCTGGCTCGGACTCCTCGTCCTCCTGAGTGCGGGGGACGCGGGGGCGAGCCACGCCTCGCTCCTCAAGCGCCGCGAGGCCCGGATCAGGCGGCTGGGCCCGATCGTGACGGAGATCCTCTTCGTGGGGAACGACACCTTCGAAGCGGAGAGGCTCCTGACGTACATGGAGACGGTCGAGAGCGGCTTCTTCCGCACGACGTACTTCGACCGGAGAATCCTCTCGCGCGATCTCGACAAGCTCGAGATGTTGTACCAGATGCAGGGGTTTCTCGACGCCGAGGTCAACGCCGAGGACTTCAGGCTCGGGCCCGATTCGCTCTCGGTCGAGATCCTCGTCGGCGTCTACGAGGGTGATCGATGGTCGATCGACGAGGTGACGATCGAGGGGAACGACGTCGTGACCGACGCCGAGCTCACGGAGGTCTTCAGACTCGAGCCGGGCGGACCGTTCTTCCAGAATTCCGTCGAGCGAGACCGGCGCGCCATTCTCGATGAGTACGCGCGGCGGTCGTATCTCGACGCGCGCGTCTTCACGAGCGTCGATCGCGACGACGTCGTCCGAACCGCGACGGTCCATCACGGCGTCATCGAGCGCGAGCAGGCCCGGATCGGAGAGATCGCCGTGCTCGGCGACGACAAGACCAGGCAGTACGTCATCGAGCGCGAGTTCGAGTTCAAACCCGGGGAGCTCTTCGACTTCGAGAAGATCGGAGAGACGCAGGCGAACGTCTACCGGACCGGTCTCTTCAACTCGGTCTGGATCGAGCCGGCCGCGGAGGACACCGGGAAGGTCGTGAAGGACCTCGTCGTTCGGGTGAACGAGCGGCCGAGCGGGGTCTTCGAGTTCACGGTCGGTTACGCGGCCTTCGACGGGCTCGAGGTCGGCGCTGAGATCTCGAACAGAAACGTGCAGGGGCAGGCGATCCGGCTCGGGATCGAGGGTCGCCACAGTCGGCTTGCGCGGGAGGTGCGGCTGTCGCTGGGGGATCCCTATTTCACCGGGAGGCGGATCGCGGTCAACACGGAGACCCACTACGGCTGGAGCGACGAGGGCAGCCACGTGGCGGAGACGGCGGGCGGGAGCCTCATTCTGAGCAAGGGCTTCGGTTCGACCGTCACCGTGGAGGGGGGATACGAGTTCGAGAGGACGATCGTCCTCGAGTCGGTCGACGGTTCGGAGGACATCGGGGCGAACTACACGAGCGACGTGCCGCTCGCGACGACCTACGACACGCGGGACGACATCCTGGACACGCGTCGCGGCATGCTGGCGCGGATCGAGGTCGATGTCGCGAGCTCGCGTCTGGGCGGCACGAACGACTTCGTGAGGACCACGCTCATCTGGCGCGGTTTCCAGAGGCTGACCCACGGACGCGTGGCGGGTCTGGCGACGCGCTTCGGTTGGGTCAAGTCGCACGGCGACGGCAGCGAGGTCCCGGTGAACGAGCGGTTCCTGGCGGGCGGCGAGGGATCGGTCCGTGGGTTCGAGCGGAACTCGCTCGGGCCCGTGGGCGAGGACGGGAAGGCGAGAGGCGGCAGGGCCCTCCTCGAGGTTCGAGGCGAGATCCGCTTCCCCGTCTGGAAGAAGATCAGGATGGCCGCCTTCGTCGACGCCGGGCAGGTGTTCGAGGACTGGCGGGCCACGACGTTCACCAATCTCGCCGTAGGGGGCGGCCTTGGGCTCCGCTACGTGAGCCCCTTCGGGATCCTCCGGTTCGATGCCGCGATCCCCGTCACCGGGAATGGGCACGTCTGGTACTACGTCAGCATCGGGCAGGCGTTCTGAGCCCTGCTCCGGCCCCTCGCCGGCGCTCCCGCGGCGCCCCCGCCGACGGGCCCATCTCGTCCAGTCCCCGGGCTCATTTCGCACAGGCCCCGCACCCGCCTCGCCGAGGCCCCGGGCTCATTTCGCTCAGGCCCCGCGCCCGCCATACGTCTCTTCCCGAAATCTCTCCGCAGCCCCCGTTCTACTCCCTTCCCCAGCGCTTTGTAGTTGCCAGGGGCCCCTCCCGCGTGTAATATGTGTGGTCAATCTCGATTCACAGTCACCAGGAAGTACCTTGAGTCGGTGACGCACGATCACGAAAGGAGACACACATGGCAGCGAAGGAACTCCTGTACGGCGAGGACGCTCGGCACGCCGTGCTCCGCGGCGTGGAGCAGCTTTCCAAGACCGTCAAGGTCACCCTCGGCCCCAAGGGGCGGAACGTCGTGCTCGATCGCAAGTGGGGGGGCCCCCGGATCACGAAGGACGGCGTGACGGTTGCCAAGGAGATCGAGCTCGACGATCGCTTCGAGAACATGGGCGCTCAGATGGTGAGAGAGGTCGCCTCGAAGACCAGCGACGTCGCCGGCGACGGCACGACGACGGCCACGATTCTCGCGGAGTCGATCTACCGCGAGGGACTCAAGAGCGTCACCGCCGGGGCCAACCCCATGTACGTCAAGCGCGGTATCGAGCAGGCGACCAAGCTCGTCATCAGCGAACTCGAGAAGATGTCCCGTAAGGTCAGGGATCGGACCGAGATCTTCAGCGTCGCCAAGATCTCCGCGAACAACGACGCTACCATCGGCGAGCTGATCGCCGACGCGATGGACAAGGTCGGCCGCGACGGCACGATCACGATCGAGGAAGCGAAGAGCATCGAGACGACGCTCGACCTCGTCGAGGGTATGCAGTTCGATCGTGGCTACATCTCGCCCTACTTCGTGACCGACGCGCAGACGATGGAGGCCGTGCTCGAGAGCCCGCACATCCTGATCTTCGAGGACAAGCTCTCGAACATGAAGGACCTCGTCCCGCTGCTCGAGAAGGTCGCGCAGTCCGGCAGGCCCCTGGTCGTCATCGCCGAGAACGTCGAGGGCGAGGCGCTCGCGACGCTCGTGGTGAACAAGCTCCGCGGGGTGCTTCCCGCCGTTGCGGTGAAGGCGCCAGGCTACGGGGACCGCCGCAAGGCGATGCTCGAGGACATCGCGATCCTGACGGGCGGCACGTTCGTCGCGAAGGATCTCGGACTCAAGCTCGAGGGGCTCCAGCTCTCCGACCTCGGCACGGCCAAGAAGGTCATCATCACGAAGGACGACACGACGATCGTCGAGGGACCCGGGAAGAAGAGCGACATCCAGGGCCGGATCGCGCAGATCAGGCACCAGATCGAGGAGACGACCTCCGATTACGATCGCGAGAAGCTCGAGGAGCGTCTGGCGAAGCTCGCGGGCGGCGTCGCTGTCCTCAAGATCGGCGCCGCGACCGAGCTCGAGATGAAGGAGAAGAAGGCGCGCGTCGACGACGCGCTCCACGCCACCCGCGCCGCGACCGAGGAGGGCATCGTTCCGGGCGGAGGCGTCGCGCTTCTCCGGAGCGCCGACAAGCTCGACAAGCTCGAGGTCGATGGAGCCGACGAGCAGATGGGTATCAGTATCGTCCGCCGCGCTCTCGAGGCGCCGATGCGTCAGATCGCCGAGAACGCGGGTTTCGAGGGCTCGCTGGTCGTCCAGCGCGTGAAGGACTCGAAGAAGAACAAGGGCTTCGACGCGGACGGCGGAGAGTACGTCGACATGATCGAGGCCGGCATCATCGACCCGACGAAGGTCGTGAGGATCGCGCTCCAGAACGCGTCGAGCATCGCCGCGCTTCTCCTGACGACCGAGGCGCTCGTCAGCGAGAAGCCCGAGGACGAGTCCCACATGCCGGCGCCGGGTGGCATGGGTGGCATGGGCGGCATGGGCGGCATGGGCGGCATGATGTAGCTCCCCGGGACGCGGAGCCGTCCCGGATCGACAACCGAAGAGCGGTGAAAGGCGTCGAAGGAGAGGAGTAGGTCGGAAGCGCCCGACAGAGAGGGGCTCCACGGTTGAGAGAGCCCCGGGCGAGCGCCGACCGAAGGTCGCTCCGGAGCCGCCGGGTCGAACGGGTCGCGAGAGACCTCGAGTAGGCCCGGACGGGTGGGCCCGTCACAGCCCGAATCGAGTGCCCGGCCGCCCCGCGCGAACGGCGAGGCGGCCCGGGAATCGGGATGGTACCGCGGGAAGACCAGATGGGTCCTCTCGTTCCTGATAGGAGCGAGGGGACCTTTTCTTGTTGCCCCCGTTGTGAGACGATGTGTCGGTCGCAGCCGTTCCCCAGGGAGACACGAGAGAGGACGTCATGAAACTGCCGAAACGCTACAAGCCGAAGGAGGCCGAGCCCCGGTGGCAGCGCCACTGGGAGGACGCCGGCATCTACCGGTTCGACCGGTTCCCCGATCGGCCGATCTACTCGATCGACACGCCGCCGCCCACGGTCTCAGGCGCCATCCACATCGGCCACGTGTTCAGCTACGTTCAGGCCGAGGTCATCGCCCGGTTCTGGCGCATGCGGGGGATGAACGTCTACTACCCGTTCGGGTTCGACGACAACGGGCTGCCGAGCGAGCGGCTGGTGGAGAAGGAGCGTGGGGTCAAGGCGACCGACGTCGGCAGGGAGAAGTTCGTCCAGATGTGTCTCGAGATCACGCGCGACTACGAGGATGAGTTCAAGGTGTTCTGGCGAAGCCTCGGCCTCTCCGTCGACTGGGACGAGAACTACTCGACGATCGATCCCACGTCGCAGCGGATCTCGCAGCGCTCGTTCATCGACCTCTACCGGAAGGGGAGGGTCTACCGCCGGGAGGCGCCGACGCTCTGGTGTCCGGAGTGCCACACCGCCATCGCGCAGGCGGAGATCGAGGACTCCGAGCACGCGTCGGTCTTCTACGACGTCGCCTTCGGGATCGACGGCAGGGACCTCGTCATCTCGACAACGCGCCCCGAGCTCCTGGCGGCGTGCGTGGGCATGTTCGCGCATCCGTCCGACGAGCGGTACGCCGACATCGTGGGTCGGAAGGCGACGGTGCCGCTCTTCGGCCACGAGGTGCCGATCATGGCGGACGAGAAGGCGGATCCGGAGAAGGGCACCGGCCTCGTCATGTGCTGCACCTTCGGCGACACGACCGACATCGCCTGGTGGCAGGAGCACGGCCTCGACACGCGGATCGTCTTCGACGAGCAGGGGCGGATGAACGAGCTCGCGCCCGGCTACGAGGGCGCGAGCCTGAAGGCGGCGAGGAGGAAGATCGTCGACGACCTGAGATCGAGCGGGCTTCTGAGGGGAGAGGATCCGATCACGCACGTCGTGAACGTGCACGAGCGGTGCGGCACCGAGATCGAGTTCTCGGTGGCGTCGCAGTGGTTCGTCCGTGTGCTCGACATCAAGGATGAGATCATCGAGGCCGGTTCTAAGGTCTCGTGGCATCCCGACTACATGCAGGTCAGGTTCCGAAACTGGGTGGAGAACCTGAAGTGGGACTGGTGCATATCAAGGCAGCGCTACTACGGCGTGCCGTTCCCCCTCTGGGTCTGTGGGGGCTGCGGCGAGGTGGTCCTCGCGAACGACGAGGATCTTCCCGTCGATCCGACGGTCACGGCCCCGCCCGTCGACGCGTGTCCTGCCTGCGGCGGAAGCGAGTTCGCGCCCGAACGCGACATCATGGACACGTGGATGACGTCGTCCTGCACGCCCTTCCTGAACGTGAAGTGGGGCGAGAAGGACGCGAGGGTCGATCGGTTCAAGAAGGAGGCGGACGGCACCGAGTTCCTCATGGACCTGAGGCCCCAGGCGCACGACATCATCCGCACGTGGGCGTACTACACGGTCGTGAAGAGCGTCCTGAACGAGGGCAAGGTCCCGTGGCGGACGGCGATGATCTCGGGGCACGGCCTCCATCCCGACCGCGCGAAGATCTCGAAGTCGAAGGGCGGAGCCGCCGCCCACGCGCCGAGCCAGATCATCGAGGAGCGGTCGGCCGACGCGACCCGCTACTGGGCGTGCTCGTCGAGGCTCGGGACCGACACGATCGTCGCGGACGAGGGATTCGACGCCGGGAAGCGGCTGGTGGTGAAGCTGTGGAACGCCTCCAAGTTTGCGATCATGCGCCTCGAGGACTACGACGCGCAGGCACCCCGCGAGCTCGCGCTCATCGACCGCTGGCTCCTGTCGAAGCTCGCGCGCACGATCGACCGCGCCACGGCGAGCTTCGAGGAGTGCGAGTACCACGCGGCCGTCGAGGCCGTCGAGCCCTACTTCTGGCACGACCTCTGTGACAACTACATCGAGATCGCGAAGAAGCGGCTCTACGGCGACGAGGGATACGACGAGGGCTCACGGCGCGGGGCGCAATACGCGCTCTACCAGGCGCTCCTCGCGGTGCTCAAGATGCTCGCTCCCGTGATCCCGCACATCACGGAGGAGCTCCACTCGCTCTACTTCGCCGCTCGCGAGGGAATGACATCGATCCACGTTTCCGACTGGCCCGCCGCTCCCGCCGAGTGGCGGGATGAGGAGGCGTTGCAGTCGGGAGAGCTCGCGCTCGCGGTCGTCGAGGCCATGCGGAAGATCAAATCGACGCACAAGGTGTCGGTCGCTACGCCGGTGGGGACGCTCAGGGTAGCATGCGACGATGCGACCTGGCAGAGGATCGAGCCGCTCGCCGGCGAGCTCAAGGACGTCTCGAACGCGGATGCGGTCGAGCACGTGCCGGCAGGCGGCGAGGGCTTCACCGAGACGGGCGTCGAGGGCCTTGCCGTGGCGGCCGATCTCAAGGAGCAGTAGGTCGGGGCGGCCTCGACGCGACGGCCGATCTCAAGGAGCCGTAGGTCGGTGAGCGGCCGCGCCGCTCCGTTCCGCCGGCCGGGGGCAGGAGGGGTCACCATGG
The DNA here is from genome assembly GCA_025774545.1 of bacterium. Lineage (GTDB taxonomy): Bacteria > Joyebacterota > Joyebacteria > Joyebacterales > Joyebacteraceae > JALGVU01. The sequence goes on along the minus strand of JALGVU010000023.1, from coordinate 3,461 downwards.
CACGACGGCGGGGACGATCGACGGGCTTCCCCGAGGCGCCCGAGTTTCTCGTGATCGAGACGGGGCTCATCGGGGAGCTCCTCGTGATCACCCCGGCGCTCCGCGCGATCCGGAAGGCCCACCCGCGGTCCAGGATCACCGTCGTCGCCCGCCCGGGCTCGGCGCCGGTTCTCGTCGGGAACCCCGCAGTCGACCGGCTCCTTCCTCTCACGAAACGTGAGCGAGGCGGCTTCTTCGGGGTCATGCGGATGGCGTCGTGGATCCGGGCGAAGCGATTCGACGCGGCGTTCGTCTTCCACACGTCATTCAGGAGCGCCCTCATGACGGCGATGGGCGCGGTCCCCGTTCGGGCCGGGCTCTCGTGCGAGGGCCGCGGGTTCCTTCTCACGCACAGGGCGGCGCGCGACCGCGCGGCCTACGAGGTCGACGAGCACCTCCGGGTGGTCGGACTCCTCGGGATTCCGTTCGACGGGAGGGAGCTCGAGCTCCGTCTGACGGACGAGGAGCGCGAGGAGGCGCGCGAGCTTCTCGCCGCCGTCGCTGGGCGCCCGAGGGTCGGGCTCCATCCCGGCGCGAGCCGCGCGATCAGGCAGTGGCCCGCCGAGCGCTTCGCCGAGCTGGGCGCGAGGCTCGCAACCGACCACGGCGCAGCCCCCGTCTACTGCTTCGGACCGAACGAGCGCGAGATCGCCTCCCGGGTTGAAGCGGCGTGGGAGGAGGGCGGACTCGGCGTGCCGCCGACCATCTTCCCGAGGAACGTCCGCGTCCTTGGTGCCCTCTTCGCCGAGATGGACGCGGTCGTCACGAACAACACCGGGCCGATGCACGTGGCCGCCGCGGTCGGAACGCCCGGCGCGTTCATCCACGGGCCGACGCCCGTTGCGCGCTGGCACCCGCCGGGCGACAAGTACGTCGCCGTGTTCGCAGACGGGGCGGAGTGCCGCCCCTGCGACTCGCCTCGTTGCCGGTTCGAGCGTACCGTGTGCATGGAGACCGTGCCGGTCGACCGCGTCGAGGGCGCGGTCGTGGGGCTGCTTTCGGAGCGCGCGCCGGCGCCGGCCGTCCCCGCGACGTCGCCGGATCGCGCGTAGGATCGCAGGCACGCGGCCGACCGGCGAGCCGGGATCGAACCGGCTTCCGCGAAAGGACGAACGCGCGTGAGCGATCGCATGAGCATCCTGCACGTGATCGAGGCTCCGTCCTGGACGGGCGCGATGGCGCAGACCCTCGAGCTCGTTCTCGGTTTGAGAAGCCGGGGCCACCGCGTGACGCTCGCCTGCACGCCGGGCAGCATCTTGGCCGCGCGGGCCGCGGGGGCGGGGGTCGACGTCGTGGGACTCGACGTCAGGTCCGAACTCAATCCCGTCTCGATCGCCAAGCTCTGCGGTCTCATATGGACGAGGCACGTCGACATCGTCCACGCGCACCGCGCGCACGCGCACTCCCTCGGACTCCTCGCCGCGTTCGCGACCGGAAGGCCGTTCCTCGTCACGCGGCGCGTGTCGTTCCCGCCGAAGGACAACCTGGGAAGCAGGCTCAAGTACTGCTCGAGGCACGTGACCCGGATCGTCGCGGTCTCGGAGGGCGTCAAGGACGTGCTCGTCGACTACGGCGTGCCGGCCGACCGGGTCGACGTGATCTACAGCGGAAGCGATCCAGCGCGGTACCGAGAGGGGCTCGACGGGACGAGCGTCCGTCGCGAGCTCGGCATCGAGCCGGGTTCGCCGCTGGTCGGGAAGATCGCGAACTTCTACCACGGGTGGAAGGGGCACGACACGTTCCTCGATGCGGCGAAGCTCGTCACCGCGCGGTTCCCCGACGCCCGCTTCGTTCTCGTCGGGCACAACACGTCCGGAGAGAAGATGCGTGGGATGGTCGCGGAGCGCCGCCTCGACGAACGCGTGGTGCTCGCTGGCTACCGGACCGACGTCCCCGAGGTCATCTCGGCGCTCGACGTCTCCGTGAACTCGCCGCGCGCTGGGGAGGGGCTCTCGGGCGCCGTTCGTGAGTCGCTGGCGGTCGGGCGTCCGGTCGTTGCGACCGACGTCGGCGGGAACCGCGAGCTCGTCCGGGAAGGCGAGACCGGGCTCCTCGTGCCGCCCGACGATCCGGAGGCCCTGGCCGGCGCGATCCTGCGTCTCCTCGAGGACGAGGCGCTGGCAAGTCGGCTGGCCACAGACGGAGCGCGGTTCGTCCGCGAGAACCTCACGGTCGAGCGCATGGTCGAGACGACGGAGCGGCTCTATCGGGAGATCCTGTAGGCGCGCGAGACGGGATTCGGGTGCCGCGTGCCGAGCCGCGAGGGGCCTCGACCCGGGCCACGCTCCACGGGGGACGCCGTGAAGCCCACGTTCATCGCCGACGCCATGCTCGGACGGCTCGCCAAGTCGCTCCGGATGCTCGGGTACGACGTCCTCTACCGCGCCGGAATCGACGACAACGAGCTCAAGCGCGTGGCGCTCAGGGAGAAGCGCGTCGCTCTCACGCGCGATCACGAGATCGCCGAGACGAGACTTCCGATCCGCGTCGTCCTGGTCGAGAGCGACCACCTCGACGAGCAGCTCAAACAGGTCGTGAGCGAGCTCGCGCTCTCGTACGCCGACGGGCTCTTCACGCGCTGCCTCGTCTGCAACGCGCCGGTCGAGGATGTCGCGAGAAGCGAGGTCGAGGATCTCGTCCCGCCGTACGTGTTCGAGACGCAGGAGCGCTTCGCGCGCTGCTCGGGTTGCGGGAAGATCTACTGGCCGGCGACGCACGTGGAGCGGGCGAAGGAGTGGATCGAGCGGGTGCTCGGGGACGGCGTCCGCGAGAGACCGCCAGGTCCGGAGGGCGGTCCGGAGACGCAGCGAACTCCGTACGACGACCCGGAGACCCCGTCCGGTCGCGCGAACCACGACGAGGAAGACCAACCATGAACCTCTTCGTCACCGGACGGCCCGGGATCGGGAAGACCACCCTGGTGCGGCGCGTCCTCGACGACCTCGCGGTCGACGCGGGCGGCTTCACCACATCGGAGATCCGCGCCGGCGGGAGGCGGGTCGGCTTCGCGATCAACGACCTGCGCGGCGGGGAGGGGGTGCTCGCCCACGTCGAGCTCAGAGGCCCCTTCAGAGTGGGGAAGTACGGCGTCAATCGGGAGGACCTCGAGCGGATCGGCGTCCGCGCGATCGACGAGGCGCTCGCGCACTCGGCGCTCGTCGTCATGGACGAGATCGGCCGCATGGAGCTCTGTTCTGCGCTCTTCCAGGCGGCCGTCGGACGCGCGCTCGACTCGCCGAAGCCGGTCTTCGGAACGATCCAGGATCGCCCGAACGCGTTCTTGGACGGTGTTCGCGATCGGCCCGACGTCGAGGTCGTCCGTCTGACCGAGGCCAACCGCGACGCGATGCGCACCGCGGTGAAGGACAGACTCGAGGCGCTCCTCTCCGAATGACACCCCGGCCGCCCGAGGGCGCGATCTC
>JALGVU010000454.1 GCA_025774545.1 bacterium | reverse complement strand
CGGGATCGAAGTGGCTGACGTAGACGGTCTGCACGTCCTCGAGCGGGATCTCCTTGTAGCGCCCGTCGGTGAGCGTCCCGCTGACCGTGTCGCCGAGGATCGTCGCTCCCTGCCCTTGCCCCACGGCGAACTTGTAGATGGCGCCGTCCTTCATGACGACGCTCTCGATCGATCCAAGTTCCCTCTCGTTCACCTCGTCCTTGGGAACTCCGCGCGCGGTGTGGCAACCGGTCACCACGCTCACGAAGCAGACGAGCGTGACGAGGGCGATCAACCGTCTGAACATGCATCCCCCTTCGCGATCGGAAGAAGGCCACGGCGGCCGTGGCGTGACACGGAACAGCACCGACACCCGTGGCGGGATACCGAACGTCATCGACAACCGTGGCCGGACACCGAGCATCATCGGATCAGGACGATCCGCTTGGTCTCGCTCACTCCCGTCATCTCGAGCCGGTAGAAGTAGACGCCGCTCGCCACTCGAGTGCCGCGGTCGTCGCGGCCGTCCCAGGACGCCTCGTACCGTCCGGGCGCGCGCGCCCCGTCGACGAGGGTACGGACGACGCGGCCGGCAAGATCGTAGATCACGAGCCTGACGCGATCGGACGTCGGCACCGTGTACTCGATGACCGTCATCGGCTCGAAGGGATTCGGACGCCCGTGCGCGAGGAGGCCGCGGGCTCCGTCGGCCCCGTCGTCCTCCCACTCGGGAACACCGGTCGGCAGGAGCGTGTTCCGGTAGAGATCCGCGTAACTCGTAGAGAAGTCCTCCCCGATCATGAAGAAGTCGAGGTCGCAGTCGCCGTCGCAGTCGACCCAGGAGAGCGACCCCTCCCGAACGCCGGGGAACGACCAGCCGGTGTTGACGAAGCTGCCGTCGTCGTTCTCGTAGACCCGCGTCAGGAGCGAAGTCCCCGTGTAGCCGCAGAAGGCGATGTCGAGGTCGCCGTCGAGATCGTAGTCGCCCCACGCGCACGAGCTTCGGTAGATGCTCGCGAGATCGGCAACGAGCGTCAGCACGCCCGCCCCGTCGTTCTCGTAGATGCGCATCATGCGCTCGGTCGGGCTCGCCTCGCCGGTCAGGGCGAGATCCGGATCGCCGTCTGTGTCGTAGTCGGCCCACTCGACGTCGGAGAGATACGCGGGCGGAAGGCCAAGATCGCCGATCTCGGTGAGTGTGCCCAACGGATCGTTCTCGTAGACGATCGTGCGGCGCTCGGTGCCCGCGGCCCCGGTCGTCATGAGATCGAGGTCGTGGTCGCCGTCGTAGTCGACCCAGTCTGCGGTGCCGCTCGAGAGGCCGGTGAGCTCCGCGACGGGCGGGAGGCCGCCCGCGCCGTCGTTCTCGTACAGGATGGCCCTCCCGTCGTCTCCGTCGTGCCCCAGGACGAAGAGATCGAGATCGCCGTCGGCGTCGTAGTCGCCCCACGCGACCGAGGCGCCGCTCACCCCTACGAGCGGCTGCCCGTCCCAGACGAAGTTCCCCTCTCCGTCGTTCAGGTAGATCTTGGTGATGCGGCCCGCGTCCGAGAGGCCCGCGATGACGATGTCGATGAGCCCGTCGCCGTTCGCGTCGCCCCACGCCGCGTTGCCGCTCCCGGTGCTCTCGACCCCATCGAGCTCCTGCCAGGGAACGAGCGTGCCTCCCTCGTTCACGAAGATCGTCGATGATGCGGTCCGTGTCCGAGGATCCCAGCGCCGTCCCACGATCGCCATGTCCCGGAGCTCATCGCCGCTCCAGTCGGTCCAGACGGCGTGTCCCCTGAAGCGGCCTGGGTCGACCGGCTGGGGGCCCACGGGGGGATCGGCCGTCTTCGTGGCGGATGGAACGTGGACCCTCCCCCCGTGCCCGTCGGTGTTGAAACCGCCGAACTCGTGGTTGTCGCAGGAGTCGGCCTGCGCCGTGGTCTTGTGCGGGTTCGCGAGCTGGCCCGTCATGTCGACGGTCGTGATCCAGCGACCCCACTTGGCGTCGTTCCCGTTGGTGAATTGGAACCGCTCCGTCCCGAGGGCGACGAGCGGATTGGTTCCGGTCGTGTCCCACCAGGAGACCCACCACTCACAACCGGGCCAG
>JALGVU010000137.1 GCA_025774545.1 bacterium | reverse complement strand
TGCCAGGGCACGCCGGTGGTGAAGCCGGCGTTCGGCCCGTCGGTCCACTGCATGGGCGAGCGGATGTTCTCGTGGGCGCCGCTGCCGATCATGCCGATCTCCTCGCCGTAGTAGACGAACGGTATGCCCGGCAGGGTCAGGTAGACGCCCGCGGCCACCTTGGCTCTGTCCTCGTCGTGGCCGAGGACGTTGAGCACGCGGTCCTGGTCGTGGTTGGTGAGGAACGTGCCGAACTGGAGGTGCGGGTAGAGATGGTAGACCTGGTCGGCTTTGTCACCGAGGGACCCGGCATAGCTCCAGTTGATCGCGTCGAGGGTGGCGTAGGACAGATCGAACTCGAAGCAGAAGTCGAGGCGGTCCTCGGTCACGTACTGCAGAACGATGCTGGTGGCGGTCCATGCTTCGCCGACGGAAAGGACGTCGGGCTTCACCGCCTTCACGTGCGTGTTGTAGTCCTGCCAGAAGGAGAGCGTCGACGCCGTGTTCTGGAGTTGGTCACCTTCCTCGATCATGTAGAGCACGGCGTCGAGGCGGAAGCCGTCGACGCCGATGGTGTCGAGCCAGTAGGTCGCCGTGTCGAACATCTCGTCCTTCACCGCGGGGGTCTCGTAGTTGAGATCCGGCATACCGCCCCAGAAGAGCCCGTAGTACCACCCCGAGGAGTGCCAGTGCCAGACGTCCTGGCCCCAGGGGCCGGTCTGGCCGGGATCGCTCGGTGACCAGCGGAAGTAGTCACGGTAGACCGGGCTGTGCTGAGCAGACGCCACGAACCACGGATGCTGGTTGGAGCAGTGGTTCATGACGTAGTCGATGATGACCTTGATGCCGCGGGCGTGAGCGGCGTCGAGGAACGCGAGGAAATCGGCCATGGTTCCGTAATCGGGGTTGATGGCGCGGTAGTCGACGGCGTCGTAGCCGTGGTAGCTCGGCGCGTCGTTGATGGGCATGAGCCATAGACCTGTGATGCCGAGGTCGTCGTCGGTGGCCGGGTCGCCGTCGTTCAAGTAGTCGAGCTTCTGCGTCAGACCCTGGAGATCGCCGATCCCGTCGCCGTCGCTGTCGTAGAAGCTGCGCACGAGGATCTCGTAGAAGACCGTGTCGTTCCACCAGTACAGCTCGCCGATACCGCCGTTCGGCGCGGCGTCGCTGTACCAGACGAGGATCGTGTCGTCGGTGGCCGGCACCGTGTAGACGCGGTTGTTGCCGGCGCCGGGGAACTCCTCGCTGCCGTCCCACTGGCCGTTCATGCGGAACTTGAATTCGATGTACTCGGACGGAGTGAATCCGTCGATGGCGACCTCGTAGATCGTGTCGCCGTCGGCATCGGCCAGGGGCGTGAGCGGGTCGGTGCCCCAGTCGTTGAAGGTGCCGGCGAGGTCCACGAAGTCGCTCTCGGGGTCGAAGTTCTCGAGCTCGATCTGGTAGGCCATGCGGACCTGGAACGTGACCTCCACGGCCCAGGCGTTGGTGGCGGTGACGAGCGCCGAGGCGAGTACAACGATCGCGAGTGCTCTCATCAGGCTGCCGTTCATGGCTGGTCTTCACCTTCCGCAGTGTGACGTCGGGATGGGCGGCGGAGCTGTACTCTATTATAACACGTCCGGGCCAGTCGGTTCGATGCCGGACCTGCAGAGGGTGGTGTATCAGTTCGTGTGTAGAAAGGGCTTGGGACAACCCCGGGTCCTGATATAGAAAGCGGGCACATCCGGGATCCGGCCCTCGCCTGAGCAGGCGGGGGCCGCGCTTTCAGGTGCTGCCGCTGCGGTCAACTCGCCGGCAGCGCTCGCGACCTTCTGCTAGGAGTCTGACTCCTAGCCCTTCGGCCGGATCAACTCCTGGAACGGCGGGTGGTCGCGGAGTGGCTCGAGGTTCGGGTCCGAGTGGAGGTTGGGGCCGTACTGGTACCCGCGGGCGAACGCCTTGCGGAGAAGCTCGACGGCCTGCTCTCGCTCACCGACGAGCGCCGCGATACAAGCGCCCCAGTAGAAGTTCTCCCCGAACATGTACGGGCGGTCGAGACGCTCCAGCTCCTCGCGGATTCGAAGGGCCTCTCCGTGGTCCCCCGTCCTCGCCGCCAGACAGCCGAGCATCCCTGCGTACGCGATCCCGTCTGGACTCGCCTGAACCAGTGCCGTGAGGACCGCACGGGCCCGAGTCCATTCCTCAGTCAGACAGAGGAGCGCCGCGAAGCGGTGCCAGTACGCGTCGTCGACCTCTTCCCTCGGCTGGTTCTGCCACCAGTCGATCCCGCGACTCGCGATCCGGAGCGCTCCCTCTGTGTGTCCATGCGCGCGCAGCTCGACGGCTGCGGCATGCATGACATCGATTGGGGACCCGACCCGGGACGGCGTGGCCAGAACCTCGTCGATGACGTCGTCGACCTCCTGCACGCGGCCGGCGGCCGCCAAGGCGCGGGCCTCTCGTGCGCGCAACGTGATGACGTCTGGGAAGTGCTCGATTGCCCTGCGCAGGCCCTCGAGCTCGCGGTCGTAGTTCCCCAACATGTGGTGAGCGTCCGCCGCGGTGGCAGGCCCCCAGGTCCACGCGAGAGATGCGCTTGCGGGTTCTTGTTGCCTGTAGGGCTCGTAGGTCTCGAGCGTCTCCATCGGGCGGTTGAGCCAGAGCGCCCTGAGACCGATCAGGAAGTAGAGGAGGTCGCTTCCAGGGTCCAGCTTCGCCATCTCGCGGAGGATACGCAGACTTCCCTCGTGGTTGCCCCGTGTTCGCGCCATGTTGAAGTCGACCGAGAGGAGGTCGAGGCGCCCGAGCGCCTCTCTGTTCCTGTCGAGAAGCCGGAGAATGGAGTCCGCCTTGGCCCACTCACCGATATCGGCGTAGGCGCCCACCATGAAGAGGCGCGGCGGCATGAATGTCGAGTCGATCGCTGCCGCGTGCCCGAAGAGGTAGATTGCCTCGGGGCGGCCCTCGAAGAGCAAACCCAGCCCGACGACGTACTCACGGTAGGCCTCGAAGATGGGCGGCTGTGAACCGAGGGATGGGTCGAAGTCACTGACCAGGGCACCCATGATGCGTTGCCGCAGAGTTTGAATGGTCTCCATCGGGGCCTCGCGCGATCCGAGGACCGCAGCCGGCGCGTAGATGAGGCTTCCGTCCTCCGCGTTCGTCACCTTGGCGTGGAAACGGAGATTCTCTCCTTCAAGGAAGTACGAACCCGAGACGACCGTGCCGGCACCGGTCTGGTCGGCCAACTTGCGCAGCTGTGCCGCACCGCGAAGGTCACCGGCTTCCGCGCCCACCGCGCGTGAGGTCCGGAGGGCAGTCACCGCCGACACGACGTCGACCTCGCCCGTCTGGGACAACCCTTGCCCGATCCAGTCCGCCACCATGGGCCCGATCGGATCGAGCGACTCATCGCCAGTCAAGTTCTCAAAGGCCGCCACCACGACTCGATCGGGATCGACATCGAGCCTCGGCGCCCTGGACATGTTCCACACGAGCCCTGCCACGGCCACGACGACGACGGCCGCACCCACGGCCAGACCCTTCCTCCACCGTCCTGCGCCCGAGACGGCTCCGAGCTCCCGCGGAGGACCAGCGGTCCGAGTTACCGTCTCGACCGCAAGGGATCTCCCGATCGCCCTGAGATCGACCAGCATGTCGGACACGGTCTGATAGCGTTCCTCCGGGCGCTTCGCCATCGCCTTCGAGGTGATCCGTTCGAGTTCCATCGGCACGCCCGTCCGGAGGGACGTCATCGGCGCCGGCTGGTCGTTGAGGATCGCATGGACCACCGCCTGCTCGTAATGGCCACCGAACGGCCGCTGCCCGGTGAGCATCTCGTAGAACATCACACCGAACGACCAGATGTCCGTCCGGTGATCGACGTCCAGACCTCGCGATTGCTCCGGCGACATGTAGGCTATCGTCCCGGTGGTCGTCCCGGTCTTGGTGAGTCGCGCCTGTCCCGGCGACTTGGCCAGGCCGAAGTCCATGATCTTGACTCTGCCCTCGGGCGTCACCATCACGTTCCCCGGCTTCACGTCGCGATGAACGATGCCCTTCTTGTGTGCCGCCTCAAGTCCCTCCGCAACCTGGACGGCGAGATCGATCGCCTCGTCGAGCCTGAGGGGACCTTCCGCGATCCTGTCCCTCAGGCTCTCGCCCTCGATCATGGCCATGGCGATGAACGTCTGTCCGTCGGCGTCGCCGGTCTCATGGATGGTGCAGATGTTCGGGTGATCGAGAGCCGCGGCGGCCCGCGCCTCGTGAAGGAAACGGGCCTTCGCTTCCGAATCGCGGGTCATCTCAGGCGGCAGGAACTTGAGGGCGACCGTGCGCTTGAGGGTCGTGTCCTCGGCCCTGTAGACGACGCCCATGCCGCCTTCGCCGAGCTTCTCGATGATCTTGTAGTGGGAGATGGTCTTGTCGATCAAGAGTGGCCCCCGGTGCGACCGTGTTCAACGGGCCATCTGAACCCAATCAGGTGTCATTGTAGCGCCCTCGTTGGCTGAGGCATAGTGAATCCTGTGCGGGGTGGGAGGAGGCCACAGGATCGGAGACCTCGGGGCCTGACAGCTCCGCGGGGGGCCTGGGAGGAGGGCGTCAGTCTACTGAGCCGGTGTTGGCGGAGGTGAGCCGCCCCGGGATTGCCGGAGAGCTCACTGCGTGACTCCCGCCAGCGTGGCCGGAGCGAGGAATCAACACCGGGCTGGGTCTCGCGCGGCAGCGAGCGGAGACTCGTCCGGCCCCACAAAGAGGGACCCCCGGCGGTTCGCCGAGGGTCCCTTCGTTGGTTCTGACCTCGCGACTGCGAGACCTACTTGAGGAGCAGCATCTTCCTCGTGGTCTCGTAGCCCGGGGTGACCAGGCGGTAGAAGTAGACGCCGGACGGAAGTTCATGTCCGTTGTCGTCCACTCCCTGCCACGTCACGGTTCTCTGGCCCTCGGCCTCCAGGCCGTCTACCAGAGTCGTCACGAGCCGGCCGCCCACATCGAACACCTGCAGTGTCACCCGCGCTCCGCCCGCCGGGACGTCATACGCGATCGTCGTCGTCGGGTTGAACGGGTTCGGCACGTTCTGCTGCAGTCCGAAACTCTCCGGCACCTCGTCATCGGGGACGCCGGTGCCGTACGTCGTCTGGATGCAGAACGCCAGATCGATCGAGTCCTGGAAGAACGGGTGGCCCTGCGGATAGATCAACTCCTCCCACGGACCGCCGTAAGGCTCGTTCCCGATGCCCCACACGGCGTCGTCGTTCCAGTGATCGAGCGTCGTCTTCCACCCGAAGAGGCTGCTTCCATCCAGCGTGTCGACCTGGAGATCGAGCCAGTACACCACCGGGTTGGTCGACGTACCGACCTGATGGAAGGCCTGGGCCGGATCGATGTGGAACGTGTAGAGCCAGCAGACCGAGTCGGCCGGGAAGATGTAGTTGTCCGGCGGGTCGAGCCAGCCCTCCTCGATTCCGTCCATCCAAACATCCACGTCGTACTGCGTGGCGTCGAACATGCCGACCCACAGTACGTCGCCCGGCATGCTGTAGGGCTGTCCGACGCCCGCCGGGATGTCCGAGTGAATGCTCAGCGTGAACCGGGTCTCCGTTGTCGGTACCTGATCGAACAGCCACGAACCCCAGATGTAGATCTCGGTGATCCGTCCGGGCGTCTGGCAGAGGAAGTCATCTGCCAGGATGAACGGCAGCGACGCGTTGACGTCGATGCCCGTGGGGTTCAGATCGGGGTACTGGACCCACTTGCAGTCCACGCCCTCCTCGATCGACGCACGGTGATCTTCGACCTCGCCGTCCGACGCGGGACCGTCGTACGACAGCCCCCCGGCAGTGCTGAACCGGAACCGCGCGAACGTCAGACCGCTCCCCGAACCCGCGGGGACAACGAAGTTGAGCGAGTTGAGTCCGGCCACGAGCGGCTCGCTGGCGAAGATCTGGTCTCCTGCCTCCGCCCAGCTGCCGTCGCCACCGAAATCGATCCATGCGTCGAGCATGCCTGCGGCCGACGCGGTCACGTCGACGCTTGCGGGCTGACCCGCGATGAGCGCCGTCGTGAAGGTCACGCCGTCCTCGTCGTCGTTGCCGTCACCGTCGTCACCGAGGGCGCCAGCGCCCGGCTGGCCGTCAGGCTCCGGATCAACGCTCGTCCCCAGGAAGAGGCCCGGCACGATCACGTGCCTGGCGCCATTCGTCGCCGCGAGCGTCGGGTACGGAGGATCGGGGGCGTCGCCCCAGTCGAGCTCCGCAGTTCCCGGCTCGCCCGTGATGGCGAACGCCAAATCGATCGACTCGCCTGCCATCGGATGCTGCTGCGGGTAGATGAGCTCGGACCACGGGCCGAAGTACGGCTCGATCCCGTGCCCATACACCGCGTCGTCATTCCAGTGCTCGAGCGACGTCTTCCAGCCGAACACATGCGCCGCACCCGCCTGCTCGACCTGGATGTCGAGCCAGTACACGACCGGCAGCGTCGCCGTCCCGAGCTGATAGAACGCCTCTGCCTGACTGATGAAGAACGTGTAGAGCCAGCACTTCGTGTCGCCCGGGAAGATGTAGCCGCTGGGCGGGTCGAACCAGCCCTCGGCCAGTCCGTCCGCGAAGAGCACGACGTCGTACGTGCCCGCATGGAACGTCTTGACCCACAGGACATCACCCGGCTTGCTGTAGGGCTGTCCGACGCCCGCCGGGATGTCCGCGTGGATGCTGAGGGTGAACGCCACCCCGCCAGGACCTCCGGACGGGAGAATGTCGTTCAGCCACGAGCCCCAGACGTGGACGTCGGTCAGCGGGCCGGTCTGCGTGCACAGGAAGTCGTCAGCGAGAACGAAGAGCTGCGTCGCGTTGACGTCCATGCCGGTTGTCGCGAGGTCGGGGTTCTGGACCCACTTGAAGATGTGCCCCTCCTCGATGGTCACCTCGTAGTCCTCGACCTCGCCGTCCTGGGCCGG
>JALGVU010000022.1 GCA_025774545.1 bacterium | reverse complement strand
GGATCGTCGGCCGGTACTTCGAAGTGAACTGGTCTCGGCATCGCAGCCTCCTCGGTGGTGGCCGGCGGCCTTCTGCCGGCAGGTTCGTCTCGTCGCCGCGCGTCGGCGCGTCGGTGTGAGCCTACCTATTGTACATGCGCGTCAGGGCGCAAGGAAGCACGTCCGGTTGGGGGTGACGGACCGCGCGGGAGGGGGCTTCGCTGCCGAGCGGCCAGTCCCGCGTCCCGGGGGCTCGGGATTCCGCCCTGGGGGATCGGGGACCCCGACGGCGCTTGCGGGGCGCTCTGTCGCCGCCTGCGGGACGGCCCGACGGCGCTTGCGGGGGGCTCTGTCGCCGCCTGCGGGACGGCCCGACTGCGCTTGCGGGGCGCCCCTGTGCCGTGTAGTGTGTGGACTTCGGCCCCGAGGGTGTCCCGGCGGCTCGCCTGTCGTGCTAACTCATTGACATATCGCTGGTTATGTGATATACTGATATGATGGAATCAAAGCGCGGCCGCTCCGGTGGTCGCCAGGCTGACGGAGGGAGGGAACATGAAGGTCCAGTGGCTGGTGCTCGTGCTGTCGTTCCTGCTCATCTCGACGGTTTCTGCGAGTTCGTCTGAGCGTTGGGTGGGGTTCGGGACGGCGTCCGAGACGGACGTCGAGGTCACGGTGATCTCGTCCGGTCTCGACGGGGTCGCACTGAGGATCCACGTTCCGGGTGCGCTCGTCGATGATGCAACGACTCCGGGCGGGGACTTCGCGCGGCTGACGCTTCCGCCGTACGGCCACTCGGTGGTGATCGGGGAGGCTCTTCTCCCGGTCGTCCGCGAGTTCATCGAGATCCCTCAGGGAGCTGAGCCTTCCGTGCGCGTGACCGGCGTGAGGCACGAGCGCTTCTCGCTCACGTCGCTGGGTGTCGACCGGGCGCTCGTTCCGGTTCAGGGCCCCGTCGAGAAAATCCCGGGCGCCATCGAGAGCGCGCCTTTCGAGATCTCCGACGAGTTCTACCGGAGCGACGCGTTTCTGCCGGCCGAGCAGGTACGCGTGGGGGAGATCAGGCAGCTTCGTGGGCATCGGTTCGTGCAGCTCGAGGTCACGCCGATCCGCTACAACCCCTCTCTCGCGGAGATCGAGATCGCGACCGAGATCGACGTCACGATCGACTTCGCGGGCGGAGACGCTGCCGAGACGCGGCGTGTGCTCGACCGCTACTCGAACGGGCGCTTCGAGCGGCTCGCTCGGGACCTCTTCCTCAACCACTCGGCATTCGTGTCGCGGTACGACATTTCCCTTCCGATCGGTTACCTCATCGTCGTGCACGACAACTTCTACGACCAGATCCTGCCGCTCAAGGCCTGGAAAGACCTCAAGGGGTACGAGACGACGATCGTTCGTACCTCGGAGATCCCCGGAGGCGCCACCAAGCAGAACATCCAGGCCTACATCCAGGACGCCTACGACAACTGGCCCGTGCCGCCGACGTTCGTGCTCCTGGTCGGCGACACGGCGTACGTGCCGTACTGGGTGGGGACGCAGAGCAGTAGTCCCGCGACCGACCTCTACTACGTGACGATGGACGGGTCGAACGACTGGGATCCCGACATCTGGATCGGGCGGTTCTCGTGCACGTCGACGAGCCAGGTGACGAACCTGGTGAACAAGACTGTCGACTACGAGCGCTACGACCTCGCGAGCGGGACCGACTGGATCAAGAAGGCCGTCTTCATGGCCTCGGAGGACAACTACACGGTCTCGGAGGGGACGCACAACTACGTCATCCGGGAGTACTTCCAGCCGGCCGGGTACTACACCCAGACGCTCTACATGCACACCTACAACGCCACGACGGCGCAGGTCCGCGCCGCGTTCAACGACGGCCGCTCGATGGGGATCTACTCCGGACACGGCGCCGTCACGTACTGGGCCGACGGGCCGCAGTTCATGGCGTCCGACGTCAACGGCCTCACGAACACCGACATGCTCCCGCTCGTGCACAGCTACTCGTGCCTGACGGGGCAGTTCAGCTCGGCCTGCTTCGGGGAGACCTGGATCAACGCCACGGACAAGGGCGCGCTCGTCTTCTGGGGCTCGTCGGTGACCTCGTACTGGGGCGAGGACGACGTTCTCGAGAAGGGCGCGTTCGAGGCCGCCTTCGTCGAGGGGTACACGTGGGCCTGCGGCATCAGCCACCGGGCGCTCTATCACCTGTACGACTACTACGGGGTCCCCACGACGATCGACGCGAGCTACCCCGGCCAGATTCCGGCGGGCTCGGGGTCGTTCTCGATCACCGTGTCGAGCGGGCGCGATCCCGTCGAGACGGCGCTCGTGTGCGTGCGGAAGGAAGACGAGGGCATCTACGGAACCGCGTACACCGACGCCTTTGGGCAGGCGACGATCGCCCTCGATCCCTCGCCCACCCTTCCGGGCGATCTCGAGGTGACGGTGACGAAGCACAACTACTACCCCCACGAGGGGACCGCCCTGATCTCGCTCGCGGACGTCCCGTACTGCCTCTATCACAGCCACGTCATCGATGACGACAATGATGGCGGCAGTTCGGGCAACGGCGACGGCCGCGTCGCGGCCGGCGAGTCGATCGAGCTCAAGCTCTCGCTCGAGAACGTCGGTCTCGACGACGCCTACGGGCGGTCGGCGCGACGGCGCAGAGCCTCGAGGACTACGACTTCGACGTCGACGGCGGATGCGCGGACGGACACCTGATCCACTTCGAGGTCGAGGCAGCCGACGGCGACACGTTCTGGGTGAGCAGCTTCAACGTCGAGGTGCACGCGCCTGAGCTCATCGTTGAGGACGTCGTCGTCGACGACTCCCCGGGCGGCGGCAACGGGAACGGCTGCGCCGAGCCGGGTGAGACGGTCTCGATATCGGTCTCGCTCGAGAACGTCGGGAGCGAGGAGGCGCTCGACGTCACAGCGGTGCTCTCGACCGACGATCCGCACGCTGTCGTGAACGCCGGGACGGCGGGGACGGCGACCGTCGCGTCGGGCGGCAGCGCTTCCCTGGCGCCCGCGTTCGACGTCACGATCCTGCCGACGGCGCCCTTCTTCCACACGATCGAGTTCGATCTCGCCGTCACGACTGCGTCGGGATACGCCACGATCGAACAGATCACGCTGACCGTGGGCGGTGGGCTCGAGGAGGCCTTCGAGGGAAGCGGAGGCGACTGGACGCACTACGTGGTCTCGTCCGGCTTCGCCGACCAGTGGCACGTCGAGACCTACAGGTCGCACTCGTCCTCGCACAGCTGGAAGTTCGGCGGGACCGGGTCGAACGGATACACCGACTCTGCAGACGGTGGGCTCGAGACCCCCTCGCTCTGCGTAGGCTCGGGCGGCGAGATGACCTTCTGGCACTGGCTCGACGCGGAGGAGGAGAACTCCTCGTCCGCGTGGGACTGCGCGCTCGTCGAGATCTCGACCAACGGGGGCTCGACGTGGAGCGTCCTCGTGCCGAACGGTGGGTACAGCCACGCGAAGAACGACAACGCCGCGAACCCGCTGCCTGAGGGCACGCCCTGCTGGTCCGGGAGCTTCGGCTGGAGGCAGGAGACGTTCGATCTCACGGCCTACGAGGGGACGAACGCCATCATGCGCTTCCGCTTCGCGTCGGACGCCTACGTGACTGAGGAGGGCTGGTACATCGACGACATCGCGGTCACCAGTTCGTCGACCGGCGTCGACGACGGCGATCCGACGGTCGCCGCGCCCGAATTCACGCTCCGGCAGAACGCGCCGAACCCGTTCAACCCGGTGACGACGATCGGCTACGCGCTGCCCGAGGCCGCGCACGTGACGATCAGTGTCTACAACGTCGCCGGTGCGCTCGTGACCACGCTCGTCGACGCCGAGGAGGACGCGGGCAGCCGGGCGGTGGTGTGGGACGGCACGAACGGCCAGGGCCGCAAGGTCGGGAGCGGTGTCTACCTCTACCGCATGACCGCCGGGAGCTTCACCGACGAGCGGGTCATGGTGCTTCTGAAGTAGCGCGCGGGTTCCGGGCGCCCGCATCGGCGGACTCCCGATGATCCCGAGCAGCGACGACGAGAAGGCGGCTCCCTCCTTCAGGAGGGAGCCGCCTCGTTGCGTGTGCCGCCGCTGTCCGCGGTTGCGCCGCCGTTGTCCGCGGTCGCGCCGCCGCTGTCCGCTCGCGTGCCGCGGGCCCCGTCTACTGCGGCGTCAGGGCGGTCTCGACGGACTCGAGGAGCTCGCCGACGTCGTAGGGCTTCTCGAGCATCACGAACCCCTGATCCTCGAGCTTCGACCACCGTGGACCGTCGTCCGTGCGCCCCGCGCTCAGAAGGAAGGGCACGTCCGGGCAGAGGCCCGTGAGCTGCTCCGCGAGCTGCGTGCCGCTCATGACCGGGAGCACGAGGTTGCTGAAGATCAGATCGAACTCCCCGTCGTGTTGCGCGAAGAGCCTCAGGGCCTCCTCCGCGCTGGCGGCCTCGACGACCGTGTATCCGTAGTTTCTGAGCGCCTCGGCCGCCTGCCTGCGGACCGGCTCCTCGTCCTCGACGATGAGGATGCGCCCGCCCTCGTCGGGCACCATGGAGCGCTTCGCCTGGGGCGGCGTGTCCTCCGCCCGCGTGGGGAGATAGACCTTGAAGACCGAGCCGCGCCCCCGCTGGCTCTGCACTCCGATCCAGCCCTCGAATCCCGTGACGACGGCGTGGATCTCCGCGAGCCCGAATCCCGCGCGGCGAGCGACGGCGTCGGACTCGTACGCCGAGTCGAAGATCCTCGAGAGCGCCTCGCCCTCGAGACCCTCGCCCGTGTCCTCGAACGTCACGCGCACGTAGTGTCCCGAGCGGCCGATCGCGTCGGCCGACGGCTGCGCCTGATCGAGGTTGACCGTCTCCGTTCGGATCGTGAACCGTCCGCCGTGCGGCATGGCGTTCCGTGCGTTGATTGCGAGCCCGAGCACCATCTTCTCGATCCCCGCCGGTTCGGCCACGACAGAGGCGGGCTCCGGCCGAAGCTCGGTCACGAGCTCGACGTCATCGCCGAGGAGGCGCCTGAGCTCAACGGCCACGCCCGACACGATCTCGTTGACGTCGACCTCGACGAGCGCGGGGGAGCGGCTCTCGCCCTCTCCCGAGAGAAGCTCCTCGACGAGCGAGGACGCGTGGACGATCGCCGTCCTGATCCGGTCGAGGTCGTCTCTCGTCGGGTCGTCGGTACCGTGCCGGCTGCGGATGAGATCAGTGGCTCCCCCGATCTGCGCGAGCTGGTCCGCGATCTCCTTCGCCGTGTCCGCTCCGAGGATCAGGCGGGGCCTGCTCGCGCTCGCCCGGAGCTCCTGCTCGCGCACGAGCTCGAGGGTCGACACGTTCCGCTCGAGCTCCTCGACGGCGATCGCGCGGCTCCACGCGGCCCCGAGGAGCGTCGCGAACTCGGAGGCGATCGGCAGGTGGTCGGCAGTGAGGTCGTTCGACCTCACGACGAGAACGCCCGCCGGCGCCCTGGCGACCGTCAGGGGCGCCACGACGGCTCTCCCCGTTCCGATGAGGGCCGTGACCCTCTCGATCACGTTCGGAGGCTGGCCTCCGAGCAGCCGCCGCGCGAGGCCGCTCAGGTCCTCACGGAACTCGGACTCGCGCTCACGGAGCGGCGCCGCCAGCTCGGCGAGCTCGTCGAGCCCGGTCTGGAAGACCTCCGACTCGAAGGACGGCCGCCCGCCGGAATCCCGGCTGGCCTGCATGTGGCGCACCGACACCGTCCCGTTGCTCTCGTCGACGAAGAGGGCGGTGATGCCGATCCCGATCTGGCGCAGCTCGTCCCACGCCGCCTCGAAGACGTCCCTCTGGGCGCGGGCCGACTCCACGGCCAGGGCCGCGGCGCTCACGGTCCGGAGCATCCGTTCTCCGAGCGTCGAGTCGGTGACGTCGCGCTGAACGAAGACGTACGAGGAGGGTTCGCCCGCCGCGTCGCGCGCGAGCGCGATCCTCGTGTCGCACGTGATGACGGATCCGTCGGCCCTGGTCACCGAATGGACGCCGGACCAGGTTCGGCCGGCGGCCACCGCTTCGCGGATGGCGCGGCGGATCTCCTCGGCGAGCCCGCCGTCCGTCACGAGCTGCGGCGTCTCGCCGAGCAGGCTCTCGGACCCGACGCCGTGGATGTCTCCCGCCGCCGCGTTCGCGAAGATGATGCGGAAGTCGAGATCGGTCGCGACGATCCCGTCCGCCGCCTGCGCCGCTATCCCGTGCAGGTGGACGGGGTCCCCGTCGTCCGCATCGTCCGCAGCGTCTGAGCAGAAGTAGAGCGCTCCCGCGATCTCGCCGCGGTCGTTCCGAAGCACCGAGGCGTTCCACACGACGACCCGATCGCCGTCCGCGTCGGCCGCGAGGGGCGCCAGGATACCCTCCGACTCCGGCAACGTGCCGGCCACGATCCTGCCGAACTCCGCTCTCGCGGCCTCGCGGACCGACTCCGGCAGGTACAGGTCGAACCAGTTGGCGCCGACGATCTCCTCCTCGGCCAGTCCGAGGAGGAGGCACGCGGGCTCGTTGACGAACGAGATCGTCTGATCCTCGTCGAGCGCGACGAACGGCGTCTCGACGTGCTCGACGAATCCGCTCGTGCGCTTGCGCTCACGCGCCAGCGAGTCGTGAACGCTCTTGCTCTCTGCCAGGTAGTGCTCGGCCTTCTTGCGCTCGAAGCCGAGCTCCTCCTCGACCCTCTTCAGATCCTCGAGGTGTCGCTCGGCGACCGCCTTCTGCTTCGAGAGCTCACCCTCGAGCTTCCTGTGCTCGTCCTCGTGCTCGGTCGACCTGTCGCGCACGCGGGAGAGCTCCTCGGTGAGCTTCCCAAGCTCAAGGCGCATCTGCTCGGTCCGTTCGATCTCGTCGCCCAGGTCCTCCTGCGTGCGCCGCTGCTCCTCCGCCTGGGCCTCGACCCGCCTTCGCTCCCGCGCGAGATCCTCGGTCATCGCCTCGCGGGCAGCGCGGAGCGTGTCGATCTCCCGCCGCTCCTCGGTGAGACGCTCCTCGAGGTCCTGCCGCTCCTCGAGCTCCCTCTCGGCGCGCTCCCTCTCGCGGGAGAGCTCCTCGCGCATGAGCTCCTGCTCGGACGTGAGGGTCGACACCCGCTCCCGCTTGCGGGCCAGCTCCTCCTCAGCGTGCCGGCGCTCCTCGCCCTCCTTCTCGGTCCTCTGCTTCTCTCGGACGAGTTCCTCGGCCGCGCTCTCTTGGGCGGCGCGCACGTTCTCGAGCTCGCGCCTCGCCTGGGCGAGGTCGGCCTCGATGCGCTTGCGCTCTTCCGCCTCGCGCTCCGCGCTCTCCTTCTCGTGCGCGAGCCTGCACTCGGCCTTTTCGCGCTCGTGGACGAGCTCGCGCTCGGACCTCTCTCCCTCGCGGGCGAGGTCCTGCTCGGCCTTCTCACGCTCGTGCGTGAGCTCCTTTCGGCTGCGCTCCAGGTCTCGCGTGGCGGCGTCCGCGCGACGCTTCTCGTGCTCGAGCGTGTCCTGGATCCGTTCCCGCGCCTCGATCAGCTCCTCGGCGTCGGCCCTCGCGCGCCCCAGCTCCTCCTCGGCGTTCTCGTGGCGAGAGAGGTACTCCTGAAGCGTCTCCCTCTCGAGTGCCAGCTCGTGCTCCGCCTTGGCCGCCTTGGCCGCCGCGGCCGCCGCCCTCTCGCGCTCACCGGTCAGCTCCTCGGCAAGATCGCGCTTCTCCTCGATGGCGCGCTCGGCCTTCTCCCGCTCCTGCGCAAGCTCCTCCTCGAACTCGTGGCTCTCACCGTAGGAGCGGTCGGCCCGCTCGCGTTCCTCGGCGAGTTCCTTCTCGTACTGCTGCTTCTCCTTGCGGGCGCGCTCCACCGACTCGCGGAGCTCGTTCAGATTCTGCTCCGTCTCCTGCTTTTCCCTGTCGGAGTTTGTCGCCCGTTCGCGCGTCTGGGCGAGCTCACTATCGATCTCCTGTTTCGCCCTGATGGCTCGCTCGGCTCTCTCTCGTTCCTCTGCGAGCTCCCTCTCGTACTGCTGCTTCTCCCTGAGCGATCGCTCGGCCCGCTCGCGCTCCTGGGTGAGCTCCTTCTCGAGCTTCTGCTTCTCCCTGAGTGCCCGCTCGATGCCGTCGCGCTCGAGACCTCCCGGGGTCTGGGAGTCCCGGGTCGGGGGGGTGGTCGTGGCGCCGCTCGACGGCGTCGACGGTGGTGACGGGGGACCCGCCTTCCGGGCCGTCCCGCTCGCGTCGGTCGATCCCGCGGAGGGCTCGATCCGATCGGCGGCCCCGTCATGGGGGGCGCCGGTCTCGAGGATCCCCGCGCCCGGCGTGGCAGGCCCTGCGGACGTCGTCGCGGGTACTGCGGCCGTCTCGGCCGCCCCTGCCGCGCTCGTAGGAGTCGCGGCACCCGTCGCGGCGGCCTCGATCAGGGCCGCCGTCGTCTGGGCGACCGGCGACCCTGCGTCCGCCTCGTCGCCGGTCTCGCGGCAGGCGAAGATGACGCCGAGACGTCGGCCCGCCTGGTCGGTCACGACCTCGGCCGCGACGTCCATGTCGATCGGGGATCCGTCACTGCTCATCGCCTGGAGCTCGCCCGCCCAGCGGCCGGTCTCCTCGATGGCCCGCCTCACGGACGCGAAGTCGTCGGGAGACGCCCACAGGTGCTTCGCGTCCTTCCCGAGCAGCGCCTCACGGTCGTTCTGACTGCAGGTGCTGAGGAAGGCACGATTCACGTGCGTCAGGACGCCGTCCATGTCGGTCGCGAGCGCGGCGCCGGACGAGGCGGCCACGGCTCGGGCCAGGATCATGGTCGTCCCCTCGGCGCGCGGCGGGCGCGCGGTCGACGCGGTGTTTCCGAGCGTCGCGGAGAGGGCGGCGGCGACCTCCTGGAAGACCTTCCGCCCGTCTGCGTCGCGGGCGCGCCTCGGACGAACCGACACCGAGAGCACGCCGATGAAGCGCCCGTTGTGCTCGAGACGCGCGGTGATGGCCGTCAGTCCGTCGTAGTGCTCGCGGGCCGGGCAGTCCGAACACTTGCCGGCGCTCGATTCGGTGACCACGAGCTCCCGCCGGAGCTGCGCCCTCATCACGCAGGGCGGCAGCGCACCGCGGCGGAGGCGCTCGGTCAGGGCGGGAAGACACTTCTCGAGGCCCGATCCGGCGACGGACACGAAGCGCCCGTCGCTGCCCACGTAGGCGATCCAGGCCGTGCGGCATCGGTGGACGGCGACCAGCTCCTCGCACGTCTCCTGGATGAGCCGATCGGGATCGTCCTCGGGGGCCAGGAGCTCGTCGATGGCCGAGTTCGCTTCGGGAGAGGGGGAGGCGTCCGCGTCGTGCTCGCTCGCCTCCGACACCTGCGCGGCGGGATCAGCCCACAGGCCGTCCAGATGATCGGTCGTCTCGTCGCTCTCGATGGGATCCGGGGCGCCGTCGGACGTCTCCCGATCGTCCGGCGATGCGTCGCTCTCGGTCGGACCCGGGGCGCCGTCCGCCTCCACGGCGGCGTCGGCCTCTCGGCCAGGCGGATTCCCGTCGACGTAGACGAGGCTGCCGTCGGACGCGAAGGCGCCCGTCACGCGGACGAGTGGGTCGGTCGATTCCGCGAGCGGGTCTGACGGCTCGACGAGCGGATCCTCATCGTGCGTGGCCCGCCTCCTGGCGCTCCGCAGCGCGAGCTTCGTCCACGTCCAGGAGACGAACACCCCGACGATGATCGACGCGCCGAGGGCGGCGGCCCTCACGAGAAGCCTCATGAAGGGCACGTCGGACAGGAGGAAGTTGGTGTACACGGCGCCGGGGACGCGAAGGGTCATGAGGAGGGCGTCGACGGCCCAGTAACCGAGTCCCGCGACCACGCCCACAGTGATCGGCAGTATCTTTCTCTTCATGATGCGCTCCGTTCCTGTCTCCTCGCCTCGCGTCACGGGGAACCGGCGAGAGGCCGCCCGGCCCGGGCGCGCTCCGAGCTGACTACCGCTCATTCCCTTTCCGCAATCCCCCTGGAGCGAGCGGTGGTGACTCTGTTGCGACCTGAGGTCGCTTCCCGCTCTATTGGGGCTCGATCGCCCCTCTGATCGAACTGAGCAGTTCGCCGATGTCGTATGGCTTCCGGAGGAAGGCGAGCCCTCTCTCGCCGATGACGGACCACTGCGACTTCTGATCGGTGTAGCCGCTGCTCAGAAGGACGTGGAGGTCGGGACGGCGGGAGAGGAGCTCCTCGACCAGTTGGAGCCCGCTCTTCGCCGGCAGGACCACGTCGCTGAAGACGAGGTCGACCTGTCCGTTCTCGCTCTCGAAGAGCGTCAAGGCCTCCTCGGCGTTCGTCGCCTCGAGAACCTCGTAGCCGCCTTCCGTGAGCGCGCGCACGGCGAAGCGACGGACGGCCTCCTCGTCCTCCACGAGCAGGATCCGTTCGCCCTGGCCCTGGAGCTCCTCGACCGGCGCCTCCTTGGGCGCCTCCTCTTCCTGGGAGTCGATCTCGTCGATCAGGGGCAGGTGGATCTCGAAGTGCGCGCCGTGGCCCGGGGTGCTCGAGACGTCGATCCATCCGTCGTGCTGCGTCACGATGCCGTAGACGACGGAGAGCCCGAGTCCGGTCCCCTTGCCTACCTCCTTCGTGCTGAAGAACGGCTCGAAGATCCGATCGATGGCGTCCGCGTCGATGCCTGTTCCCGTGTCCTCCACGGTCAGCTTCGCGTAGCGGCCCGGCTTGGCGCCGCCGAGCGACGCGCACTGCTCCTCGTCGATGTCGACGGCCTCGGTTCTGAGCGTGAGCGTGCCGCCTTCCGGCATCGCGTCGCGGCCGTTGATCGCCAGGTTCATGATCACCTGCTCGAGCTGGGACGGATCGGCCTTCACGTTCCCGAGGGTGGGATCGAGAGCGGCGACGAGTTCGACGTCCTCTCCGATGAGGCGGTGGAGCATGACGTCGAGGTCCTTGATGACGTCATTCAGCGTCAGGGTCGTCCTCTGAAGCGGCTGCCTGCGGCTGAACGCCAGGAGCTGCCCGGTGACGGACGCGGCCTGATCGGCGGCCTTCTTGATCTGTTCGACGTCGGCGTGCGTCGGATCGTCGGGATCGACGCGCCGGAGGACGAGCTGTGCGTAGCCGGCGATCGCCGTGAGGAGGTTGTTGAAGTCGTGCGCCACGCCGCCCGCGAGGTTCCCGATGGCCTCCATCTTCTGCGCATGGAGCAGGATGTCCTGCGTGCGACGGAGCTCCTTCAGGCTGTTCTCGAGCTCCTGCATGAGATTCGCCTTGCGGAGCGCCGCGGCGAGCTGGTTCGCAAACGCCGTGATGGCGGGCGTGTCCTTCCTCGTGAGCTCGCTCGAGAGCACCGCGAGGACGCCGATGACGTCGCCTCCAGCGACGAGCGGGGCGAGGATCGACCTCTCCGTCAGGAGCGCCCTGGCGAGCGACTCGGAGCTCTCGCAGCCCTCGTCGGTGTGCGGGTGGTGGTGGTCGCCGCCGTGGCTCTCGATGAAGATGGTCTTCCCGCCGCCGATCGCGCGCGTGAGCGGGTCGGCACCCGCGTCGGAGAGGGGGACGCCGGTCTTACGGATCTCGTCGAGCTCGTCGTCGGGGATCGGCAACTGGACGCCCCTGCTCAGGTAGCGGAGACTCACGACGCGCCGCTCCTCCTGCGTGAGGAGAACGGCGCACGACAGGCCGACGCGCTCGAGCTCGTCGGCGACGGCCTCGAGGATCTGCTCCGGGGTGAGGTGGCGCTCCATGCCGAGGGCGGCCGCGTTGAGGGTCTGGAGGAGCTGCTCGGCACGCTTGCGCTCGGTCATGTCGTGGAAGATCGAGATGTACGAGGAGAGCCGCCCCTGCCGGTCACGCAGGGGCGAGACCCTGAACTGCACCATGAAGGTGCTTCCGTTCTTGCGCCTGTTCATGAGCGCGCCGCTCCAGACCCTGCCCGAGGAGACGGTCCGGTGGATCTCCTCCTCGACTTCCTCGGTCCAGGGCTCGGCGCTCAGGAGATCGAGCGTCTTCCCGATGAGCTCTTCGCCCGGGTAGCCGTAGAGGTACTCGGCCGCCTTGTTGACGTAGGTGACCCGGAAGTTCAGGTCGGTGACGATGAGCGCGTCGGAGACCTGAAGGGGGATCGATCCGAGGAACTGCAGCTCCTCCTCCGTCTGCTTGCGCGAGGTGATGTCCCGGATGACGGCGGTGAAGAACGTCTCATCGGTCGCCTTCCACGCGCCCATCGAGAGCTCCATGGGGAACTCACTCTCGTCCTTCCTGAGGCCCACGCCCTCCACGCTCGCCCTGACGTAGCCCTGCCCGTCGGACGAGACGGTCCTCATGAGCCCATCGACGTGCGCCTGGAGGAACCCCTCCGGCACCACGAGCGAGAACGGCTTGCCCTCGGCCTCGGCCGCCGCGTAACCGAACATGTTCTCGGCGGCCTTGTTCCAGAAGATGATCTTGCCCTTCCCGTCGACGTTGATGAGCGCGTCGTTCGACGTCTCGGCGATCGCGTTGAAACGGCCATCGCCGTCCCGTCGGGCACTCTCGGCATTCCCGCGCGCGACGGCGGTCGCGAGCACGGCGGCCACGTCCTCCATGAGGGCCAGGTCGTCGATGCCGTAGGCGTGCTCGTCCGCGTAGCTCTGGACGGCCATCGCGCCCAGGACGCCGTCCGCCGACTTGAGCGGGACGCCCATCCAGCTCTTGCAGGGCGTACCGATGATCTCGATCTCGCCGTCGTCGGCCATCTTCCTGATGTCCGAGGCCGCGACGAGGAGCGGCTCTCCGGTGTCGACCACACGGCCCGTGAGGGTCTTCCGCGACGGGACGACCCGGAACTGGTTCTCGTCCTTCTCGTCCAGGAAGAGCGGCAGCTGGAGCGCCTTGGAGCCCTCGGCAACGAGGGCCACGAAGAAGTTCCGAGCGTCGAAGACGCCGCCCAGCTCCTGGCGGATGCGCCCGTAGAGATCGACCAGATCCTCGGTCATCGGCGCGGACTCCGTGATCGTGTGCAGCGTTCGCCGTGTCAGCTCGGAGTGCCTGCTGTCCGTCTGATCGGCGAACGAGAACGCGAGCCCGAGGGACCGGCCGTCGCCGTCGGTCGCCTCACTGGCGGAGACACGCGTCGTGAACGTGCCGCCGTCGCGCCGTTTGGCGTCGAGCTCGCCCTCCCACGAGTGCTTCGCTTTGGTCTCCTGCACCGCCTGTCTGGCCGCATGCCGGTCGACCACGAACTCGCTGATCGACTTCCCGTGGACCATCCGGAGGTGCTCGTAGTTCCAGCTCGTGAGGAAGGCGTCGCTCACGTGCGTGACGGAGCCCTCGGGATCCGTGATGACCGTCGGAGCGAGCGAGCGATCGATCGCGTTCATCGCCAGACTGAGCTCGTTGTCCGTGAGGATGCGCCGCGCCAGCTCGGCGTAGAGTCCGGCGAGCTGCCGGATGGTCTCGAGATCGCTCTGGGTGTAACCGTCGCGCGAGTTCGCCACGGCGATGATCCCGACGACCTCGTCCCCGACCTTCGCCGGAACGGACAGGATGTTCCGGATGGGATTGGCACAGTCGGGGAGGGGCGCCCACGACTCGTGCTGCTCGGGGGTGTTCGTGAGGAGATGCGTCCCGCTCGTGCGTACGAGGTTCCAGAACTCCGGGTAGCGCACGTCGAGCCCGACCTCGAGCGTCGCCGTGTTGGGCTCGGCGGCCTCCCAGGACGCGGACCTCCCCGTCCTGTGTGCCTCCACGATCGGCTCCCCCGTGGGCGGATCGATCAGGCTCACGATGCCCTCCACGCTGCCCGTGAACTCGACGGCGCTCTTGAGGAACTTCTCGGTCAGCTCCTGGTTTCGGACCTTCGGCGAGATCATGGCGTCGGTCAGGCGGGCCATGGTCTCGGCGAGCTCGTGCCGATCGGTGAGTTCGCTCGCCGTCTGCTGGCAGCGCTTCTCGAGATCGATCGCCTCGAGGCGGGAGCTCAGATCCCACGCGAGCTTCGCGATGAGGCCCTGTTCCTCCTCGTCCGCCACGATGAAGGGAGGCGCCGCGATGCACAGGACGCCGTACTGCCTGCTCTTGCCGGCCAACCGCACGGCGAGGTTCCCGCGGCCGTAGTGGGCGGGCTTGAGCGGGCAGTCTCCGCACTCCGCGACCGGATCCTGCAGGACGATCGGCTTCGACTCGCCGATGGCCCGGCGCGCGCACGCGGGGCGCTTCCCGCGCTTCATGAGCTCGACGAGCGGCGTGAACCGGTCGCCCCAGCCCTCCTCCGCCCACGCGTCGATTCCTCCGTTCGCGTCGAAGATCACGATCCACGCGCTCTCGTATCCTCGCGTCCCCACGAGCTCGCGGCAGCACGCCTCGATGAGCAGCTTCGCGTCGGTCTCGAGGGGCGTGAAGTGGATGATGTTCCTGATGCCGTCGAGCTTGCTGTCGAGCAGCTCGGCCCTCTCCACGGCCTCCCTGCTCTGCCGGAGGAGGACCGACGGGATCGCGTAGACGCCGATCGCGAGGAAGAGCACAATCGCGCGCAGCATCACATCCCGTGCGACGCTGTCCGCGAGGCGCAGGTAGAGGAACGGCACCCTCTGGCTCACGACGTACCCGATGAGGGGGTCGATCGTGAGGATCAGGATCCCGAGAATGATGGCCATAGCGATAGTCTTGGGCACTCTGCTCATGATCGGCTCCATGCCGCGCGCTCGGCCGCGGCGCGCCCTCCTGCGGGCGCTCTTCCGGGACGGGATCGACCCGGCCCGGGGCTCTCTCCCCATCTCGTGGGCGTGGCTGCCCTGTGCCGCCTCTGCGGGCGAATCATGCGTTTTGCGACCCGAGGATCCGGGTCGTCGCGCCCCGAGCCGTGCCGGCTGAGCGGGGCTCGGCTCGCACGCCTCAGGAATGCGTAGAATGGCCTACCTGTGGGGCTTCCCGGGGAATCCGGGACCTCCAGCCGGCTCGTGTCTTCGTCCGGACCCCACCGCGGCAAACCCGGAGGCAGGAAAAGCAATTTCCACGCCAGAATCGACCCCTGGGAAGGGCCCTGAGCGGCCTCAGGAGGGGGCGAGCGATCGTCAGGACGGGGGCGCGCGGCGCTCGGGACGGGGGCGCGCGGCGCTCGGGACGGGGGCGCGCGATCGTCAGAACGGGGGCGAGCGATCGCCAGGACGGGGGCCACCGAGATCGCCAGGACGGAGACGAACGGGCCATGGAACGGCCGGTTCGCGGCCGGGGAACCCGTCTCGGGCCGGCCGAGGATCTGGTCGCGTCCCGCCCCCGGCTTGACGATTTGCTCTTCCACCGCCCGGCGGGTGTATGGTACAGTATCCGAACGAGTTTCTGTCCCCGTCGAGCATGCGGGGACCTCGCTGGAGCGGAAGCCGGGCCTTCTGGGGAGGGCGTTGGCCAAGCCATCCTGAGCGCGGAGGTGGGAATTGAAGGTCAAGACTCAGATGGAGGGGGACGTCGCTATCATCCACGTCTCGGGGAAGCTCATGGGCGGGCCTGAGAGCGAGAATCTCAGGAACGAGATCAAGCGGCTCCTCGACGACGACAACAAGAAGTTCGTCATCAACCTGAAGGGTGTGCCGTGGATCAACAGCACGGGGCTAGGAGCACTGATGGCGGTCTACACGAGCGTCCAGAGGAGCGAGGGCACTCTGAAGCTCTGCCACGTCTCCGATCGGATTCAGAGCCTCTTCATGATCACCAAGCTCCTGACGATCTTCGACACGTACCCCACGGAGAAGGAAGCGATCGCGAGCTTCTAGTAGACCGAACGATCCAGAGGAGTGTCATGTCTGATCCGGCTTCCGGAGCGGAAGAGCTGGTCCTGCCGAGCGAGTTCGAGGCCCTCGAACAGGTTGACGAGATCGCGCTCAAGTGCAGTCGCAGGGCGGGCTTCGACGACCACCTGTCGAACGAGGTGGCGATCGCGGTGATCGAGGCTGTGACCAACGCCGTCCTCCACGGGAACGGGCAGGACAGGGGCAAGCAGGTGAGGGTCGTGTGTGAGTGGGACCCGGACGGCATCACGGTGACGGTCCACGACGAGGGGCCCGGGTTCGATCTGACGTGCGTGCATGATCCGACCGATCCGAAGCATTGCATGGAGTGCTCGGGGCGAGGGATCTACATCATGCGCGAGACGATGGACGAGGTGAGCTTCACGATGTCGAAGGGGACCGGCACGACGGTCGTCATGAGAAAGTGCCGGACGGGATCCGCGGGATGCGAGGACGAGGGGTGATCTTCCCTCGTCCGGGAGCAGCGGTCCCGGACGCGCCGGGGACGCCGCGGACGACACCTGTAGTTACTGCTCGATGAACGAGAGAGGGGATCCCGGTCTCGGGATCCCCTCTTCTTCTTCCCGCCCACGCTCGCGGCGCTAGACCGCGCTCTTTCTGTACTTGTCGAGCGCGCCCGAACGGATGCAGTTGGCGCACACCATGATCTTCTTCGACGTGCCGTTCACGACGACGCGCACTCGCTGGAGGTTGGGGAGCCACCTCCGCTTGGTGACGTTGTGAGCGTGGCTGACGTTGTTCCCCACGCGCGGGTGCTTCCCGCAAACCTCGCACTTTCTCGACATGGCAGCCTCCGTGTGTCCATTGAACAACGTTTCAATCTACCACGACCGTCGCACGTGCGCAAGACCTTTCGTGGGCGTTCGAGAGGGGCTCAGGCCCGCTTGACCAGCCCCCGCCACTGGTCTAGAATCCGGCGACGGGACGCTTGGTACCGATCTGATCGCCCCTCGACACGGAGGGACACATCGCCGCCGAGACCACGCTCAAGTCCGAGGTTCGCTACCTGAAGGGCGTCGGGCCCAAGTTCGCCTCGCTCTTGGCGAAGGCCGGGGTCGAGACCATCGACGATCTCCTCTACTACGTCCCGAGGGACTACACCGACTGGTCCCGCATGTCCGAGGTCGGCGCGCTCAGGGTCGG
Organism: bacterium; assembly: GCA_025774545.1. GTDB lineage: Bacteria > Joyebacterota > Joyebacteria > Joyebacterales > Joyebacteraceae > JALGVU01. The sequence goes on along the minus strand of JALGVU010000022.1, from coordinate 6,367 downwards.
CGATCGAGTCACGGTCGTGGTCCGGGTCGTCTCCTGCGACGTCACGAGATGGGGGCGGCGGGCCTCGTTCGTGGCGGCCCTCGAGGACGACACGGGCGCGTTCTTCGCGCGATGGTACAATCAGCCGTATCTCTCGACCGTTCTCAAGCAGGGGACGAGGGCGGTCGTCAGCGGCGAGGTGCGGTTCGACCGCCACGCTCGGAGGATCGAGTTCATCAATCCGGCGTTCGAGGTGATGCGCGAGGACGAGGTGGCCGAGCTCGTGCATGCCGGGAGGATCGTGCCCGAGTACTCGCAGATCGGTGAGCTCTCCGGCCGCCGGATCCGCCGCATGCTGAAGAACGCCCTCGACCGCTTCCTCGACGATCTGATCGACCCGCTGCCCGCGGGGGTGCGGAAGCGGCGGTCGCTCGTCGGTCTCAGACGGGCGATGGCCGACGTCCACTTCCCGTCCTCGCTCGATCGCGCGCGTGTCGCTCGCGCGAGGCTCGCCTACGAGGAGTTCTTCCTTTTCCAGATCATCGTGGGACTGAGGAAGCGCGAGGCGTCGTCGGGCGGCGCGTCAGTTCGATTCACGTGGATCGAGGAGGAGCACGCGCGGCTCAAGGGCCTGCTCCCGTTCGAGCTGACCCGGGCGCAGGCCCGGGTCATCGAGGAGATCCGCGGCGACATGGCGGAGGAGCGCGCCATGCACCGCCTCCTTCAGGGGGACGTCGGCTCCGGCAAGACGGTCGTGGCCGCGGCCGTCATGCACCAGGCCGTCGCCAACGGGTACCAGGCGGCGATCATGGCGCCGACCGAGATCCTGGCGGAGCAGCACTTCGTGAACGTCACGGAGCTCCTCGCGCCCCTCGGCGATCGGGTCGTGCTCCTCCGCGGCGGGATGCGCGGTGCCGAGCGGGACGAGGCGCTCCGCATGATCGAGAGCGGCGAGGCCGACGTGATCGTCGGAACGCACGCTCTCATCCAGGAAGGCGTGCGGTTCAAGAACCTCGCGTTTGCCGTCGTCGACGAGCAGCACCGCTTCGGCGTCGTGCAGCGCGCCGCGCTCCGCGAGAAGGGCGGCTCGCCGGACATCCTCGTCATGACCGCGACGCCGATACCGAGGACGCTCGCGCTCACGGTCTACGGCGACCTCGACGTCTCGGTCCTCGACGAGCTGCCTCCGGGACGAACGCCGGTGGTGACGGCCGTGCGCGACGAGGCGGGCCGGAAGAAGGTCTACGAGTTCCTGCTGAAGGAGATCGCCGACGGACGTCAGGTCTTCATCGTCTATCCGCTCGTCGAGGAGTCGGAGAAGATGGAACTCGCCGCGGCGACGAAGATGTTCGAGGAGCTTCGCGACAGGAGCTTCAAGGACGCGACGGTCGGGCTCATCCACGGCCGCATGAAACCGGAGGACAAGGATCGCGTGATGGAGCGCTTCAAGGCGGGGGAGATCGACCTTCTGGTCTCGACCACGGTGGTCGAGGTAGGCGTCGACGTGCCCAACGCGACCGTCATGGTCATCGAGCACGCCGAGCGCTTCGGACTCGCCCAGCTCCACCAGCTGCGCGGGAGGGTCGGGCGGGGCGGCCACCGGTCGTATTGCGTGCTGATGGTCGGGCGAGGCGCGTCGGACGAGGCCAGGGAGAGGATCCAGGTCCTGGCCGACACGAGCGACGGCTTCGTGATCGCCGAGAGGGACCTCGAGATCCGGGGCCCCGGCGAGTTTCTCGGGGTGCGGCAGCACGGGTTGCCGCGGTTCTCCGTCGCGAACCTCCTGCGCGACACGCGGCTCCTGACCGAGGCGCGGGAGGACGCCTTCGCGTTCCTGTCGACGGACCCCGAGCTCGCGACGAGCGAGGGGCGGCTTGTGGCCGAGGCGATCGCGACGCGTTTCAGGGACCGGGAGACGTTCATCGACGTCGGCTAGCCGCGCGGGAGGGTCCTCGAGGCTCGCGGCGACGGGGTTCCGCGCGGGGCCGACCGCGCGCGAGGAGGAGACATGACGCGGGACGAGTGCATCGCCGTTCTCAAGAAGAACTGCAGGAACCGGAATCTCCTCAAGCACATGCTGGCGACCGAGGCCGTGATGGCCGGGTTGGCGGAACGCCTGGGCGAGGACGTCGAGTCGTGGGCGGCAGCAGGCCTCATGCACGATCTCGACTACGACGAAACGGCCGACGACCCCGAGCGCCACGGGCTCCTGTCCGCCGAGAGGCTCGCGGAGCTTGGGTTCGCCGACGACATCATCCACGCGGTCAAGGCGCACAACGAGCACGTTGCGCGGGAGAGCGCCATGGACAAGGCGCTCTACGCGAGCGACCCCGTGACCGGGCTCGTCGTCGCGGCCGCGCTCATGCACCCGTCGAAGAAGCTCGCGGATCTCGACACCGAGTTCGTCCTGCGGCGCTTCGGCGAGAAGCGCTTCGCGGCGGGGGCGAACCGGGAGCAGATCGCCTCCTGCAGCGACCTCGGCCTCTCCCTCGAGGAGTTCGTCGGCGTCGCGATCGAGTCCATGCAGGGGATCTCGGACGACCTGGGGTTGTAGAGGAACCTCCTCACGCGTCGAGCGGCAGGGGAGTGCCTCGCCCGCGGCGGCCGAGGGTGGGGGCCGCGGCGCCGATTGAGACGCCCGCGCGCGACGTGAGGGTCGTGCCGTCGAGAGGCGCCCGCGCGCAACGAAGAGAGCGCCCCGCGGACTCCGCGGAGCGCTTCCATACGAACCGTCGTTGGCCGGCAGCTAGTAGAGAACCCTCTCGGGGTTCATCCGCCTGCCGCCCTTCCTAACCTCGAAGTGAACGTGCGGACCGTTGGACACTCCCGTCGACCCGATCTTCGCGATCTGCTGTCCCTTCTTGACCGTCGCCCCTCGCTTCACGAGGATCGACGAGCAGTGGCCGTAGAGCGTCTCGTGTCCGTTCGGGTGCTCGATGACGACGGCCTTCCCGTAGCCGCCCTTCCATCCCGCGAAGATCACGCGTCCCTCGAGCGCTGCGCGGATCGGCGTGCCGTGCCGCGCGGCGACGTCGAGGCCGTGGTGCATCATGCGGCGGTGGAAGATCGGATGGTACCGGTTGCCATAGCGGCTCGAGATGCGTCCGTGCACCGGCCACGCGAACCGGAAGACCTCCGACAGCGCGCCCGCGCCGGGCACGAAGAGCTTCTGCCCCGGCATGAGCCGCTGAACGTCGACGCCCGGATTCGCGTTCACGAGGTCGGTCAGCTCGACCTCGTACTTCTTGCAGATTCCGCTGACCGTCGTTCCCTTCTTGACGTTCACGTACGTTCCGTCGGTGTCGGGGACTTCGAGCACCTGTCCGGGCCTGAGGAGGCGGGCGCTCGAGAGCTCGTTCATCGCGACGATCGTCTCCATGCGCACGTGGTACTTCCTCGAGATGTTCCAGAGGCATTCCCCCGACGCGACGACGTGCTTGGCGATCGTCGGAGCGCCCTGCTTGGCCTTGCCGTTGCCGCCGATCGGGGCGTCCGTGGAGATCGGGTAGAGGAACTCGAGCGATCGGTCCCACGCCCGCTCCCTCGAGTAGAGGAGGGGGAGCCGAACGTCGGTCTGGCGCCGCGGGACGCGGGCGTAGCTCACGCTGTTGGCGCTCGCCAGAAGATCGAGATCGATGCCGTGGCTCACCGCGATGGCCGTGAGCTCCTCGCCCGGCTCCGCGACGTACTGGAGACTCGCCGCGTCTCCGGGGAGCGGCGTGACGACGCCGATCACGTCGAAGCTCGATTTCAGGTAGTCGGAGTCCGGGGCGTTGAGGACCCTGCCCCAGGGGGAGAGCTGATGGAACATCGGGGTGCGCGGATTCAGGCCGACCGGCTCGGGCTGTGCGATTCGCTGGTTCGTGAGGCCGGAGGCGACCGCCAGGACGATCACGAGGATCGAGAGCACGGAGTAGAACCGCGCGGTCTCCGGGAGACGGCCGAACTGCGCGAGGACGATGCTCGTACGATAGGTGCCGTTGTTCGAATAGCTACGCATAAGTGCCGATGTTTGAGTGATTTCGCACAGACAGAGGGCGAATATACCGTTCCGCGCGCCACGTGTCAACAGGGACGAGACGTCGATTTTACCTATTTATGGAGCCCTGTCAAGAACGCGAGTGCGCTCCAGGCAGGGCTTTCGTGTTTCACATGACGAAGTGCAAAATCTGCACCACTCAGCATTACCGTATCCCGAACGTGAAGCCGAGCGCCAGAGCCTCCCTGATGCGGACCTCGTCGACGATCTGCCTGTCGTAGAGGGCCTGGAAGTAGAGGTTCACCACAAGGTACTCGGTGATCTTCGCGGAGAACAGGTTGTCCCAGTCAATGTCCACTGCTTTCCAATCGTCCTCACCCTCGAGACCGGCCAGCTCGTCCTCCTCGGAGAAGTAGAGGGCCTTGTAGGCGGCGAGGCGGCTCGTGAACATGATCTGCTCGTCGAGCAGGGGACTCCGGAAGTCGGTGACGAACTCGAGGCCGCCGTCCTGGGTCGAGACGGTCTCCGAGGTGCTCGTGTCCGCATCGAAGACGTCGCGATCGACGTGCTGACGGATCGCGCCACCAAGCCGCGCGGTCCACTCGCGCCTCTCCTCCTTCAGGAGGACCTTGGCGATGCCCGCGCTCTCGCTGAAGAGCGTCGGATCGAGGTACCGGGTCTCCTTGGGATTCGAGTCGTCGGTGAAGTGCGTCTCGATCCGGCCGGCCAGGTACGGATCGACGAACCAGTCGTACGTGAAACGGAAGAGCGACTCGAAGTCGATGAGATCGGTCGACTCCTTGGGCTTGGCCCAGTCCTTCGTCTCTCTGCTCTGGCTGTGCGTCTGGCCGAACCCCAGGAGGAGCGTGTTCTTGTTGTTGATCCTCGAGGTGAGCTGGCGTGAGGCGAGCGAGTTCGAGTTCAGCGCCCAGGTGAGCGCGCCCACCTCGCTCCCGCCCCAGTTCTCGCTGTACGCGCTCTGGGTGAGCGTGATGTTCAGGTCCGACGTGACGAACCAGGATTCGAGGCCCAGCGTGTCCGGCGCCGCTTCCTCTGCCGAGAGGGGAGACGTCGCGGCGAGCGCGGCGATGAGAACGACGGTGGCGAGCTTCATCGCGCAAGCTCCTTTCTGAGAGAAGCGCCGATCCGGAATCCGACCGCTCGAACGGCCTCGCTTCGAGTGACCGGTTCCTCGTCGACGCTTCGTTCGTGGTTCTACCGTACGTCTACGATGCCGACGCCCCGGTCAGCTGCGACGTGCAGAACCCACAGCGCGTCGCCTCGATCGGGATCTCGTTCAGGCAGTACGGGCACTCCTTGGTCGTCGGCTCGGCCGGGGGCGCCTCCTCCTCGCGCTTCAGCCGGTTGATCTGCTTGACGAGCAGGAAGATCGCGAGGGCGATGATGAGGAAGCTGATGATCGTCAGGATGAAGAGACCCCAGTTGACCGTGACCGCGCCCGCCGCCTGCGCGTCGGCGAGGGTCGCGTAGGGCGCCGCCGTCGCGCCTTCCTTGACGACCGTGAAGATGTTCGAGAAGTCGACGTTCCCGAGCAGGAGACCGATCGGCGGCATGATGACGTCGGCCACGAGCGACTTCACGATCGTGCCGAAGGCCGCGCCGATCACGATGCCGACGGCCATGTCGACGACGTTCCCGCGCATCACGAATTCCTTGAACTCCTTGAACATCGGTCCCTCCTTCCGGACGGGTACTCGCGGCCCTGATCGATCACGGGGCTCCTGCTCTGCCGGTCGTTTCTCGAAGGTGTCACCCGGCGCGGTCCGCTCGCGTCGCGAGCGCGGCGCCTTTCGCGATCAGGCCTGCTTCATGTGCACGTCGACCTGCGGGAACGGGATCTCGATGGCGGCCTCGGTGAGCGCCTCGAGAATGCCCCGCGTCAGATCTCCCCTGACGGTCCAGTAGTTCTCGGTCTCGGTCCACGCGCGGAGGTCGAGGTTGACCGAGGAGTCGGCGAGCTCCGTAACGACGACCGCGGCCTCCGGCTCATCGAGCACCAGCTCGTGGCGCTTCATGAGATCGAGCCCGACCTGGACCGCCCGAGCGACGCTCTCGGCGTAGCCGATCCCGACCTGGACGTCGACGCGGCGCGTGGGCTCCCTGGTGTAGTTCACGATGGGGCTGCCCCAGACCTCGCCGTTCGGGATGGTGATGAACGCGTTGTCGAGCGTCAAGAGCTCGGTCGCCATGACGCCGACGGCCCTGACCTTCCCCGTCTTGTCGTTGATCGTGACGACCTCCCCGATGTCGATCGGGCGGAGGGCCGCGATCCACATCCCCGAGGCGATGTTGTTGATCGTGTTCTGCATGCCGAAGCCGAGGATCAGGCCCATGACCGCCGACAGGCTCAGGAGGAGCGACCCGACGGTCACGCCGAGCGAGACCAGG
>JALGVU010000453.1 GCA_025774545.1 bacterium | reverse complement strand
GTGCCCGATCATCACCGCTACGAGGTCGAGCGCGACACGACGGACGCGTTCGGCGAGCCTGTCGCCTCGACGACCCCCGACACGACGTTCGTCGACTGGCCGCTTGAGGTCGGGGAGGAGTACTTCTACCGCGTGTCGTCGGTCGATCTCTCGGGCCTCACGAGCGATCCGAGCGAGACGCTCTCGGTCGTCGGGCAGGGGATCGCGCCGGCGGCTCCGCGCGGACTCAAGGCGGAGAGCGATCCGGGCGCCGTGCTTCTCCGCTGGGATCCGAACACGGAGACCGACATCGAGGGGTACGTCGTGTACCGCGACACGATCCCGTCGATCGACGCGGCCGACTCGCTCGCCTTCGCAGGAGCGAACGCGTTCGTCGACACCTTCGCCTCGCTCTACCGTCTCTACTGGTACTCCGTGTCGGCGCGAGACACGACGGGGCTCGAGAGCACGTTCCGCGACACGGTCGCCGGGATGCGCGCGCCGGGCGGCGTCAAGTTCGTCGACTGCGGGAACTCAGGCTTCGAGAACGGGACGTACGACCATCCGTTCGACATGATCCAGGAGGGCGTCGACGCGTCGGCCTGGAACGGCGCGGTCGCGGTCCTGCCAGGATCCTGTGAAGGCGACGTCACCGTGAGTCAGGATCTTGTGCTCAAGGGCGTCGGGGGTCCGGCTGAGACGATGATCCTGACGCCTGCGGGCATCGGGTTCGCCGTCGGCGACCTCTCGGACGCAGCGAGGATTGAGGGCTTCACGATCGACGGTCTCGGAGGCGGCAGTCGCGGATTGCACTGCGTGCGCTCGGATCTGGCCATCGAGGATTGCGTCTTCCGAGGAACAGACGCAGGCGCGCTCTTCGCCGATGGGTCGAGCCCGACGATCTCGAACTGTGCGTTCGATTCGAACACCGAGGGGGTGGTCGTCGCGGATTCGTCGCGGCCGTTCTTCTCAGGCTGCACGTTTGAGGGAAACGCCGTCGCGCACGTCCGCTGCGACGGGGGGCCGGGTCCCGTCCTCGGCGGGAGCCTCGAGGATGCCAACGACTTCCTCGATCTCCCGCTCTTCATGATCTGGAACACGGGAACGGCGGAGATCGAGGCCGAGTACAACTACTGGGGCGATCAGTGCGTGCTCGCCGAGTGGTTCGTGGGGGCGGTCGACTGGAGCCCCTGGACCGACGAGACGCACACCGAGGCCTACACCGAGTGCTGGGTCAACGTGGACGAGGACGCGCTGCCGACGGTCCACGCGCTCTCGCAGGGTTTCCCGAACCCCTTCAATCCCCGGACGCTCATTCTGTACGATGTGCCGGCGCCTGGCGGGCGCGTGGCCGTCCGCGTGTACAGCGCGGGCGGGAAACGCGTTCGGACGCTCGTCGACCGCGACGTGGCACCCGGGCGGCACGCGATCGAGTGGGACGGTACCGACGATCTCGGGAAGGACGTCGCCTCCGGCGTCTACTTCTCGGTGATGGAGGCGCGCCACCTCCGGGCTCAGAGCAAGCTCGTCCTTCTTCGCTAGCATCGTCGAGATCGCACAACACGAGGAGCGCCGACGGCCGACGAAACCGGCGGAGTGATCGAACGGGGCATGCACGGGGAGCGACGTGCGTGTCCCGTTCTTGCTCGAAGGGGAGCTGTGCGGGCTATGTTCTTCGCACGCACGGGAGCGACGCGCGTGCCCGGTTCTCGCGTGCAGGAGGGAAACCTCAGGCACGCTCTTGACGATCAATCAAAACTATGATATACTTGTCTTACTCAGCATTTCCAGTGCGTTCGTGCGTCGTGGGACCGTCTGCGCGTATCGTTGTTGCGCAACGGAGGCGCACGCGTCCCTGCCGGACTCCCGGTCATCTCGTGTCGGAACTCCGGCCTCACTGTGAGCGGAGGAAATCGTCATGAAACGTCTCGGTACGATTCTCGCGGTGGCGGCGCTCGTGTGCGTTCTGCCTGCCGGCCCCGCGCTCGCGGGGCAGAACCCCGACATCAACATCTTCCTCGAGTTCGGCGACGGGTCGAACTACGACGAACCGTTCGTAGGCGAGGTGATCGACGTCTACGTGTGCTTCGAGAACTTCGGTGC
>JALGVU010000136.1 GCA_025774545.1 bacterium | reverse complement strand
ACGGCCGGCGCCGGCCTCTCCGGTGGCGGGACAGAGGGCGACGTTCAGCTCGACATCAACGAGGGAGACGGCATCGGCGTGTTCCAGGGCAACCTGAGGGTCGACGTGGCCGACTTCGCCGGCGACGGACTCACCTTCGACGGACTCAACGACATCCACGTGAATCCGGGTGCTGGGCTCGAGGTCGTGACCGATACCCTCCAGCTCACCGCCGCGTACGAGAGCGGCAGCGCCTACGACTCGCGCTTCGTGAACGAGGGACAGACCGACGCGGTGACCGCGGCGATGGTCGTGCCTGCCATCGTGGCCAGCCTGGACGGCGTCACGAACGACGCCGGGAACATCGACCTCGTCGAGGGCAGCAACGTGACGATCACCGCGAACGACACGCTGAACACGATCACGATCGCGGCGACCGATCCGGCCGACGGCGACTGGACGGTCTCCGGGAGCGACGTCTACGCGGCGGTGTCCGGGAACGTGGGCATCGGCACATCGAGCCCCGCGCGGAAGCTCCACGTGAGCGATGTGCTGAGGCTCGAGCCGGTCTCCGACTTCCCCTCAAGCCCGAGCGACGGCGACATCTGCGTGAAGGGCGCCTCGGGCAGCCGACACATGTACTGCTACCTGAACGGCAGTTGGGTCCAGCTCGACGGTGTCGCGGCGAGGCCGGCCGTCTCTCGCCCGCAGCCGGACTAGCGGAAACACCGGCCTGGCGTCCGGGCTCTCCGACCCGGCGCCGGAGCCTCCTCGACAGCAGGAAGGGGTCCTCTCACGCGGAGGACCCCTTCTTCGTAGTGTGGGCTTTCCCGTCTCCAGCGCCACGCCCCGCCTTCGGCGCCGCTTCCCGCCTTCGGTGCGCCGTCCCGTCTCCGGGGCAACCTCCCGTCTTCCCGGTGCGTCCGGCGTCCCCTACTGCGCGTACTGCAGCTGGTAGAGGCGGTAGTAGTAGCCCTTCCGCGCCAGGAGCTCCTGGTGGGCGCCGACCTCCCGGATCCGGCCCTTGTGCATGACGAGGATCTTGTCCGCGTGCTGGATCGTCGACAGCCTGTGCGCGATGACGATCGACGTTCGTCCCTCCATGAGCCTCACGAGCGCCTCCTGGATGAGCCGCTCGGTCTCGGTGTCGATGTTCGACGTCGCCTCGTCGAGGATGAGGATCTTCGGATCGAACGCGAGCGCCCTCGCGAAGGCCAGGAGCTGGCGCTGCCCGGTCGAGAGCGTCGCGCCGCGCTCGTGGACCTCCTCGTCGTAGGTCGCGGGGAGCCGCTCGATGAAGCGATCGGCGTTGACGTGCTTCGCGACCGCCCGGAGCTCCTCGTCGGTGATCGACGTGTTCCCGAGCCTGATGTTGCCCTTGATGTCACCGGCGAAGACGAACACGTCCTGCATCACGAGGCCGACGTTCGACCTCAGGAACGATTTCGGCATGTCCCGGATGTCGACGCCGTCCAGGGTGATCCGGCCCTTCTGGATATCGTAGAACCGCTCGAGCAGGCTGATGATCGAGGTCTTCCCCGCTCCCGTCGCGCCCACGATCGCGACGGTCTCGCCCGGCTCGACCTCGAACGACACGTCACGGAGCACGTACTCCTCGTCGTCGTACGAGAAGCTCACGCCCTCGAACGCTATCCGTCCCCTCACCTCCTCGGGGAACCGAGGCTCCTCAGGTTCGGGGATGAGGCTGTCGTTGTCGAGCAGGAGGAAGATCCGCTCCGACGACGCCATCGCCGACTGCATCGTGCCGTACTGCTCGGCGAGGTTCCTGATAGGTCGGAAGAACATCTGCACGTACGACAGAAACGCGACGAGCGTCCCGAGCGACAGCGTCGTCCGGAGGACCTTGCCACCGCCGTACCAGATCACGAGCCCAATGGCCACGGAGCTCGCGAGCTCCATCAGCGGCATGAAGACCGCGAACACCTTGATCTGGCGCATCACCGCGAGGAAGTTCTCGTGGTTGATCCCGGCGAAGCGACGGAAGCTCTCCGTCTCCCTCCTGAAGATCTGCGTCACGCGCATGCCGCTGATGTTCTCCTGGAGCGATGCGTTGATCCTCGCGACCTTGACGCGCACCTCGCGGAACGCGTCCCGGATCCGAACGCTGAAAACGACCGTCGCCCAGGCCATGAACGGGAGCACGGCGAAGCACACGAGCGCGAGTCGCCAGTTGAGCTTCAGGAGAAGAACGACGACCCCGATCAGGATGAACACGTCCCTCAAGAGCATGATCACGATCGAGGTGAACATCTCGTGCAGCACCTCGACGTCGTTGGTCGCCCGCGTTACGAGCCTCCCGACCGGGTTCTTGTCGAAGAACGAGAGCGACAGGTTCTGAATGTGCTTGAGCACCTTCATGCGGATGTCGTACATCACCCGCTGCGAGGTCATCTCCATCATGTTGATCTGGATGAGCGTGAAGACGAACGTGAGGACGAGGATGCCGACTATGATGAGCGCCACCCTCGCGACACCCGCGAAGTCGCCCTCCCGGATCATCCAGATCTGCTCGGGAGAGAACCCGGCCAGCTCCTTGCTCGGAATCGCCAGCACGGATCCCGCGGAGACGAACAATGCCGCGTCGAGCCCGGCCCGCTTCACGGCCTCCCGGTCCGCGAGGTAGTAGTTCGTCTCGCCGATCAGCCCCTCGTCGGTCGCACGGGCGACCATCCTCGGGTCGTAGCCCGACAGCGACTTCGATCGCACGAAGTACGCGGCGCCGGCTGAGGAGGCCGCGGCGTCGACGGGCACGAGGTCGAGCGAGAGCTCGCGCACGAACTCCCGAGCGAACTCCGAGGCGTCCTCCTCGATCTCGACGCGCCTCGCCGTGGCGACGATGTAATCGTCGATCGCGCTCCGCATGAGGTACGGGAGCGCCAGCTCGAAGCCCGCGACGACGATCAGAATCGCGACGGCCGCGAAGACGAGCTTCGCGTACGGCTTCACGTACGTGAGGAGCCGTCTCACGAGCCTCGCGTCGTAGGGCTTCCCGAGGATTTCCTCGTCGTGATAGTCGTAGGCCATCCCCTACCTCGCTCGGTCGGAGGCTTCCATCTCGGCCTCCAGAAGCTGCCGCTCGTGGATGTCCGCGTAGAGACCCCCGCGCTCGAGCAGCTCATCGTGGGTGCCGCGCTCGATGATGCGGCCGTCGTCGAGGACGATGGTCTGGTCTGCGTGCTTGATCGACGAGATTCGGTGCGAGACGATGATCGTCGTGCGGCCACCGAGCACGCGCTTGAGCTCCCGTTGGATCTTCTCCTCGGTGGCGGTGTCGACCGACGAGAGCGCGTCGTCGAGAACGACGATCGGCGGAGCGGTCAGGAGAGCGCGCGCGATCGCGATGCGCTGCTTCTGCCCTCCCGAGAGGGTCACCCCGCGCTCTCCCACGAGCGTGTCCATTCCCTTCGGGAACGCCTCGATCTCATCTAAGATGCCCGCGATGCGCGCGGCGTCGGCGACCTCCTCCTCGCTCGCATCGGGGCGCCCGAACCGCACGTTCTCCCTGATCGTGTCGGAGAAGAGAAACGTGTCCTGCGGCACGTATCCGATCGCCCTACGAAGCGCCGTGAGCGTGAGCTTCGTCACGTCGTGCCCGTCGATCGAGACCCGTCCCTCGGTCGCCTCGTAGATCCTGAGCAGGAGGTTGCAGACGGTGCTCTTCCCGGAGCCCGTCCGCCCGAGGATTCCGAGCGTCTCGCCCGAGCGCACGAGGACGCTGACGTCCTCGAGGGAGGGCGGAAGGTCGTCCTCGTACTTGAAGGTCACGTCGCGGAACTCGATCTCCCCCTCGATCGTGCCGGGGTCGATCGCGTCGTCTGCGTCGGCGATCTCGGGCGGCGTGTCGAGAATCTTGTTGATCCTGCCCATCGAGGCCGAGCCCCTCTGGACGACGTTGACGACCCACCCCATGGCGATCATCGGCCACGTGAGAATCCCGAGATAGCTCGTGAACGCGACCAGGTCGCCCGTCGTGATCTCGCCGAGCATCACCTGGCGGCCCCCGAGGAAGATGACGATCACGACGCTCATGCTCGAGAGCATCATGATGAACGGGAAGAACGCCCCCCAGATCCGAATGAGGTGGATGTTCTTCTTCACGTAGTCCCGCCCGACCTCGGAGAGCTTCTCGAGCTCGTGGTCCTCCTGCGCGTACGCCTTGACGACGCGGATGCCGGAGACGCTTTCGCGGACGCGCTCCGTCAGATCGGAGAATGTCTCCTGCACCCTCTCGAAGCGCTGGTGGAGGAGCTTGCCCGCGCGCATCGTGAAGATGGCGATGACGGGCATCGGGATGAGCGCCATGAGCGTCAGCTTCACGTTCAACGCCAGCATGAACCCGATCGTCGCGAGCCCCAGGATGATCGCGTCGGTCATCGCGACTATGCCTATCCCTGAGGCCATGCGGACCGCGTTCAGGTCGTTGGTCGCGTGGGCCATGAGATCGCCCGTCTTGTGGGTGGCGAAGTAACTCGCGGAGAGTCTCTGGAGATGCGCGAAGATGTCGTTCCGGAGGTCCTCCTCGATGTGACGCGAGGTCCCGATGATCAGGAAGCGCCACAGGAACCGGAAGCCGGCGATGCCGGCGGCGAGCCCGGCGATGAGGAGGCCGGAGCGCCCGAGATCGCCGTGCGCGATCCCGCCCGCGGTGAGGTCGTCGACGACGCGCTTGATGATCCGGGGAATCACGAGCTGCATCCCGTCGACCACGAGCAGGCAGACGACGCCGACCACGACGGACCACTTGTACTTGGCGAAGTGCTTGAGGAGGCTCTTCAGACTTCCCATCGTCGACCCGGATCCTAAGCCCGCGCTCGGGCCCGTTGGCAAAAACCGCCCCGCATCTGCTGCGGCGCGGATGATCTCACGGCGGGGTGGCACCGTCTCGTACCTGAGTGTGGGCGATTCTATCGGGCGCGGAGGACGCTGTCAAGAACGGGGCGGGACCGGTGGCGGCTGGTCGGGGTCGCCGCGACGGCCAGATGCGGGGGAAAACGCGGGGGGGGGGGGAGACGCGCGGAGGCCCGCCGAGCCGGCGGGCCTCCGTTCTCTCGTGTAAGGGCGCGATGTGGAAGGCGGCTACCTCAGAACCGCCGTCTTCCCGCGCGCCTCGAAGCCTTCTGCTTCGAGCCTGTAGAAGTAGACGCCGGCGCTGACGGGCGCGCCCCCGGCGTCCCTCCCGTCCCACACCGCCACGTGGCGGCCGGCCGGAAGCGTCTCGTCGACGAGCGTCCGGACGAGCTTCCCGGCGGCGCTGTAGACGCGTAGGGTCGCGGCGCCCCCCGGAGACGGCATCCCGAAGGCGATCGTCGTCCCAGACCGGAACGGGTTCGGGAAGCTGGGCCCGGCGTAGGCCACGAGCGGTGTCTCGCCGTCCTCGATGCCCGACCCGCAGTCATTCATCACCGCGATATGCGTCGCGTCGGTCCACGGCAGGTAGTCGACGAGCCCCGAGAACCAGGACGCCTCGACGCAGTCGGCGCCCCAGTAGTTGTACTCGGCCGATACGGTCACGGGCGCCCCGTTCAAGATCAAGAAGGCGCCGCGATCGACGAAGTCGTTCGCCGTGTCAAGGCTCCCGCCGACGACGGGACCCACGGATGACGACGTGAAGATGTGTGCGAGCGAGTTCTGCTCGAACCTGTTCGACGTGAGGATCGGCGAGGCGGCACCCGAGCACGAGAGACCCGTCTGGCTCCCCGCGAAGACGTTCCGCCGCACGACCGGGACACCCTCGTTGCACGCCATCGCGCTGCTCGTGCCGTTGCGAAGCTCGCAGTCCTCCACCACGAAATCGGAGCCGAAGGAGTCAAGAGCCAGCGCCGCAACGCCGCCGCCGTCGATCAGGACCGCCTTCAGCACGGTGTCCCCTCCGATGCCGATCGCGCTCACCATGCCCAAGATCGACGTCGCGTCGACGCCGCGCATGCCGACGAGCGAGACCTCGTCCTTGAGAGCGAACCCGCCTTCGTAGGTGCCGGGATAGACGATCACCACGTCGCCGGGGTCGGCCGCGGCGACCGCGTCATCGATCTGGCGGAACGGATTGGAGTAGCTCCCGTTCTGACCAGACGGGTTCGTCTCGTCAACGTAGACGGCGTCCCCGGAAGCCGCCACGCCGGCGACAATGTCGCTCGCCCCGCTCAGGTTGCCCGTCTGATCCTCCGCCACGACGCGGTACCAGTGCCCCGTTCCGAGCGGACACGTCGTGTCCGTGTAGCCGGCCTCGCTCACGAAGCCCAGGTTCTCGGACTCGGTGAAGGCGGGCGTCGCGGCCCGTTCGATGTGGTAGCCCGCGATGTCAACCTCGGGGTTCGCGGGCCAGATGAGCGGGATGGCACCGTCCCCGCCGAGCGCCTCGAGCTCGACCGGGGGCGTGGGCGCCACGTCGGCGAGCGGCGTGGCCGACACGGTCTCGCTCGGGTCGCTTCCGAGCCCGCCGAGATCGACCGCGTAGACGCGGTAGAAGTACTCGGTGCCGGCGACGAGCGGTCCGTCGACGTGGGCCGTCTCGGTCGTGATGAACGCGACGGTCCCGCCCCCGAACTGATCGGTCGTGTCGCGTTCCACCTCGTAGTAGTCCAGGTCGGCGACCGTGACGGGACTCCACCAGAGCGACACAGAGAGCTCCCCGCCCGTGGCCACGACACCGAGGGGCGCGGGCGGCGGAAGGTCCTGGAAGTCGAACGTCATCGTGGGACCCGACGTGCTCACGTCCATGAACGAGAGGCCCGACGCGCTGCCGTCCCACCAGTGCGTGTTCGGCAACGTGTACGGCGAGCAGGCGGTGTGTCGTTCTCGAGGTCCCAGCGGCCGTCGGCCTGAACGAGGGTGACGAGGTAGTGCAGCTCCGGCGTCTGCTGCTGGTTCGAGTTGTTGCCGT
Organism: bacterium; assembly: GCA_025774545.1. Taxonomy (GTDB): domain Bacteria; phylum Joyebacterota; class Joyebacteria; order Joyebacterales; family Joyebacteraceae; genus JALGVU01. Next base: position 3,105 of record JALGVU010000136.1, on the reverse strand, counting down.
GGGTGTCGATGTGCCAGATCGCGAGCCCATCGTCGGTCAGGTTCACGTCACGGCCGGACCGCTGACGGTTCTCGATCAGGTAGTATTCCCGCGAGAGCGTCGGGTGATTGCACTTGTACATCACGTTCGTTCCCGCTGGAGCCACGAGCCCGCCCTGAGGCGCCGAGAGGACCGTGACGTCGCCCCAGCCCGCGTCGTACTTCATGTACGCGCACGGCTCGACCGGGTTCGTCCCGAACCCGCCGAACCCCATGAGGCAGTAGACCCCGGCCCCGCTCGAGTCGTAGTCGTAGTCGTAGAGATCGGGCCAACCCATGAGCATGTGGCCGTTCTCGTGACAGAACGTCCCGAGCCTGAGGTTGCTCCCGAGGTTCGTGATCTGGTAGGCGTTCGTGCAGACCCCGTCCCTGCAGAAGTCGACCGCCGACGCGTGCGGCCAGAGCCCCTCGGCCCAGGCGTTCCACGTGTCGCCGGCGTAGAAGCAGTTCAGGGCGTCGACCGTCCCGTTGTTGTCGGCGTCGTACTGGCTGAAGTCGAACCCGGCGTCGTCCATCGCCGTCAGGGCCTCGATGATGAGCTCGCGCGCCCGCTGGCCATACGGGGCGTCGGGGTTCGTGTAGTACTCCTTCGTGTGGATCGCACGGTAGTACGCGCTGGGAACGTAGTTCGTGTAGTCGAGTAGATCCTCAGAGACGTCGAGGAAGTAATCACGGACCGATCCGTTGTTGCCGTACCCCGTGTAGCCGAGCTGATTGCAGTAGTCGTCGATCGAGGCCGCGGGGATCGACCAGGTGTCGTCCGAGAAGTCGATGATGAGCGTGATGCCCAGGACGTCGCCCGTCGACGGTCCGCGCGACGCTCCGCGCGCCGGCGCGAGCGGTCCCTCGGAGGCGCGCTGCAGAAACTCCTCCCTGGCGAGGCGCGCGTTGGTGCGGAGCGCCTCCTCGTCGATCCGGACGTGCTTCGCGAGGCTCGTGGGAGGTGTCTCACCGGCCGCCGCTTCCGTCGTCCGAGAGTCTCGCGTACGAGAGCATGCCTGAATCGGGATCGCGCACGACGCTGTAGCCGTCGAGCGTCTCGCCCCACCCGTAGTACTCGTCACCCCACACCCTCACCTCGAGGGACGTGCCGTCCGGCTGCCGGATCGTGACGATCTCCCCCATCATCGGACGCGCGCTCGCCTGGGACGCGATCGCGACACAGACGAACGCAACCAGACACACGACCATCCATCGCAGGCCGCTCCGTGGGCTCCTCATTCGGATCTCCTTGCTGTTCCCGTCGGTGACGGCGATAGATCGCCGTGGCTCGGCGAGTCCCCCCAAGCGATCGGGTCACGCCTCATGTCTTATGATGCGCAGAAGCACCACGCGGACTCCCATCCTGCCCCACCAGCACCGCGACCGACGGCGCCGGTCCGTGCGGCGCGTCGGACGCGAGGGGAGCGAGGTGGGAGTCCGCGCTCTCTTGCAGAGGGCACATCGTCCTACCACATGCCATTATAGCACGATCGGAGCAGTTTCTCAAGTGCGGGACGGGAGAAAGAGCACGTTGAGTGGCGCTCGGCTGTCCACGCCCCGAGGCAGGCGCCCTCGGAGAGCCCTCGATCACCGGATCACGGCGAGCGAGAGTCCTCGATCACCGGATCACGGCGAGTGAGAACCCTCGCTCACCGATCCGCGGGGCGCCACAACGTGAGAACGCCACGCGCGAAGTCGACGTCGACGCGCCCGAACCGCTCAGCCGGGTCTCTTGCGTGAGGGATGCCGACACCTTCAGGGGCGCGGCGGCACGCATCACCCGCTCGACGCGTCTGAGTGCCGCCCGACGATCACTCGCCGGCAGGCCGCTCGGTCCCACGCTCCCCGATCGGCCGGTTCCCGATCGCGAGCTCCAGCGGAAGCCCGTAGACCTCGGGATGGACGTACTTGCCCGCCACATGAGCGGGCTTCTGCATCTCGACGGGGATGCGGTTCGCCTCGGCGTAGGGATCCTGCCGGATCCCCGTCAGCTGCCACGACACCTTCATGTCGGGGCTTCCCCCGGCAATCAGGAACCTCCCGCGGTCGATCTCGTCCGCCACGTAGACGGGAGCGAACCCGCCGATGCAGGTCAGCTGATAGCGGAAGTCACGATTCAGCGCCTCGAACCACGCGGGGAGCTCGACCCACGCCTCCCCTGCGGCGTCGAGCACGGCGATCCCGTCGTAGACGTTCTTCATGTCCGGGCTCTCGACGAACGAGTGGCAGAGATACTGGTTCGCCGGGTCGAGCGGATGGTCTATGCGGAACGAGCCAGCCGACTGGATGAGCGTGCCGTCGATCTCGACCGTGCCCCAGAAGAGCCCGGCCCTGTCGCGCGGGCCCGCGTCGGGACTCTGGCCGTAGATGGCGACGTTGTCGACGCCGTCGAAGGCACGGCCGATGACGCCGTAGTTGCTGTCCGCGGTCGGATCAAGCGTGATCCCGATGACGCCGGCGTTGAAGCCGATGCCGTTGGACTTCCCGACCACGCCGTACCCGGAGATGTCCAGGTCATGCGACTCCGCCTCTCCGAGGACGCCGTAGTTGTACGAGCCGCCGGAGGCCATCCCGCGGACGGCGTACCCGAAGGCGTACCCTCCATCGACGGATCCGTAGACGGCCTCGCAGGAACCACCGTCATCGATGGACACACTCGCCTCGAGCCCCCTCCGCCCGCCGATGAACCGCCCGCCGACGCCCACGTGATCCCCGCGATCGCTCTTCGCTTCGAGAGCTACCACGTCCGCAGCGGTGCCCACGTACGTGATCGTGGCGACCGGGATCTCCGGATCATCGTGGTTGGAGTGGACGTACAGAGCGCTCGTGCTTTCAAACTGCCAGACGTCGAGCTTGGCGGTGGGCGCGTACGAGCCGATGCCGACCCTCCCCCACTCGCGATAGACATTCGCGCCATCGACGATCCAGTCGTCGTCGGCGCCTCCCGTCGAGGAGATCGTGATCGTGTTCGCGATATCGTCGGGCGCGATCGTGACGTTCGGCCCGGCGATGAGGTCGATGTCGCCCTCGTCGTTCACCACGCCGTCGACGCTCGAGACGACGTCCGGTTCGATCGCGAGAGCCC
>JALGVU010000452.1 GCA_025774545.1 bacterium | reverse complement strand
CAGCACGTCGTCCCGCGCCTTCACGCGGTAGTAGTAGGTCACCGTGTCCGCGAGCCCTGCGAACTCGTGCGTGAGTCCCACGATCCAGTCGCTCGTCAGCACGTTCACCGTGAAGAGCGTGTCCAGAGCGCACTCGGCGTAGTAGCCTGTCGCTCCGGATGGGTTCTCGTCGGTCCACTCAACCGTGTTCGTCACGCCCTGCGTGAACTCGGGCTCCGCCGCGAGGGTCGGCGTCAAGGGCGCCGGAAGGTCGACCACCGTCGTCGCGTCGGCCGTGTCGGGCGCGGCCTCGACGTTCCCCACCACGTCCGTGCCGATCGTGTAGAACTCGTAGTCTCCCTCCGAAGGAGCCGTGAAGCTGATCGGGCTCTCCGTGAAGGCGCCTGCGTACTGCTCGTACCCGCGTCCGCCGATCTGGTACCAGAGCGTAACGTCATCGACGCCGCTCGTCGCGTCGTCGGCCGTGTACGGAACGTCGAACGTCAACGTCGCCTGCGTCGCACCGGGGTCGGAGGCGGCCGTGACGGGCGCCGTGTCGTCCTGGGTCGAAGTCTCCGCGTCCGACCACCAGCTCTCGTCCAGGTCGGCGTCGCGCGACTTCACCCGGTAGTAGTACGTCTGCGCGTCGGTGAGCCCCGCGAACTCGTGCGTGAGTCCCGCGATCCAGCCGCTCGTCTGCACGTCCACCGTGAACGCCGTGTCCGTCGCCGCCTCCGCGTAGTACCCGGTGGCGCCAGAGCCGCTCTCGTTCGACCACGAGACCGTGTTCGCAACGCCTTCCGTGTACTCGGGCTCGGCCACGAGCGTCGGCGCGTGCGGCAGCTCGAGATCGCAGTAACCGTGGCCGGCGAGGCCGTTCTCGTAGTGCGCCCGGACCTCGAGCGGCGTCAGCGCGCGATCGTACATGGCGAGCTCGTCCAACGCGCCCGGATAGCGGTACCCGCTGCCGTAGTCGAGGTGCCCCACGCTCATCGACGTCGTGTCGGCGAACCCGGCCGTGTAGTTCCGGCCGATGCTCGTGACCTCGGTCCCGTCCACGTAGAGACGGTTCCGGTCGGTGGCCTCGTCGCGCACGGCCACGATGTGGTGCCACGTATCATCGTTCAGCGACGGACCGGCGCCAACACCTGCGCCGTAGCCGGTCGTGTCCCGCAGCTCGAAGAGAGCGTGCTTCGTGCTCGGATCGAGGCCGATCCACCAACGGAGACCGGTGTCGGTCCCGTCGTGGCGACCCACGAGGATCCTCCGTCCGAAGCCCTCATCGTCGGTCTTCGCCCAGAGCTCGATCGAGAAGCTGTCGTCGGCGTCCCAGTCGTACGTGCCGTCGTCGGCCACCACGACCTCGTCCGCCGCCCCGTCGAAGTACTGCGCCGTGCCGATGATCCCGGTCACGGGCGTCGGGCACTCGATGCACGTCGCGAGCGTGCCGCCGAATCCGTCGACGTAGGGCGATCCCTCGGTCTCATCGAGAGCCCAGAAGTGCGTCATCTCGGCTGGGCACGGAGGCGCCGGACCAACCTCGATGTCGAACGACTGCGTGTCGGTCGCACGGGCGCTGTTCGTCGCCACCACCTCGACCGACTGCACGCCCTCGTGCTCGGGGGCCGGCGTCCACTCGATCACGCCGGTCGTGTCGTTGATCGCCATCCCAGCAGGGAAGACGTTCAGGGAGTACGTCGGCGCAGGATACCCCGTCGCGTCGACGTCGTACACGTAGAGCCAGCCGACCGTCGCTGTCGTGTCGGGCGACGACACGATCACGGGTGGCGCGGGAGGCGGCGTCGTGTCGATCACCGTCGTCGCGTCGGCGCTGTCGGGCGCGGCCTCCACGTTCCCCAACGCGTACGTGCCGATCGTGTAGAAGTCGTACGTACCGTCGCCAGATCCCGTGAAGCTGATCGGGCTCTCGGTGAAGGTCCCAGGCCACTGCACGTACGCGCGTGCCCCACTCGCCTGGTACCAGAGCTCAACGTAGTCGACCCCGCTCGTCGCGTCGTCGGCCGTGTACGGAACGTCGAACGTGAGCTCGGTGTAGAGGGTGTCGAGCGTACCCACCGCCGTCACAGGAGCGCCGTCGTCCTGCGTCGAGCTCACC
>JALGVU010000451.1 GCA_025774545.1 bacterium | reverse complement strand
GGCTGCTCACGATCGCCGTTCCGCCCGTGTTGACGGTCACCCGGCCCAGGTTGTCGAACTCGCCGTCGACCTCGAGCGAGCCGTCGATCTCGATCTGGCCGGAGTTCGTCACCGACCCCCTCAGAAGCTCACGCCCAAAGAAGTGGCTGCTCACGATCGCCGTGCCGCCCGTGTTCACGGTCACGCGCCCGGCGTTGTCGAACTCACCGTCGACCGAGAGCGACCCCGAGACCACGCCGACGAACCCGCCGCCCCGCGACGCGCCCTCGTTCAGGAACGTGAGATCGAGATAGCTCGTTCCGGTGCCGGTCTTCGTCACCGTCCCGCTGTTCTCGAAGGAGCCGGTACCCGTGAGGTCGCCGTTCAACAGGATCACGACTCCGCCAACCTCGTTCGAGATCACGGAGGTCGCGAGGAGCGCATCGGCGTCGAGCGCTCCCTGATCCCTCACGATGATCTCGCTCGTGTTCGTCGCGCCGTGGGTGACGCTCAGGGTTCCGCCCAGGATGTCGAGCGTCTGGGTACCGCTCGACGCGCCGTGCGTCAGCGCCCAGATCTCGCTTCGATCATCGAACTCGACGGAGTAGGTGCCGTCGAGCAGAATTCGCGCGTGGTCGTTCGGACCGGGAACCTGATTGGAGCTCCAGTTGAGCGGGTCGCCCCAATCGATGCCGTCTCCGCCCGCGTCCCAGTCGACATAGTTGACGCAACCGACCCCGCGGGCCCCGATCGTAAACTCACAGGGGCTGTTGTGGGCCGCACAGGGGGAGTCGGTCCTGAGGCTGTAGGGATCGCCCGGGTTCTCCGGGCCGCAGAAGACGGGATCCTGGGAGATGTTCCCGTAGATTTCGTTCTGGCCCGCGATGCACCCGACGTAGTCCCCACCGGCGTTCCCGTAGACGTCGCAGCAGGTGAGGTCGGCCGTTCCTCCCGGCGCGCAGCCAATGGCAGCTCCGCTCAAGCCGTACGCGATGATCGTGAGATTGAGTGTGGCCGAGCACGTGTCCCCCACGTAGAGCCCCGAGCTCGGCTCCCCGACGTTTCCTGAGAAGGTGCAGGCGTAGAAGGACGGGGAGCACGCGGCATCGCACCAGAGGCCTCCGCCGTCCGAAGAGGTAGTGTTTCCGATGAACAGGCAGTCCTCGAATGCCGGTGAGGAACCGTTGACGCAAGAGACGGCGCCACCGTACGTCGCGGCGTTCTCCCGGAACTCGCAGGTATCGAACGTGGGCGAGGACGCGTCGGACAGAGCCACGGCTCCGCCCGTCACGCCCGAGCTGTTGCTCGTGAACACGCACTCCCTCACAACCGGCGAGGACTCAACGCAGTAGAGCGCGCCCCCTTGCGGAGCGTTGTTGCCGGCGAAGACGCATGAGTCGATCGTCGGCGCGGATCCGGCCGAGCAGTACACGGCACCGCCTCCGGGGGCCAGCGTGCCGTTCTGTATCGTGACGCCGCGGAGCACTGACGCGTTGGTCTCGCCCGAGGAGAAGACGAAACCACGGGCGGCCCCCCCGCAGTCGATGACGCACTCGTCCGGGCTACCGCTCTGCGACCGGACCGTGACCGCCTTCCCGGCGAAGTCGACGTCACGGTTGCCGACGCCGGTGAACGTCCCGTCGGCCAGCTCGATCGTGTCGCCCGGTGACGCGGCGGTCACGGCCTCCTGGATCGTCTCGAAGTCGCCCGTCCCCTCCGGCGTGACGAGATAGGTCACGGGTTCCGGCGTCCAATCCTCCAGGACGAAGTCGTCCAGGAAGACCCCCGCCCCGCCACCCGCGCCGGGCCCGGAGCCGTCGCCGTTGGTCGCCATCGTGATCTTGAACTGGAAGACCGTGCCCGGGAGGTACGGCGTGATGTCGTCGCTCTTCAGGGCCCACCCGTCGCACGCCCCCAGGTCGCCATAGGAGAGATAGGGATCGTCGTGCCAGGTCGAGCCCCCGTCCGTCGTGACCGAGGCGCGCCAGTAGTCGTTCACCCCATCGAGCGGCACCTCGGCGTGCAGCTGATACCTCATCGTGCACGCCTCGACTCCGATGATGTCGATCGGAGGGGACAGGAGCGTGTTGTACAGGTTCGGCGGCACCTGCGTCGTG
>JALGVU010000450.1 GCA_025774545.1 bacterium | reverse complement strand
CGCCGGACGGGGATGCCCGAGAGGACGGCGACAACGCTGTGTGAGAGTTCGTGGACCAGAACGGAGGCGAAGAAGAAGAACGCCGTGATCACACCGAGGAGGAGGTAGCTTCCGGTTCCTCGTCCGGGCAGCACGCTCGGAAACCACCCGACGGTGAGCGTCCAGGCGATCAGCGCGACGATGAGAAACCAGCTGTAGTGCGCGACGATGCGGATGCCGAGAACAGAGAAGAGCGGGATGCCGCGCTGTCGCGTGAGCCAGAGGAGGCCCCGTCTGGGCTGCGTGTCTGCCATGCTGGCACACTATAGCCGAGGGCTGAACAGCGGTCAAGCCGTCCGTCCCTCGCGGCGTTCGCGCCTCCCCGAAGTGGCGACCGGCGTGGCGGTTGCCGTCACTCCTCGGTCCTCCCCGAACTCGGCTCGGGGCGAGCGGTCGTACGGGACCCCGGCGTTGCTGGCCATCCGGCGGCGATTGCGCTGAACACGTGACGCTGCCGGGCGTCAGGTGAACGAGCAATCACGAATGGACCTTTCCTTGACCGTGCCGCTATGTTGTGTTAGAATAGATACTTGGCGATGAATGGCGCCCGCGTGACGGGTGAGTACGCCCATCCGCGGGACGTGGATACCCAGATGTCTGAGTGTGAAGGAGGTTCCGGAATGCGCAAGCCAAGAGCGGCAGTACTGCTCTCCCTGGCGATCGTTCTCGTTATCGCAGTCCCGGGCCTGGCCCGTCGGGACGTGGAAGAGATGACGACGGCCGAGCTCATCAACGAGGCGTACAGCGAGCGGGCGATCGACCACGCACAGATGATCCTGCTCAAGGCGTACGCGGTCTACGCTGCGGACAGGCTGCCGCCCGAGTACGTTGGCGGCGTGAACGGCAAGTGCGGGGTGCCGTTCATCGATGAGATCAGGCGGGCGCTTCCCGAGCTGCCGGAGGAGGTCGCGAACGAGATCCGCGGACTCCGCGAGAGACCGACGTGCATGACGTACATCGACACCGAGCGCTTCCGGATCCACTACGACACGTCGGGCGTTCACAAGATCTACGGCTGGCCGAACACGGCGTACCGTGACGCCCTCGCCTTCGCGGCGGAGTACTGCTGGGAGCAGGAGGTCGACGTCCTCGGCTTCCGGCCCCCCCCTTCGGACGGCGACGATCCTGACGGCGGCGACGGGGGTCCGCTCTACGACATCTACGCGCAGAATCTCACGGGCGTCCTCGGCCGTTGCTACGGGACCTACTACGTTCCGAGCACCCCGCAGAACGACGTGACGAGCTACATCGTCGTCGAGAACGACTTCGCCGGATACGGCAACCCGTGGGATCTGGTGAAGGTCACGGTCGCCCACGAGTTCAACCACGCCTGCCAGTACGCCCACGACGCCGACGAGTCGTCGTGGTACAAGGAGTGCTCGTCGATGTGGGCCGAGGAGATGGTCTACGACTCCATCAACGACTACCGCAACTACCTCCCGCCCTTCTTCAATCAGCCGTACTACTCGCTGGACTACGACGACCCTTCAGGCATGAGGAAATACGCTTCGTGCGTGTGGAACTTCTTCCTGTCCGAAAGGTACGGCCTGGGCATGATCCCGGAGATCTGGTACCAGTGCGAGAACGCGGGACAGACGTACACGTCGATAAACCTCACCCTCATCGCCCACGGATCGACGCTTGCGGACGAGATGGAAGAGTTCGCGATCTGGAACTGGTTCACGAACTGGCGCGACGACCACACGCACTATGAGGAGGGCGCGTACTGGCCGCTCGCGCACACGACGAAGTACATCAGCAGCTACCCCGTTGTGGACGTGACCACCTTCGAGCTCTGGCGGCCGGATCACATGGCGACGAACTACGTCCAGTTCAACAACCCTGGTTCCGGCGAGACGGACCTGCATATCAGCTACGACGGCCCGGCGACGATCTCCATCCCGAACGCCGCCTTCGTCAACCGGAGGAACAACACCGCGCAGACGTCGGAGTACGGGGGGATCACGCTGAACCCGTGGGGGAACGGCGAGATCACGTGCAGCGGATGGGACGAGACCGAGTACTTCACGCTCGTTGTGGTGAACAAGACGACCGGTCAGG
>JALGVU010000449.1 GCA_025774545.1 bacterium | reverse complement strand
TCTGGTGACCTGGACGTACGACATGTCGAACAACACGACCACGGTCTCCACGCAGAGCGTGACGGGCCAGGCCGTGACCGTGACGTTCCACCTTTGCCTGTCGGACACGACAGTAACGTCCGGCGACGTCTGCGTGACCGGAAGCCACGCCGTGCTGACGAACTGGGGGAACGGCGTCCCGATGGCGCTCTCGTGCCCCGACCTGAGCCCGAAGCTCTACGAGGTCGAGGTTCTCTTCCCGGCCGGCAGCGATCCGTACGTCGAGTACAAGTACAGGAAGGACGGCTGCGAGACGTGGGAGGACTCGGGGAACCACAGCTTCACGATCGACGATTCCGACTCGACGCAGGACCTCCTCGTCGACGGCTGGAGCTTCATCGAGCCCGACTGTCCGCCGTGCACGACGCCTGCCGAGGATTCGACCTGGGGTTCGATCAAGTCGATCTACCGGTAGCGGCCGTCGCGTCGGCTCTTCTGGGGCTGGCGAGTGGCGAGGCGAGGACTATGTTATATGAGTGGGGGGTGCGCCGCGGGGACACGACCCGCGGCGCGGCCCACCGCAAGAGATGAGTGACGCCGGAGGCCCGGGTGAGTCTTCGGTGACCGGACGCGAGGCTCCTTGCCTGAGAGGGGGAGGTAGACATGAAGCTCTTTGTGGCGACCGCACTGGTTGCCCTCTTCGTTGTCCCGACCGCGACGCTCGCGGCGCCGAGCATCGTGGGCAGCTTCCAGGAGTGGGATCCTGCCGATCCGAACTACGAGCTGGTGCTCGCGCCGAACGGGGTCCACGAACTCACCAAGACCGTGGACGCCGCGACGCACGAGTACAAGGGCGTCGACGGGGACGATTGGCCCCTGTCCTTCCCGAGCGCGAACCAGACGTTCACGCTCGACAGCTCGCAGGACGTGACGTGGTACGTGAACCTCGGTGCGACCGTCGGCCTCAAGGAGGGAGACGAGTACGTCTTCCACCACATGAACCCGCCCATCGTCTGCGGCGATTTCATGGTAGCGCTCGGGGGACCGCTGGACTGGGACGAGACCAACGAGACCCTGACCGTCATGGAGGATCCCGAAGACGACGGCATCTGGGATTGGGCGTCTGTGATCCCGGCAGGGAGTTACAGCTTCAAGATCGTTCTCAACAACAACTGGAGCCAGGACACGTACCCGCCTTCCCAGGACTACAACTTCGACTCCGACGGACTCACGGAAGTCAGCTTCCGCTACCACATGCAGAACAACCTGACGGAGGTCTTCTCGGAGGCGGCCCCGACGGTCGTGTCGGCGACGACCGAGAGCTCGGTCGGTCCGATCAAGATCGTGTTCTCGAAGACCGTCGAGATCACGAGCGCTCAGACCACGGGGAACTACGACGTGGAGGACACAGGGACCACCTACACCGTGACGACCGCGGTCCGCGACCTCGACGATCCGAGGATCGTGCGCCTCACGACCGCGCCGGCGGCGCTCCCCGCGGGTGAGACCTACACGGTCACGGTCACGGGCGTCACCGACCTCGACGGCCAGCCGGTCGATCTGGACGCCAACACGGGGTGCTTCTACACGAACGACGTGACCTTCGAGGTCAAGATGCACCTCTACATCCAGGAGAGCGGCGTGCCGGCCACCGTCCACATCCAGGGCGACACGCCCCCCCTGACGTGGGGCCAGTGCGAGGGTTCCCAGGCGATGGACGACGGCGTTCCCCCCGACTCGGCGGTGAACGACTCGACCTACACGACGCGGGAGTACTTCTCGATCCCGTTCGACTGCGACGTGGGCGCCGAGGATCACACGGTCAAGTACAAGTACATCGTCGACTGCACGACCTGGGAGGGCGACTTCGACTTCGGTCACTACACGACGCTCTCGCCGGGCCAGCCGCCCTACACCGTGAACGTCTGGTGGGAGGACCGCGCGCCGGGCGACTTCACGACGTGCCCGGTCGGCGTTCGGTTCCAGGTGACGCATCCCGACTCTACGTGGGCTCCCCCGGACGACACGCTCGCCGTGCGCGGCTCCGAGATCCCACTCGATTGGGAGGACCCCGACGAGATCCTCCTGAACGACGACGGGCTCCTGGGCGACCTCGAGGCCG
>JALGVU010000448.1 GCA_025774545.1 bacterium | reverse complement strand
CCATCTGATCCAGGGCTATCCGTCGAAGACGAACTACGGTGTCGTGGCGGACCACCCCGAGCTCGTCGATCTCAACTACGTGGGCGGAGTCGCCAACGCCGACTGGAACCACGTGAACTCCGTCGATTACCACGAGGCGTTCGATCAGATCATCCTGAGCGTGCACGGCTTCGGAGAGATCTGGGTCGTCGACCACAGCACGACGACCGAGGAGGCGGCAGGCCATACGGGGGGCGCAGGCGGCAGGGGCGGCGATCTTCTCTATCGCTGGGGGAATCCGCAGACGTACGACGCGGCCGGCCCCGAGGACCAGCAGCTCTTCCGGCAGCACGACGCGCGGTGGATTCCGGAGGGCCTCCCCGGGGAGGGGAACATCCTCGTCTTCAACAACGGGAGCGCGCGTCCCGGCCCCGACTACTCCGAGGTCGACGAGATCGTGCCGCCGGTCGACGCGTCGGGGAACTACACCCACGTTCCCGGGATGCCCTTCGAGCCCGACGAGCCTTCCTGGATCTACACGGCGGGGAATCCGACCGACTTCTTCGCCCAGAACATCTCCGGCGCCGAGCGGCTTCCGAACGGCAACACGCTCATCTGCGACGGACCCCTCGGGACGTTCTTCGAGGTCACCGCCGAGCGCGACACCGTCTGGATCTACGTGAGCCCGGTGACGATGTTCGGGCCCCTCGTGCAGGGCGACCCGGCTCCGCCCGACGGCAGGAACGTCTTCCGGGCGACGCGGTACGCGCCGGACTACGCCGGGTTCGAGGGACACGATCTCACGCCGGGCGATCCGATCGAGCTCTACCCGAACGCTGTCGAGGCGACGGATCCGGTCGCGCCGGCACTGCGGCTTCACCCGAACCGTCCCAACCCGTTCCGTCCCCGCACCGCCATCGCGTTCGATCTCCCGCAGGCGGGGGAGGTACGGCTCATCGTCCTGAACGTCCGCGGGCAGAGGGTCGCGACACTCGTCGACGACACGCGCGCGGCGGGGACGCACTCGGTCGCGTGGGGCGGCATAGACGAACGCGGCGAGAAGGTCGCCGCGGGCGTCTACTTCCTGAGGCTTCAGGCGTGTGCCGAGGTCGTGACGAGGGCCGTCACGCTTCTGAAGTAACCTGCCGTCGCTCCCGGCGACGCATCACCTCATGAGAACCATCCGCCTCGTCTGCACCTCGCCGTCGACCTCGAGGCGATAGAGATACACGCCCGAGGCGAGTCTCTCACCATCATCGTTCCGCCCGTCCCAGGGAACGGCGTGCCGACCCGCACCGATCGTCGCACCCTCGAGGAGCGTCCGCACGAGACGTCCGGCGACGTCGTAGACGCGCAGGCTCACGCTCGACGGCGCGCGCAGGTCGTAGGCGATCGTCGTCTTCGGGCTGAACGGGTTCGGGTAGTTCCCCCGGAGGGCCAGCCGCGCGGGATCGGGCTCATCGACGCCGGTCGGCTCGTAGTACACGAGGACTGGGACCACGATCTCCGGATTGAGGTAGTCGTTGCTCGTGAGGACGAGGTTCCACTCGTACGTGCCCGGGTCGAGATCCGTGCAGTCGACGCAGACCTCGACCTCGGCGGTCTCTCCCTCGAGGAGAATGCCGCTCGTCGGGAAGAACGTGAGGGGTTCCCCTGCGATCTCCGTCGAGATCAGGACGGCCAGCCCGTCGTGGACGTAAGGCGCGTTGTACACGACCTCGAGCCCCGTCGAAGCGTCGGCGTTCTCGATCCCGACGGTCGCGCTGTTGAGCTCTCCCTCCATCTCGAGATACTGATAGAGGATCGTGCCGTCCTCCTTCAGGATCACCTCGAAGGTGTACAGACCGTTGACTCCGCCACCGGAGTTGCGCGGCATGTCCGTGTACTGGATGATCAGCTCGCTGCTGTTGAAGTCGTAGTAGATGAAGATCACGCCGCCCGAGGAGGGATCGAGATTGTCCCAGAAGGGGGCGATGAAGTCATTGGGGTTGTTGGGGTCGGGCACGGGATCGTTCGACGGGTCGGTCCAGTCGGAGCCGAAGGTCAGGTACCCGTTGGAGCCGATCCAGACCTCATGGCGGTCTGAACCGTAGAAGGGAAACGGTGAGAACAGGGGCAGAAGG
>JALGVU010000135.1 GCA_025774545.1 bacterium | reverse complement strand
GGGCTCCCCCGGACGACACGCTCGCCGTGCGCGGCTCCGAGATCCCACTCGATTGGGAGGACCCCGACGAGATCCTCCTGAACGACGACGGGCTCCTGGGCGACCTCGAGGCCGACGACGGGATCTACTCCGCGCTCGTCATCTTCCCGACCGACACGTACCGGTTCCTGCAGTACAAGTACGCGCTGAACGGGGAGTTCGAGTGCGACGTGGCGCCGAACAGGACGCTCGAGCTCGATGACGTGAACGGGTGCATGCCGGTCCGCGAGGGCCCGATGGAGGTCCTCGACCTCTGGAACTGGTGCAGCACGGTCACGACCATTCAGGAGGGCGCCCAGGAGAAGTCCTGGGGCGAGATCAAGAACCTGTACCGGAGCAAGTAGCCGGGTCACGCTCCACACGCAGGACCGAGATCGATTCCGGGACAGCCGCCGGGATGAGCGCGGCTCACTCCCGGAGGAATCGCAACGTTCGAGGCCGGGCAGGAGATCCGTTTCCAGCCCGGCCTCGTTCTGCTAAACTCAAGACAAGTCGCCGTTGACAGCGCCCCCTCGTTGTCTTAGCTTGGCTCGGTCAGTTTGCCGGGCTCAAGCGTCCGGGTCCGGCCGGTTGGGGATCCCAAGCGGCCCCCGAGATGGCCGAAAAGGCCCGGTGGAAGGCACTCAACCCCTGGGCGGTGTCGCGTGTCAGACGATGTGAACGGGAGAGAGCGGGAGGCTCAAGGCTCTCGGGACATGGTGCTCCGCCTCAAGGCCGGCGATGAGAGGGCCTTCGAGGAACTGGTGACGCAGTACCAGGAACGGGTCCACCGGGTCGCCTGGAGGATTCTCCGCGACGATGAGAGTGCGGAGGACGCGGCGCAGGAAGCCTTCATCAAGGTCTACCGTCACATCGGGAGATTCGAAGGACGATCGAGCCTCTACACGTGGATCTACCGGATCACCGTGAACATCGCTCTCAACAAGCTCAAGCGGGACCGATTCCGGCAGATGCTCCCGTTGGGCGACATCGCGAGGCCGGAGCGACGACCTGAATTCGATCCGGCGAGGATGGCCCAGAGTTCGGAGATCACGGAGAGGATCACACAGGCCGTCGCAACGCTGCCCGAGAAACAGCGCGCCGTGTTCACACTCAAGTTCTATGAGGGCTTAAGCCACAACGAGATCGCGGACATCGTCGGCTGTTCGGAAGGGACGTCGAAGGCCAACTACTTCCACGCGGTCAGAAAGCTGAGACGTTTGCTGGAGGATCTGCGATAGTGAAGTGCGACGGAGCACAGGAGCTTCTGATCGAGTACGCCGACGGGGACCTCACGCCTGCGGATGAGGCGGCCGTCCGGCAGCACGTGAGCGAGTGCGACGGTTGCGCCGCCGAGCTCGCCGACATCGAAGCGCTGCGGACGCTCCTGGCCGACGACGGCTACGTTGAGCCGTCGTCCTTCTATTGGACCAGGTTCCGCGCGGGGCTCAGGAGGAAACTCGCCGGCCGGACGCGTTTCGCCGACCTCTGGCAGGAGCGCAGGCTCGTGCCGCGCCTCGCAACGATCGCGGTCGCGGTCGTCTGCTTCGGGGCGGGGCTCTGGGCCGGGCTCGGCCCGAACATCGGACGCGACGCCGACGAGGGCCGCGGGATGTATGCCGAGCGGGCGAGGGTCTCGAACGTCGGGTCGCCGCTCATCTCGTCTCGCAGCAAGCACATCGTCGAGAGCGGCATCGAGCACGAGTCGTTCGCGTTCACGGCCGACACCCTTCGGCCCGAGAGCTTCCGGCAGCTTCCGCAGGAGCCCCGGATCTACCTCGCCACCTCTGAGCGCCAGGCCGAGATGGAGCGTCGCCTGGGGCAGTAACATGGACGTGACTAGTGGCTGTGGCTGATCTTCGGGGCCTCCTTCGAGGACCGGCTCCGGAGGACGATGGGAGGGCCGCTCCATGAGGGGCGGCCTTTCTGTTTCCCCTTGTTTGCTCTACCTTCCTATGTTATCCATGCGGCGGGGCGCAGATCGTCCCGCCGATACCGTCGGCCGAGCGGGCGCCGCGACGCCCGTCAGCCGAGCGGGTGGCGGGCCTGCCGTCAGCAGCGCGGGCGTGCCGACGCCAGGGTGCTCCGCGCCGCGGTTCGTTCGAGGGAGAGGGGCGGTTCGTTCGAGGGAGAAGCCATGAAGGTACTCGTCGTGGGGAGTGGAGGCCGCGAGCATGCGCTCGTGTGGAAGATCGCGCAGAGCCCGCTGGTTTCCGCGATCGTCGCCGCCCCCGGCAACGCCGGGACCGCGCGGATTGCGCGCAACGTCCGCGTGGCGGCGGACGATGTCGACTCGCTCGTCCGGCTTGCGGGTGAGGAGGAGTGCGGCCTCGTCGTGGTCGGGCCCGAAGTGCCGCTCGCCCTCGGAATCACCGACCGACTCGCCGAGCTGGGCGTCCCCGTCTTTGGCCCCACCCGCGCCGCGGCGCGGGTCGAGGCGAGCAAGTCGTTCGCCAAGGACCTCATGCTGCGCGCGGGTGTGCCGACCGCGCGGAGTTGGACCGCGGACGACCCGGACGAGGCGGTTTCGCGAGCGAGGGAGGCGGGGTTCCCCGTCGTGATCAAGGCCGACGGCTTGGCTGCCGGGAAGGGCGTCGTGATCGCGGGCGACGAGACGGAGGCCGAGGCGGCCATCGCCGACGCGCTCATCCGCGGCCGGTTCGGTCCGTCCGGCGACGTCGTTCTGATCGAGGAACATCTGACGGGCGAGGAGGCGTCGGTCCTGGCGCTGACGGACGGCGAGAACGTCGCGTTCCTCGCTCCGTCCCAGGACCACAAGCGCGCCCAGGACGGGGACGCCGGGCCGAACACGGGCGGCATGGGGGCCTACGCTCCGGCGCCCGTGGTGACGCCCGACCTCGTGGAGTTCGCACGCTCGGCGGTGTTCGAGCCGACGCTCTCGGCGCTCCGCGAGCTGGACGGGACGATCTATCGGGGTGTGCTCTACGCGGGCCTCATGATCACACCAGAGGGTCCCAAGGTCCTCGAGTTCAACTGCCGGCTCGGCGACCCGGAGGCCCAGGCTGTGCTTCCGCTCCTCGACGCCGACATCGTCGAGGTCATGATGGCGACGACGAGAGGCGAACTCGATCCAGCGTCGGTCCCGACGCGCGCCGGGGCCGCCGCCTGCGTCGTCGTCGCCTCGGAGGGGTATCCCGGCCCCTACGAGAAGGGGAAGGCCATCGCCGGACTCGACACCGCATCGTCGATGGACGACGTGATCGTCTTCCACGCGGGCACCGCGGACCGGGACGGGGAGGTCGTGACGAGCGGGGGGCGCGTCCTGGGCGTCACGGGGCTTGGTTCCGACCTGGCGTCCGCGATCGAACGCGCCTACGTCGGGGTACGCGCGATCCGCTTCGACGGCGCGACGTACCGAACCGACATCGGCCATCGTGCGCTTCGGAAGTGTGGTATGCCATGAAAGAGATAGACCTGACCGTTCGCGGCGAGGAGTCCCAGAAGGAACGCCTGAGGCCGGCGGCGCTGGCCCTCAAGGAGGGACGCCTCATCATTCTCCCGACGACCACGTACTACGGGCTCGCGGCCGATGCGCTCAATCCCGCCGCTCTCAGGCGCGTGTATGTTGCCAAACGTCGCGATCCCTCCAAGCCGATCATCGCTCTCGTCGACTCGCTCGAGATGATGAGGCCTCTCGTCCTGTCGGTGCCCGACGAGGTGAAGGAGCTCGACTGGCGGTTCGGAGCCAAGGGACTGAGCTTCATTCTCAAGGCCTCGCCGCAGCTTCCGCCGGAGCTGACCGGAGGAACCGGCACGGTCGGCGTGCGGATCGAGCGAAACGAGGTGGTGCAGGACATCCTCGAGCTCGTGGGCCAGCCGATCACCGGCACGAGCGCCAACGCGGAGGGTAAGACGCCCGCCGTGACCGCCGACGCGGCGCTCGCGGGGCTCGCGAGCTGGGTCGACGTCGTCGTGCGATGGTGGCCCTCTCAGGCCGCCGCCCCGACGACGATCGTCGACATGACGGGGGACCAGCCCGTCGTCTCCCGCGAGGGCACCGTGCCGACCGCCGAGATCATGGAGGCCCTGGCCGGTCGGCCCTCCGGCGGATGATTCTTGACTCCCTGCTTGGGGCTGCCCTACACTCATCTGCAGACGCTTCATCCACAAGAGGAAGCCATGAAGTTCTCCGTTCTGCTCGTGTGCACCGGGAACACCTGCCGGAGCGCGATGGCCGAGGGGATCCTGAAGTCGATGATCCCCCGCAAGTACGAGGACGACGTCATCGTCGTTTCGGCGGGGACCGCCAACCTGCCGGGCATGCCGGCCACGCCGCTGGCGCGCGAGGTCGCGGCCGATCACGACGTCGACATCGACGGCCACGTGTCGAGCGGCCTCTCCAGCTGGGAGCTCGATCTGGCGGATCTCATCCTCGCCATGGCGCAGGAGCACGTCACCGCGATCCTGGAGATGGACGCAGGGGCTGCGGAGCGCACGTTTCTTCTCTCGGAGTTCGCCGAGCAAGCATCGGAGGACGTTCCCGATCCGATCGGAGGGCGGCCTGAGGATTACGAGGCCGCGTTCGAGATGATCGAGGGCTATCTCGAGGAGGCACTTCCGAAGATCCTCGAGATGGTGGGAGAGGCGAACCAATGAGGATCTCCCTCGCGGCCGATCACGCCGGCTTCGAGCTCAAGGAGCGGATCAAGCACCATCTCACGGAGCTCGGACACGAGGTCGAGGATTTCGGGACCTCGAGCTCCGAATCCACCGATTATCCCGACTACGGGGCCCCGGCGGCCCGGGCCGTGGCGAACGGCGCGGTCGATCGGGGCGTTCTTGTGTGCGGGTCCGGGCAGGGCATGTCCATGACCGGCAACAAGGTCCGCGGCGTCAGGGCGGCCCTCGCCTGGACGCCCGAGATCGCCCGCCTCTCCCGGCGGCACAACGACGCCACCGTGCTCTGTCTTCCCGCCCGGTTCGTCGCCGAGGGCGACGCGCTCGAGATCGTCGACGCATGGCTCGAAACGGACTTCGAGGGCGGCAGGCACGCGCGCAGGGTCGAGAAGATCATGACGACGGAACAGGAGGAGTAGCATGGCGAGCCTGAGGGACGTGGACCCCGAGGTCTTCGAGACGGTTCAGAGCGAGATCGGGCGGCAGACCAACAAGCTCGAGCTCATCGCGTCCGAGAACTTCACGAGCGAGGCGGTGCGGGAGGCGGTCGGCTCGGTCCTCACGAACAAGTACGCCGAGGGTTACCCCTTCACCAGAAGGAAGGACGGGACGATCAACTGGGCGGGCAACGGGCGCTACTACGGCGGCTGCGAGCACGTCAACGTCGCGGAGAACCTCGCCATCGCGCGCGCGAAGGAGCTCTTCGGCGCCGATCACGCGAACGTGCAGCCGCACTCGGGCAGCCAGGCCAACATGGCCGTCTATTTCGCGCTCCTGGACGTGGGCGACACCTATTTCGGGCTCGAACTCTCGCACGGGGGACACCTGACGCACGGACATCCGATCAGCTTCTCCGGCATCTTCTACAACGTGATCCACTACGGCGTAGACAGGGAGACGGAGGTCATCGACTATGCCGCCCTCCGGAAGCTCGCCCTCGAGCACAGGCCGAAGCTCATCGTCACGGGAGCCTCCGCGTACCCGAGGACGCTCGACTTCCCGACGTTCCGCGAGATCGCGGACGAGATCGGGGCGCACCTCATGGTCGACATGGCGCACATCGCCGGGATCGTCGCGGCAGGACTGCACCCGTCGCCCGTGCCGCACGCCGACGTGGTCACGACGACCACGCACAAGACACTGCGGGGTCCCAGGGGTGGCATGATCCTCATGAAGGAGCCGGTGGCGGCGCGGATCGACAAGATGCTCTTCCCGGGCATCCAGGGCGGCCCGCTCATGCACGTGATCGCGGGGAAGGCCGTCTGTCTCAAGGAAGCCGCGGCGCCTGCGTTCAAGGAGTACCAGACGAAGATCCTCGAGAACGCCCAGCACATGGCGGAGGCGTTCAAGCGCCGCGGGTACCGCCTCGTGTCCGACGGAACCGACACGCACCTCATGCTCGTCGATCTCAGAACGAAGGGCGTGACGGGAAAGGCCGCCGAGAAGGGACTCGAGAAGGCAGGGATCACCGTCAACAAGAACACGATCCCGTTCGATCCCGAGAAGCCGTTCATCGCGAGCGGCATCCGCGTGGGAACGCCTGCCCTCACGACCCGAGGGATGGGGAAGGACGAGGTCGACGGCGTGGTCGACCTCATCGATCGGGCACTCTCCGATCTCGAGAACGACCAGACGCTCGAAGCTGTCAAGCAGGATGTCGAGGATCTCTGCGCTTCCTTCCCGCTGGTCGTGGGCGAGACACGGCCCGTGTAGAGGGCTTCGAGGGCGGTCGGGTGCCTTCCGGGGCCGGTCGGCTCGAGGCCCTGGCCCGGTGGTCGCGGGGGTGCGGCCCCGGGCAGGTGCGAACGCACGAGGGGAGAGGGCGATGACGGCGAGGCCATCGTGGGACGAGTACTTCATGAGCATCACGCAACTCGTGGCGGGGCGATCGACGTGCCTCCGTCGTCAGGTCGGCGCGATCCTCGTGAAGGACCGACGGATCCTCGCGACGGGATACAACGGAGCGCCGGCCGGACTCCCGCACTGCACTGAGACGGGCTGCATTCGCGAGCGGCTTGCCGTGCCGTCGGGTGAACGGCACGAGTTGTGTCGCGGCATCCACGCGGAGCAGAACGCGATCATCCAGTCGGCGAACTACGGCACCGGCATCGACGGCTCGACGATCTACACGACGCACCATCCGTGTTCGGTGTGTTCGAAGATGCTCATCAACGCCGGCGTCGTCCGTGTCGTGACCGACGACACGTACCCCGACGAGCTCGCCTCCGACATGCTGGCCCGCGCGGAGATCGAGGTCGTGACGCTCGAAGACGTTGCACCGGCACCGGTCGGCCCCGGCGTTTCCTGAGTCCGCTCACCGCGACGTCGCCTGCACGCAAGCCCCCGAGT
>JALGVU010000447.1 GCA_025774545.1 bacterium | reverse complement strand
A
Organism: bacterium; assembly: GCA_025774545.1. Lineage (GTDB taxonomy): Bacteria > Joyebacterota > Joyebacteria > Joyebacterales > Joyebacteraceae > JALGVU01. The sequence continues at coordinate 2,107 of JALGVU010000447.1, read as the reverse complement.
TGGCGATGGGCTGACCGACGGGGAGGAGGTCTACGAGTATTTCACCGACCCCCTCGACGCCGACACAGACGGCGACGGACTGGACGACGGGGAAGAGATAGCATGGGGCACGGATCCGCACGATGAAGACACCGACGATGACGGTCTCACGGACGGGGACGAGGGCAACGTCTACGGCACAGATCCCTTCGACCCCGACACCGACGGCGACGGCCTCAACGACTACTATGAGGTGATCGTCTACGGCACCGACCCTTGGGATCCGGACACCGACGATGACGATCTCACGGACGGCGACGAGGTCGCCAACTACGGCACAGATCCCCTCGACCCCGACACCGACGACGACGGGCTGCACGACGGGGGAGAGATCGCGCTGGGCACGGATCCACTCGTCGCCGACACGGACGGAGACGGACTCACGGACGGTGACGAGGTCTACGTCTACGGAACGAACCCGATCCTCGCGGACTCCGACGACGACGGCCTCTCCGACGCTGATGAGATCTTCGTCTACGGCACGGACCCGCTCTCGCTCGATACCGACTCCGACGGCCTCACGGACGGCGAGGAGGTCCTGATCCATCTTACGGATCCGCTCGACGCCGACAGCGACGACGACGGACTGCTCGACGGGGACGAGATCGCACTGGGGGCGGATCCGCTCGATGCCGACACCGACGGTGATGGCCTCTCGGACGGTGACGAGGTCCACATCTATGGAACGGACCCGGTACTCGCGGATTCCGACGGCGACGGCCTCACCGACGCCGAGGAGATCGACACCTACGGCACGGACCCGACCGAGGCGGATAGCGACGGCGACGGGCTCTCCGACGGCGACGAGGTCCTCGTCCACAGCACCGATCCGACCGACGTTGACTCCGACGACGACGGCCTCACGGACGGCGAGGAGATCCTCATCCACCTGACGGATCCGCTCGACGCCGACACCGACGACGACACGTGGTCCGATGGCGAGGAGATAGCGGTCGGATCTGACCCGCTCGATCCCGAGAGCACCCCGGAGACCGTCCACGAACCCGCGATCACTTCGATCACCGACGTCGGGAACGATCAGGGGCGGCAGATTCGGGTTCGCTGGGAGCGGTCCGATCTCGATGTCGAGGGCTCTCCGACCCCCGTCATGTCGTACGGGATCTACCGGCGGATCGATGCGGATCGAGGCGAGGGCAGCTCTCAGCCTGAGCGCCACACCTGGGCTCGAGGGGAGTGGGACTTCGTCCTGAGCGTGCCCGCCACGATCGAGGAGTTCTACAACACCGTGTCGCCGACGCTCTGCGATTCGACCGCGTCGGGGATCTGCTGGTCGGTCTTCTTCGTGAGAGCCCTCACGGCCTCACCCGCCGTCTACTACGACAGCGAACCGGACAGCGGGTACTCGGTCGACAACCTGGCGCCGTCGGCGCCACGGAACCTCGTCGGCGACGGCGACCACGTCGAGGTCGTCCTGTCGTGGGACCCGAACGAGGAGGAGGACCTCGACTACTACGCGGTCTATCGCGACACGCTCGAGAACTTCGAGCTCGGCGATCCGATCGGCTACACGGTCACGGAGGAGTTCGTCGACCAGGATCCGCCGGGCGGCATGCGATGGTGGTACCGGGTCACCGCGCTCGACTTCAGCGGAAACGAGAGCGAGCCCTCCGAGGCCGCGGACGTCGTTGCGACCGGGGTCGACGAACTGCCGGCGACGTTCTTCCTCGCGCCCCCGACGCCGAACCCGCTCACCGCGTTCACCGAGATCCACTACGAGATCCCCGCGGAGAGCGCGGGCGGGCCGGTCCGGCTTTCCATCTACGACGCGAACGGGAGGCTCGTGGCCACGCTCGTCGACGGCGCCGTGCCCCCCGGCGGGCACGTCGCGAGGTGGGACGCCAGGGATGCGAGCGGTGCCAAGGTCGCGAGCGGCGTCTACTTCGCGCGCCTCGAGAGAGGAAACCTCGCCCACGCACGGAAGCTCCTGATTCTCAGGTAGTCCACACGAAGGCAGGCAGTTCCCGACACGCCCGGAGGCGACAACGCCTCCGGGCGTCCTCCTTTGGGCCGGGCACGCCCACCGCAACGGCTTGGAGTCGGCCCGGGC